>JBGPDL010000003.1:0-96836 GCA_041482275.1 Gemmatimonadota bacterium | reverse complement strand
GCTCGTGGGCGGGCTGGTGGCGTTCGCGATCGCCCACCTCACGCCCATCCCCGCGCACGTGCCCCTCGGGTCGGTGATCGCCGCTCTGGTCGCCGCCGCGCTGACGGGGATCGTGTTCGGGTTGTACCCCGCCAACAAGGCGGCCAGGCTCGATCCGGTCGAAGCGCTGCGGTACGAATAGTCGTGTCCCGGCGACGCGCCGCGGACGTGTCGGACCCTCACGCAGGGGCAGGCCCCGCGACGGCCGCGCGCTCGCGGCGCGGCGCACCGCGCGGCCCTGATCTTGCGACGCTCGGCGCAATGATCCTTGCGCTCTTCGCCTACGCGTTCATCTCGAACGTCGCCCTCGCGATCGTGCCGCACGAGCCGGTCGTGATCTGGTACGGGCCGCGGCTGGGCGTGTGGGTGACCGCGCTGGTCGCGACCGCGGGCACGGTGGCCGCCGCGTGGGTGGATCACCGCCTGTTCGTGCCGCTGGTGCGGCGCCTGGCGGCGCGCCGCGGCGACACATCGCCCCTGTTCTTGTCCCGTCTGTTCGCGCGGTCGCCCTTCGCGATCCTCGCGCTGTCGGGGCTCACGCCGCTGCCGTTTTTCCCGTTCAAAGTGCTCGCGTTCACGGCAGGCTACCGGCTCGACCGCTACCTGGCCGCGGTCGCCGCCGGCCGGCTGCCGCGCTACCTGCTGCTCGCCTGGCTCGGCACCGCCGTACGGCTGCCGGCCGGGCTCCTGGCCGCGCTGTTCCTGCTGCTCCTGATCCCATCCGTGAGGGTGCTCCTATGGCCACGTCGACCCGCGAACTGACCTTCCTCCTCGCCGAACCCGAGCGACGCCTGCTGCGCGCGATCGCCCCGCGCATCCCGCGCCGCTGGCGGCCCAATCACTTCACCGCCCTCGGCGTGCTCGCCGCGACCGGCGTCGGGGTCGCCTACGCGCTGGCCCGCGCCGACGCCGGGTGGCTCTGGGTGGCGAGCGCGCTGCTTTTCGTCCAGTGGCTCGGCGACAGTCTCGACGGCACGCTGGCGCGGGTGCGCGGCGTCGAGCGGCCGCGCTACGGCTACTATCTCGACCACATGACCGATGCCTACTCGACGGTGGTGATCGGCACGGGGATCGCCTTGTCGCACTACGTGCACCCGGGCCTCGCGCTCGGCCTGGTGGTGCTGTACCTCGCGCTGTCGATCAACGTGTATCTCGAGTCGGAGGTGTTCGGTCGGTTCCGCCTCGGCTACGGTCGCATCGGGCCCACGGAAGCCCGGATCGTGTTGATCGGCTGCAACGCCGTGCTGGCCCTGTATCACGCGGTGCCCGCGGGCGGGGGGCCCGAGCTCCAGGTGGTCGCGAATCTGGGCGCGGGCGCGCTCGCCGCGGGGCTCGCCGGCCTGCTCGTCGCCCGGTTCGTGCACAACGTGTACGTGCTGGCGCGGCTGGAGCCGCAATTCGGGCGTAAGGGCTGAGCGGCCGATAAAGCGGGAGCGGGGAACTAGGGAGCGGTACCCGACGGCGCAAAGTGCGGTACCGCTCCCTGCTCCATTCCGCAGTTAAGTTTGTAGCGCCATGCAGCTCTCCGAAGCCATTCTCCAAGCGCTCCAGGCCGCGTGGAGCCACAAGCTGCGCTCGTTCTTCACCCTGCTCGGGATCATCGTGTCCGTGGCGTTCCTCGTCGCCGTGGTGGCGATCATCCAGGGGATGAACGCGTACGTGCGCGAGCGGATCGGCGGCGCGATCGTGGGAATCAACGCATTCCAGGTGCGCCGCACGCCCATCGCCATCGGCCTGATCGACGACGAAGCGTGGAAGGCGATCCAGCGACGGCCGATCATCGCCCCCGAGGACGTTGCGTACGTGGCGCGCGCGCTCCCCGACGCCCGGGCGATCGCCCTGCAGTCGGGATGGCCCACGCCCCAGGCGGACGTGGTGTGGCGCAACAAGACCGTGGGCGACGTGTTCGTGTTCGGCGTGACCGCGCCGTTTCAGGTGGTGCAGGACTACGAGTTCGCGGCCGGCGACCCGCTCACCGACGTGGATGTGCGGGAGCGCCGCCCCGTCGTCGCGCTCGGTTTCGACATCGTCGACAAGCTGTTCGATTACCCCGGCCAGGCGATCGGCCAGAGCATCCGCATCCTGGGCCAGCAGTACACCGTGAAGGGCGTGATCGCGAAGAAGGGCAACGTACTGGGGCAGTCGTGGGACGGCTTTGTGATGATGCCGCTCAGCACCTTCGAAGCGCTCTACGGGCGCCGCAAGACCACGGTCATCTCGGTCAAGATGAGTGACGCCACCCTGGTGCAGCCCGGAATGCAGCGTGCCGAGGAGGCGATGCGGATCGCGCATCGGCTGCGGCCCACCCAGCCCGACGACTTCACGGTGGACACGGCGGATGCGCTGGTCAGCTTCTGGAAGAATCTCACGCGCCTCCTCTTCACCGTGATCCCGGCGGTCGTCGTGATCGGCATCGTGGTGGGCGGCATCGTGATCATGAACATCATGCTCATGAGCGTGAACGAGCGCACCCGCGAGATTGGGATCCGCAAGTCGCTCGGCGCGCGGCGGCGGGACATTCGCAATCAGTTTCTCGCGGAGTCGATCACGCTGGCGCTGCTTGGCGGGCTGCTGGGCCTGCTCGCGGGCGCCGGGCTGGCCGGCATCGTGACGCTGCTGTTCCCACTGCCCGCCCGCGTCACCCTCTGGTCCGTGGCGCTCGCGCTGGGCCTGGGGGCGGGGGTGGGGATCGTGTTCGGCGTGTACCCGGCGGTGCGCGCGGCGAAGCTCGATCCGGTGGTCGCGCTGCGGTACGAATGAAACTCCACGCCGTCACCGAAGGATGGTTGATCGCGCTCGAGCAGCTCCGCGCCAACAAGCTGCGCTCGGCGCTCACGATCCTCGGTGTCGTGATCGGTGTCTCGACCGTGATGGCCATGGCATCGATCGTTCAGGGCATCCGTGACCAGATCATCAACACCATCGAGGTCGCGGGGCCGACGACGTTCTACATCATGCGCTTCTGGTCCACCACACCGCTCAACCCGGACGCGCTCCCCAAGGAAGTGCGGATCCGGCCGGTGATGCAGCCGCGGGAGGCCGAGGCGATCGGCCAGCTCCCGGACATCCGGTATGCCGGCACCTGGGTGCAGCTATTTCAGAAGATGGAGTACCAGGGCACGCGGACGCAGATCGTGACGGTGTTCGGTGCCGACGATCACTACATGGAGATCCAGGGTGGCGGCCTGCCGGCGGGCCGGTTCTTCACCTCCGCCGAGCTGCATGGCGGCACGCCGGTGGTGGTAGTGGAGCGCAAGTTCGCGGACAAGCTGTTCGGCCGGGTCGATCCCCTCGGCCGCTTCATGCGGATCTCGGGGAAGCCGTTCCAGGTGATCGGAGTGTACCAGAACCCGGAGAACATCTTTCAGCCGCCGTCGCAGGAGATCGGCGCCATCATCCCGTTCGAAACGGCGCGACGGTTTTTCCGCTACGATGAGACCAACGCGCTGTGGATCGTGGTGAAGCCACAGAGCGGCGTCAGCGTGTCGCGCGCGATGGACGACGTAACGGTGGCGTTGCGGCGGCTGCGCGGGCTGCGTGCCGCCGACCCCAACTCCTTCGATCTCATCACGCAAGACCAGATACTCGACACCTTCAACAACCTCACCAAGGCGTTCTTCGCGGTGATGGTCGCCCTGTCGAGCGTGGCGCTCATGGTGGGCGGCATCGGCGTCATGGCGATCATGATGGTCTCGGTCACGGACCGCACCCGCGAGATCGGCGTGCGCAAAGCGTTGGGTGCGACGCGGCGGGAGATCCTGTGGCAATTTCTCATCGAGGCGGCGACGCTGACGCTGATGGGCGGCATCATCGGCATCGTGTTCGGTCTCGGGCTCGGCCAGCTGCTTCGGCTCGCGATGAAGCTCGAGCTGAGCGTGCCGGTGTGGAGCGCGTTGGTCGCGTGCGCCGTCTCGATCGGGATCGGCGTGGTGTTCGGCATCGCGCCGGCGGCGCGGGCGGCGCGGCTCGATCCGGTAGAGGCGTTGCGATACGAGTAGGTTGGTGGAGGTTTTGAAGGTTGTGGAGGATAGTGAAGGTCAGCCCTCACAACCTCCAGAACCTCCACCAACCTCCACCAACCTCGACTTCCGGAGGAATCGCTTGTCCAACACCGTCGATCTTCTGGCTATCGCCGCCCACCGCGACGACGTCGAGCTCACGTGCGGCGGCACGCTCGCCAAGGCCGTGAACGCGGACCACCGGGTGGGCATTCTCGACCTCACTCAGGGCGAGAGCGGCACGCGCGGCGACGCCGCGACGCGAGCGGCGGAAGCCGAGCGCGCGGCCCGAGCGCTGGGAGTGACGCTGCGCCTCAACGCCGGGCTGCCCGACGCGCACCTTCAAAACGACGAGCCGTCACGCGCCAAGCTGGTAGAGCTGATCCGGGCCACGCGGCCGCGCGTCGTGATCCTCCCGTTTCCCGTGGGCCGCCATCCGGACCATCGCGTCGCGTCCGAGCTGGGGCGCGACGCCTGCTACCTCGCCGGGCTCGCGAAGTACGGGGCTGCGGGCGAGCCGCACCGCCCGTTCAAGATCCTCTACGCCCTCGCCTATCGGGAAGATCCCGTGAAGCCCTCGTTCGTGGTGGATATCTCGGACACCTTCGAGACCAAGATGACGGCGATCCACTGCTACGCGTCGCAGTTCGACGGCGCGAAGGCGGCGGGCGAGATCCACCCCACCGGGCAGGATCTGTACGAGCTGATCCGCATCCAGTCGGCGCACTACGGCTCCCTCATCCGCACGGCGTACGGCGAGCCGTTCTTCTGCCACGAGACGCTCGAAGTGCAAGACGTGCTCCGGCTTGGCGTCCGATCCATCTAGTCTCTAGATTTCTCCGTATGTCCAAGCGCCTGGTCTACCTCGACAACGCGGCCACGACACCGGTGCGTCCGGAGGTGCTCGAGGCGATGCTGCCATATCTGGGGCGCGATGCCTTCGGCAACCCGTCCTCGGCGCACCGTTTCGGGCGGGCGGCGCGCGCCGGGGTGGAGGAAGCGAAGCGCGCCATCGCCGACGCGCTGGGGGCGGGCGCGGAGCCGGGACAGGTGATCTTCACGTCGGGCGGCACCGAGGCCGACAACCTGGCGGTGATCGGCGGCGCGCTGGCCGCGCGGGACCGGGGCGGTCCCTTCCGCGTGGCCGTGTCGGCGGTGGAGCACAAGGCGGTGCTCGCGGCCGCGCACGCCGTTGCCCACTTGGGCGGCGAAGAGATCATCCTGCCGGTGGACGACGCGGGAGCGGTGACGGAGGCCGCGCTGGAGCAGGCCCTGGCGCGCGGAGTGGCCGTGGTCAGCGTGATGTGGGTGAACAACGAGGTCGGCACGGTGCAGCCCGTCGGGCGACTCGCGGCGCGATGTCGCGAGGCCGGCGTCCCGTTCCACGTGGACGCCGTGCAGGCCTTCGGCAAGATCCCCGTGACGCTCCGCGACGTGGCATGCACCTTCCTCACAATCTCCGGCCACAAGATCGGCGCACCGAAAGGGATCGGCGCGCTCATCGTGCGTGACCGCCACGCCATCGAGGCGATCATCCACGGCGGCGGCCAGCAGTTCGGCATCCGGCCCGGGACCGAGAACGTGCCCGGAATCGTGGGACTCGGCAAAGCGGCCGAGCTCGCGGCCCGGGAGCAGGTGGAGTTCGCCACCCGCGTCGCGGCACTACGCGACGAGCTCGAGCGTCGCGTGCTCGCCGTCGTGTCCGACGCCGCGATCAACGCCGCGCACGCACCGCGCGCACCGCATGTGTCGAGCATTTCCATCCCCGGTACGGACAGCGAGGCGCTGCTGATGCACCTCGATCTCGCCGGCATCGCGTGCTCTTCGGGCTCCGCGTGCTCGACCGGCGCCGTCGAGCCGTCGCACGTGCTCACCGCGATGGGGGTGCCGCGCGAGCTGGGTGTGGCGGCGCTGCGGTTTTCCTTCGGCAAGGACAACACGGTGGAGGACGTGGAGGCGACGGTCGCGGTTCTCCCCAGGATTGTCGAGAAGGTGAGAGCGCTGTCCGCCGTCTTGCATCGGTGATGCTAATGCGGAATGCGGAGTGCGGAATGCGGAGTAGAGCGCGCGAGCCTCGAGTGTTGCGCGTGGCCCAGCGGATCGAACTCTGCCTTGCAATTCCGCACTCCGCATTCCGCACTCCGCACTCAGGGGGGGTGGTGCGGTGAGGGATCGCGTGCTCGTCGCCATGTCGGGCGGGGTGGACTCGTCCGTCGCGGCCGCGCTGCTCGTCGAGCAGGGCTACGAGGTGGTGGGCGCGACCATGAAGCTGTTCTGCTACGGCGACAGCGTTCCGGACCGCCCCTGCTGCTCTCTCGATTCGATCACCGATGCGCGCCTCGTCGCTCACAAGCTCGGCATTCCGCACTATGTCCTGAACCTCGAGGACCGCTTCGGTCGCGACGTGATCGCCGATTTCGTGGCCGAGTACGCCCGGGGTCGCACGCCGATTCCGTGCGTGCGCTGCAACTCGTTCACCAAGTTCCGTGACTTCCTGTACCACGCCGACGCCCTCGACTGCGCCTACGTGGCCACCGGTCACTACGCCATCGCGCAGGGGGGCGCGCTGTTTCGGGGGCGCGACCCGCACAAGGACCAGACGTACTTCCTGTGGGGCATCGACCGGGCGGTGGTCGCACGGATGCTCACGCCGGTCGGGGCGCTGACCAAGATCGAGACCCGCGCGGTCGCCCGGCAGCTCGGCCTCGTGACGGCCGAAAAGCCCGAGTCGGTGGAGATCTGCTTCGTGCCCGAC
This sequence comes from Gemmatimonadota bacterium, assembly GCA_041482275.1. Classification (GTDB taxonomy): domain Bacteria; phylum Gemmatimonadota; class Gemmatimonadetes; order Gemmatimonadales; family GWC2-71-9; genus AG41. The sequence continues at coordinate 90,044 of JBGPDL010000003.1, read as the reverse complement.
GATGATTATGTGCGCGTGCTCGAGCGGCACCTCGCCGCCGATGCGCCAGCCCTCACCCCGGGGCCGCTCGTGACGGTCGGCGGCGACGTGGTGGGGGAGCACGGCGGCTTTGCGCGCTACACCGTCGGGCAGCGCCGCGGCCTTCCCGGCGGCTTTCGCGAGCCGATGTACGTGGTGGCGATCCGCCCCGAGACGCGTGAGGTGGTGATCGGCCCCGGGGACCAGCTCTTCGGGCACGCCGTGACGCTCGGCGAGGTGAATTGGCTCGCCGACCCGCTCGCTCCGGGAGACCCCGTCTGGGTGCAGTGCCGCTACCGCGCCCCGGGCGTTCCGGGTCGGGTGCGGGAAGCGGACGGCGGCACGCTCGCGCTCGATCTGGCGCGGCCCGTCCGGGCCATCACCCCCGGGCAGTCGGGGGCGCTGTATGACGCCGACCGCCGCCTGCTCGGCGGCGGCGTGATCGCGTAACTCCCGCTCCTCCAGGAGCCTCCGCGAGAGGCGTGCGCCCCATCACGGTCCCCCCCGGCCCCTGCGGATAGGTTGCAGGCCCGGACCATCCGCTCAGGTCTGGCCGCCCGTAGCACGTCCGCACCCCGGAGGAACAACATGACCACAGGTCATGGTCGTCTTTGGTGGGGATTCGCCGCCACCGTTTCACTGATCGCCGCCGCGTGCAACTCGAGCACCGGTCCCCAGCCGCAGCTGTCCAATCCCGCGCAGCTCAGCTCCGACCTCCAGAGCGTCTCCGGCGTCTTGACCTCGCCGACGTTCCAGAGCTTCGGCGCGCTGGGCGTCACGACGGGCTCACCCGTGGCCGCGCCGACCCCCGCTGGGGCCCTGCTGGGTGCCGCGCCGATCGCGCCGCCGCGCACGTCGAGACAGGCGTACGCCGACGCGCCGGCGAGGCTCCAGGCGCTCCGCGCGGCCGCCGCAACGCTGCACGCCGGCATCAGCGCCAGCGTGATTCCGCCGACGGTGCTCGGCAAGACATTCGTGTGGGACGCGACGACGACGCATGGGTACGTTGAGGATCCCAGCGCCACGCCGGCGGCGCCGCCGAACGGCGTCCGCATCATTTTGTACGCCATCGACCCGATCACCGAGCACGTGGTCGAGCCTCCCGTGGCCGTCGGATTCGTGGATCTCATCGACCTGAGCAGCGGCAACACCAACTCGCTGCACGTGATCCTGAGCGGCGGCACTCCCGCGAGCCCCGGCACGACGTACGCCGACTACACGGTCAGCGGTACCGTAACGGGCAGCCCCGCGACGGCCTTCAGCGCGTCCGCGGTCGGCTTCGTGAGCGACGGCACGCATACGCTCAGCTTCAACGCCAGCTTCTCGGCGACGAACCTCACGACCGACAACCCCGACGCTCACGTCGACGTCACCTGGAGCCTCGACAATCCCGCCGTGGGCGTGGCGCTGCACGAGACGCTGACGACGCCAAACGCGAACAACGCCACCCTGACCATCGATTTCAGCGTGACTCGCGGGACCGAGACCGTCAGGGTGCAAGGGACCATCAACATCGTGGTGTCGCCGGAGACGGTGACCGCCAATCTGACGGTATACGTGAACGGCGACCCCTACGCCCGCATCACGGGCACCGCGACCGCGACGACCAACGGGATCCAGGTCCGTCACGCCGACGGCAGCGCGCTCACGCGCGATGAGCTCGATGCGTTACAGCACCTCTTCGAGCTGCCGGACCGCCTGGAAAGCGCGATCGAAGACCTGTTCCACCCCTGCGAGCATCTGATGGGCGCCTGATCGGCGCGAGCCGGAGCCAAAGCTCCCGCCGGACCCTGGTCCGGCGGGGGTTTTCGCCATATATGAGGCCATCCGGAGATGCTCTACCGCCTCCTCGCCGACTGCGTCGTGCTGGCGCACGCGGCCTTCGTCGCGTTCGTCGTGCTGGGCGGTTTGCTCGCGTGGCGCCGGCACGGCCTGGCGTGGTTGCACGTGCCGTGCGCGCTGTGGGGCGCCGCGATCGAATACGGCGGCTGGATCTGCCCGCTCACGCCGCTCGAGAACACGCTGCGGGCGCGGGCCGGGCTCCAGGGCTACGCCGGCGGCTTCGTCGAGCACTACGTGATTCCCGCGCTCTATCCCGTGGGGCTGACCCGGCCGGCGCAGCTGCTACTGGGCACTCTGGTACTGGCCGTGAATCTGGTTGCGTATGGCGTGCTCGTCCGGCGGCTGCTCAGGGAACGGTAGTTGGCACGCTCCCGTGCGGGAGCAGGGCGGCGATGCGAACCGGTCCCCCACTCCCGCCGCGGATCTTGAACGGCAGCGCAATCACGAAGGCCCCGGTCGCCGGCACCGCCGACAGGTGGGCCACGTTCTCGAGGGCGGGGATGTCGGCGGCGAACAGCGTCTGGTGCGTGTCGAACGTGGTCGACTGCCCGTAGTCGATGCTGGGCGTGTCGATCCCGACGGCGCGCACGTGGCGCGCGACCAGCCCGCGTGCCGCGTCGAGATGGATGCCGGGGAAGTGCAGCTCCGGCACGGCCGCCGGGCCGGTTTTGGTCGTGCCCAGGTAGCGGGCGCGGTCGGGCCAGCGGCTGCCCCAGCCCGTCCGGAACAGCACGATCGTGCCCGCCGCGATGGGGCCGTGCGCCCGCTCCCACGCCACGAGATCGGCCGGCGTGATCCGATAGTCGCGATCCGCCTCCGCCTGGACGCTCACGTCCACCACCAGTGCGGGACCGACGAGCTGGTCGAGCGGGATCTGATCGGTGGTGTGCCGGCCCTCCGCGAAATGCACCGGGGCATCGAGGTGGGTGCCGCCGTGCTCCGCCGCGGCAAAGTTGTTCGCGGCGTAGTAGTAGCCTGCCGGCGTCCGCTGCGCCGAGACGACCTCGAGCCGGAAGGGCTTGGCGGTGGGCCAGTAGATGGTGGTCGAGTCGAAGGCGTACGTCAGGTCCACCCAGGTCGCTCGCGCCAATTGGTCGATGAGCGAAGGACGGGCGCAGGCCGGGAGCGCGACGGCCATCAGCAGGACGAGACGCTTCATGGCGGGTACTCCGGAGTGTGGGGCGCAACCAGCCGTGCCGCTACATATTTACCCAAAGCTCCACTCGAGGCCAGCATGCGCCGATTCATCGCCTTCCTGATACCCACCTTGCTCGCCGCCTGCGGAGGCGGCCAGTCCGGCAAGTCTGGTGCCGCCGGTGACACGCTCACCGAACGGGAGCGGGACTCGATCCTGGCGCAGTCAAGGATTCCCGGGGCGAGTGGCGTCGGCCGCGCCATGAAGGCCGCGGACTCGACCAACGCGCGGATTCGGGCGACCGACAGCGTTTCCCCGTGAGGGAGGCGGTCTCGGCCGCGCTGCTCGCCGCGCTCGCCGCGTGCGGCCCGTCCAACCCGTGCAGGTCATCCCAGATGCACCTCCGCACGCGATTCGCCCAACCCTATGTGGGTCATTGGCGAGTCGCGCGCGGCGACACCCTCACCCTGCCCCAGCTGGGAGACCGCTTCAAGCTGCGCGATGTCGTGCTCGACACCGGCCGAGTGGTCGTGGGCAGGACCTGCCATTTCGCGGGCGTCCTGGTTTTCGCGGTGCCGCGCGCTGAGACGCTCGCCGTCACCTGGTACGGCGTGCCGGAGCAGGCGCTGATCTACGGCTGGCCGGCGGACTTGGGACCGTTCGCGGGCATCGGGGCGTCGCGAGTGGGCGACTCGCTCGCAGGCGCGATCCTGTTCGATTCCCGGCTGGGCGTGGAGGTGCGTCCCGGTGTTACGGCGCGGTTCGTCGCCGGCCGGGCGCGGGACTGAGCGGCGCCGCTATCTTTGGGAGCACGGCCCACCGGGAGGGGCGGATGGACCGGCGGTGGGTGGCAGGGCTGGCCGGTCCGGCGAGCGTCCTGTTGGATTTCCTGAGAGCGAGGCGCGGGCCATGAGAGGGTTCTTTTTCCGCCTCCTGATCACGGCGCTCGGCCTGTGGGCCGCCGCGACCATCGTGCCCGGTGTTCAAATCATCGGCTGGGGTACCCTGGTAGTGGCGGCGCTCTTGCTCGGCATCGTGAATGCGGTGATTCGCCCCGTGATCCTGATTCTCACGCTGCCACTGACGGTGCTCACCCTTGGCTTGTTCATCCTGGTCGTCAACGGGATCTCGCTCGCCCTGGTGGCGGCGCTCATGCCCGGGTTCACGCTCTCCGGACTGGGCGCCGCCATCCTGGGATCGGTCGTCGTGGGGCTCACGAGCTGGTTCGGGTCGGCGTTCGTGGGCGGCTCGGGTCGGATCGAGCGCTACCGGCGCATCGAAGTGACGGGCCGCCGACTCGATTGATGGACCGTGTTTTCGGCGTGCTCGGCGCGACCTCGGCGCTCATGGCGGTGGCCGCGGGTGCGTTCGGCGCCCACGCTCTGCGGGCGCGCCTTGCGCCCGACTTGCTCGCGGCGTTCGAGACGGCCGCGCGCTACCAGATGTATCACGCGCTCGCGTTGCTGTTCGCCGCGTGGGCGGCGACCCGCTGGCCGCTCGTGCCGGTGCGCGCCGCGGGATGGCTGTTCGTCGTGGGGACAGTGGTGTTCTCGGGCTCGCTCTATCTCCTCGCGCTCACCGGCGTGCGCGGTTTCGGGGCCGTGACGCCGCTGGGCGGGCTCGCGTTCCTCGCGGGCTGGCTCGCGCTCGCGGTGGGTGCGTGGAAGGGCTGACCCCGCGCGCCACCCGCTGGTTGCTCGGGATCGGTTTCCTCTACGCGGCCGTCGTCATCCCGATCGGCGTGCACAAGGGCGGCGACTTCACCACCGAGCTGAGTCAGAGCGAACGCCTGTTGCAGGGCGCTCCCCTGTACCAGGCCCTGCCGGGCAAAGGGATCTGGTGGCCGCCGTTCAGCGCGCTCGGCCTCGTGCCGTTCGCGCTGGTGGCGCGCTGGAGCCTCGTACTCGCGAAGGCGCTGTGGGCGGCGCTGAACGTCGGCTGCCTCGGATGGAGCCTGGCGCTGGCCCGGCGCTGGACGAGCGGCTGGGTGCCCGTGGCCCTGGCCGTCGCCGCAGTCGGCAAACCGCTGCAAAGCAACTTCGAGCACCTGAACATCACGCCCATCCTGCTGGTGCTCCTGATGGCGGCCGCGGCGGATCTCCGAGCCGGTCGCGAGGCGCGCGCCGGCGCCTGGCTCGGACTCGCGACGGCGATCAAGGCGTTTCCCGCCCTCGTGCTCCTGTATTTCCTGGTCACACGGAAGTGGCGCGGGCTCGTGGTCGGTGTCGCCGTGGCCGCGGCGCTCACCCTGGGCGCCATGCTGCCGTACGGTCCCGCGGGCGCCGTCGGTGCCGTGCTCGCCTGGGGACGTCTCGGCACGGAGGCCGCGACGTTCGGCAGCACGGGCACGCAGTCGCTCGCGGGATTCAGCGCGTTCTTCGGGTGGTCACCGGGCGCGGTCGCGGCGCTCGGGGTCGCGTGCCTCGCCGCCGCCGCGGTGGCAATGCGCCGCTCAACCGCCGCACCCCTCCCCGGCGTCGCCGTGGCCGGACTGGTCGCGGTGCTGTGCTCCCCGATCGCGTGGCTGTACTACCACACGCTCGCGCTCCCGGGCTGGCTGGCCGCGCTCACGCACCAGCCGGTGGGCTCCGCCTGGCGCCGCGCCGCGCTGTGGGTGGCCGCGCTACTCACCTCCGGGGTCCTGACGTTCGCTCCCTATCCGCGGTGGTGGCGGTTCATCGGCGCCGCCAACTACACCTGGGGCAGTCTGCTGTTGCTCGCGATTCTCGTTGTCGATCGGCTCCGCCAACCTCCACCGGTGTCACAATCGCCATGACGCTCGCCGCGCTCCTTCTCTCGACTCTGCTGGTCCAGGCTCCCGCAGTCGGTCCCCGGCTGACGCCTTCCGCCACCCGCCCCCTCGGCACGCTGCGGGAGCAGGCGGCCGTGCAGCAAGACTGGCTCCGCTACCGGCTCGACTCCGTGCTGCCGCCGCTCATGCGCCGGCACCACGTGGCGATGTGGGTGGTGCCGATGCGTGAGTACAACGAGGACCCGGTGTTCTGGTCTCTCGTTTCCGCCACGACGTTCTTCGCGCGGCGGCGCACGATCTACGTCTTTTACGACCGCGGGTCCGTGCAAGGCCTCGAGCGCCTGGCGCTTGGCGGCACGTCGCAGGGCGGGCTGTACGCGGCGTATCACGGCGCCGAGTCCATCGACCCCTCGATTGGGCGCCGGCCCGAGCTGGTCGGCCAGGCGCAGTGGGACCTGCTCGTTCGGGCGATCGCGGAGCGCGACCCCGCGACCATCGCGGTGAACATCTCCCACACCCACGCCTTCTCGGACGGCCTGTCGGCGGGTGAGTGGGAGCAGCTCCAGGCGGTGCTCCCGGAGCAGTACCGCGCCCGCATCGTGCGGGCGGATAGCCTGCCGCTCGAATACCAGGAGATCCGGGCGCCGGCGATGCTCCCGGTGTACCGGCGCTTGATGCAGATCGTCTGGGGAACCATCGATACCGCGTTCTCCAGCAGGGTCATCACCCCCGGCAAGACGACCACCGACGACGTGGCCTGGTGGATGCGCCAGCGGGTGAACGACCTCGGGTTCGGCACCTGGTTCCACACGGACGTGGACGCGCAGCGGCAGGGCGTGGACCTGTCCGATTCGACGAACGTCGTCATCCAGCGCGGCGACGTGCTGCACTGCGACTTCGGCATCACCGCCCTGGGTCTGAACACCGACACCCAGCACATGGGCTACGTGCTGCGCGCCGGCGAAAAGGATGTGCCGGACGGTCTGAAGCAGGCGCTCAAGAACTCGAACCGCCTCCAGGACATCCTCCTCGCCGAGATGCGACCGGGGCGCACCGGCAACGACGTGCTGACCGCGGCGCTGGCGCAGATGCGCGCGGCGGGCATCAGCGGGACCATCTACTCCCACCCGATCGGCGATCGGGGACACGGCGCGGGGCCGCTGATCGGCTTGTGGGACCACCAGGAAGGAGTGCCCGGGCGCGGGGACGTCGACTTGATCCCCAACAGCTGGTTCTCGATCGAGCTGCAGGCCACGACCCCCGTACCTGAGTGGGGCAACCAGCCGGTGCGCTCCGCGCAGGAAGAGGACGCCGCACTGGGCGCGGACGGCCAGACGCGCTGGATCCTGCGGCGCCAAACCGAGTTCCATGTCGTGCGGTAGCACGTGTACGATCTCGAGACCCCGGCGCTGCTGCTCCACCTCGACGTCGTGGAGCATAACCTGCACCATATGGCGGAGCGTGCCCGGCAACTCGGTGTGGCGCTGCGGCCCCACGCCAAGACGCACAAGTGCGTCGAACTCGGGCACGTGCAGCTGCAGCACGGGGCGCACGGCCTCACCGTCGCGACCCTGGTGGAAGCGGAGGTGTTCGCGCGCGCCGGGTTTACCGACCTCACGTGGGCATTTCCCATCGATCCGGGCCATGTTCCCCACGCCCGTCGCATTGCACAAGAGACCGGCGCGACGCTGCGCGTCGTGGTGGACGACTTGCGCACCGCCCAGGCGCTTGCGGGCTCGGGGCTGCATGTGTGGCTCAAAGTGGACTGCGGCTATCACCGCGCGGGCGTGGATCCGGCGTCGGCGTACGCCCTGGAGGTCGCGCGCGAGCTGGGGCGCGAGCGGCAGGTCGTGTTCGACGGCATCCTGAGCCACTCCGGGCATGCCTACCGGACCACGAGCAAGGCGGAGGCAGCCCGCGTGGCGGAGCAGGAGCGGAGCGTCATGGTCGAACTCGCAGGGCGGCTCCGGGAAGATGGTATCCCCGTGCGCGAGGTGAGCGTCGGCTCCACGCCCGCAATGGCGGCGGCCCAGGACCTCGCCGGGGTGACCGAGGCCCGGCCGGGCAACTATGTCTTCTACGACCGCACGATGGTGCTGATCGGCTGCTGCGCGCCCGCGGACGTGGGCGTCACCGTACTGGCGACCGTGGTGTCGCACCAGCCCGGCGCCTCCCACTTCATCGTGGACGCCGGGGCGCTCGAGCTGTCGAAGGACCCGGGGCCGGCGCATGTCGGCCCGCAGGCGATGGGGGCTGTGCGCGGCGCACCGGAGCTGACGGTGGCGACGCTGTCCCAGGAGCATGGCCTGATCCGCGCCGAGTCCCCCGCGGTCTTGGACGGCCGCTTCCCGGTCGGCGAGCACCTGGAGCTCGTGCCAAACCACTCCTGTTTGACGGTCGCGCACTTCGACCAGTACCACGTTGTCCGGGGGACGGGGGAGGGAGCGCGGGTGGTGGACCGCTGGAAGATCGAGCGCGGGCGGTGAGCGCGCCCCTCCCCGCCGTCGCCGCGGTCGCATGGGCCCTGATCGGGGCGCCGCTCGTCATCTTCGCCGCGACGCGACCGGGGCGGGGCCGCATCCGCCAGCATGTGACCCTGATGACTGTGAGCGTGGTCATCGAGGTTGCGGTGGTAATCGGCTTCTCTTGGCTGATGACGCCGAGTCTCCGCCGGCCGGCTCTCGTGGCGCTGCCGTTCTTCAAGATCCATCTCACGTTCGCGATCACCGCGCTCGCTGGGATCGCGTGGCAGCTCGTGAGCCGCGCCGTGCCGCGGTTGCGCCCGTTGCATCGGCATAGCGGTCCATATGTCGTGCTGGTGTGGTGCCTGGCGCTGCTCACGGGGATCTACAACTACCTCTTTCTGTACGTGATGGGCTCCCCATGAAGACCTTTCTCCGTCATCTGGTGTTCTGCGCGCTCCCCATTCTGTTCGCCGCGGGGTCGGGCTACTACTTCACGACGATCCAAGGATCGTGCGGCGCCATGGTCGGCGCGTTGTTCTCGGGCAAGTGCGCGGGGCGCCAGCGCCAATACCTGGTGTGGTTTCAGCTCGGCGGCGGTGCCGCCGGAACCCTCATCGCGGCGGCGCTTGGCACGTGGCTGGAACATCGCCGTCGGCGGGCCGTACAACCGACAACCTCTGAAGGAGAGCCGTCATGACGCGCATCGGCACCATCGTCGTTCTCGCCCTGCTCGCCGGTCGGGGCGTCGCCGCGCAGGAGACCACGCAGGCCCCCGCCCCCGCCGCAGCCGTGACGGTCGACGAAGCGGTGGTCGCGCGCTCCGTCCTCGATCGGCAGCCGCAGGACACCGGCAGTGCGTTCCCCGCCGACGTCGGGCAGCTCATTTGCTGGAGCAAGGTGACGGGCGCCGGCGGCACGAGCGTCCATCACGTCTGGTTCCACGGCGACACCCAGGTGGGCGACGTGGAGTTGCAGGTCGGCGGCTCGCCGTGGCGCACGTGGAGCCGCAAGACCGTGCCGGCGGACTGGACCGGGGCGTGGCACGTGGAGATCCGGGACGCGGGTGGGCAAGTCCTCAAGCGCATCGACTTCACGGTCGGGCAGTAAGAGCACACCGCGCCAGGGCGCCACGACTCCGTCGTGGCGCCCCGACGCGGTGCGGCGTATCGTTGTACGCCATGGACTTGGTCGGACAAGTCGCGGCCAACCTCGCGGTCGATACCGGCAAGGCCGAGAAGGGGATCGGCGCCATTCTCATGGCGCTGCGGACGAGCCTCGATCCGGATACGTTCAGGGCGGTGAAGCACGCACTGCCGAACTGCGAGAGCCTGATGGGTCGCGCGCTGATGAGCGGCGCGCGCACCGGGGAGATGGCGGCGCTCGTGGGCCCCGCCGGCCTGATGGCGGCCCTCGCCGCCGCCGGCTATCAGAAGGACGACATCCCTCGCCTCGGCCGCCTGGTGCTCGAGCATCTGCGACCCGCCATGGGCACCGACAAGCTCGAGCAGTTCCTCACGGGCGCACCAGCGCTGCGCTGAGGCGCTAGCGGTGGCGCGCTCCGGCGCGCCCAACCGGGATGCGCGCTTGGGCGCCATGGAACATGGCGGGCGGAAGGGCGATGCTTTGCCCGCGCGTCCGTCCCGTCGTCCCCACCGCTTCCCCTGCCCCGCTCGTTGCCCCTGTCCCGGAAACGGCGAGAGCGCGCGCACGTGGCGCCGCCTCCATCTGCGGCGTTGGCGGCGGCTCGGACGGCGCACGGGTGCGCTGCGCCCCGCGCCCCCCACTTCCATTCCCCATGGCAGCGAGCGCGGCCGGCGGCGTGACGGTGAGCCCGGTGAGGGTGATCGTCCCCGTGCTCCGTGGCGCTGCATCTGGCTCCTCCCGCGCCGCCGTCGGCGTGAGCGTGAGCCGCACCACCTGCGTCGCTGCGGGCTCGGCGGGCGCGCTCACCGTCCGGCGCCGGAAAGGCACCACAGGAGCAGCCGGTGCGTGGGCGACCGCCGGCCGCCCCGAGGTCAATGGGATCGCCCGCAGCGGTAGACCGGCTCGTTCACGGGGCCGAACGGCCGGAGCACATGGTCGCGGTTGCAGAGGCTGGCCGGTGCTCGGCGCCTTTCGCACGAATGCTCCCGGCGTCCGGCCGTCCCGCGGGATCAGCGGCGTCCCGGAAGATCTGCGCATTGACAGCGCGATGGTGCGCGTCGGCGCCGCCGCCGGCTCGCCGCCCGACCGGGCGTGGTGACGGAACCGGCCGCCGGCTACGCACGGCGAGAGGAACGCGTCGCACAGCGTCACCGCTTCGAACACGTTCTCCTGAACCCCGATAAAGGTGCAGTCGCTGCAGGTCGGGTACGTCGGCAACGTGGCGCCGGTATCCTGCTGCATCGCATACACGGGCGGCGCGACGCGGTACGTCGCGATGTCGTAGTTGAAATAGCCGTCACCCAGCATCCGCTGAACGATGTCCGAGAGAACCCCTTCGCTATCCGAGCCGCTCCAGCTGGGCGCGAGCGCGTCGGGGCTCCACGCCGCGGCGCGCACGAACTCATCGAACCGGTACGCCGTGGGCGCGAGCGCGGCGAGCACCAGACCCGAGCCGTCCGGCTCGGCGACCACGAAGGCCGCGCGGTCCTGAGTCGCCTGGATCTCGTAGGTGCCGGCGCGGACGTACGGATCGTCCTTCGGGCTGCCCGGGAACAGCACCTCGATGCGCCCGTCCGTGCGGCGGTGTAACACGATCAGGTTGCCGTCCTGGGAGGCCTGGACGTAGACATGCACGGGAGTGCCGCGGGTGAGGAGACCACCCGAGCCGAGCCAGACGCGCACCGGTCTCGCGTCCCCCGACGCCGGTTCGCCTTGGTCGGCAGCTACCGGCGGCGCGGTCGTTTGGAGGAGTGCGACGAGGAGCGGGAGGAGCATGGGACCGCCTTGCGACCGTTACCGAATCATAAGCCCGTGCGTTGGACGGGCGTCAAGGCCTCACTCTTAAGGCCTCCCCTCGTGATACCCCACCAGCCAGGCGTCGGCGCTCGCCGTGGTACCGTGGTGAGCGTAGCTGTAACGAACGATGCCCAGCCCGGGCACAAAGCCGAGGGTTGTGTGATCGGGATTGGTCCGGTACACGAGGGTATAGAGCGAGTCCGTCACGCCGGGCCGGAGCCGGCGGATGAGCGACGGGAGCGAATCGGCCGCTTCCACGAGCCATGCGTAGAAGGCATCACTCCGGCTCGCGGCTGCTCCGCCGAACGACTGACCCGTGTGCAGCGGAAAGCGCAAAATGAGGTCGTCCACCGTGGGCTGCTGTGAGCCTGCGAGCAGCGATGTGACGAGCGCGGTGACGGCCGCCGTCGGCCGATGGAGCAGATAGACCTGACCACGAGAGCAATAGATCACGGAGACCGTCTGCACGCGGCCGGGTTCCCACCAAGCGAGATCGGTCGGCCACCCTTGCACCGTCGCGGCGACGGCGGAGTCGGACGTCCGGACGGCCAGCACGTTGGTGGTCCAGGAGAGAGTCTGGTGGCGGGCAGTGTCGCTCCCGCTCACGGCCCAGGAGACGTCGGCCCGGTAAGTCCACGAGGTGCCGGGTGCGAGCGGCAGTCCCGCACACGGGCCGGAGGAGGCGAACGTCGCGAGCACGAGGCCGGCTGCCTGGTCCAGCAATAGTCCGTCCAAGAAAAACCGAAGCCCGGGCTTCCGAGACAACTGGGGCGGGAGGACTCGAACCTCCAACTTCCCGGTTAACAGCCGGGCGGTCTGCCAGTTGACCTACACCCCACCGTGAGCTCAAGAACGCGCGCCCCCGGAACCGCTCGGTGCCGGGGGCGCGCTCATATCAACTAGCCGGCACGCTACGCCCCCGCATCCCCCGTATTGGGGTGACGGTTGCGATTCGCGCCCAGACCGGCGAACGTCCGCATAGGGGCTACACACTAGCACCGGTCTCTCCCGCGAGCAAGGGCGGAGCGCACCGTCCGACCATATGACTCCCGACATCACCCCCGCCGCATCCGCCGACCTCCGCGCCATCTTCGATCTGCTCGACGCGAACCAGCTGCCTCGCGCGGGGCTCGAGCAGCACGTCGGCTCCACGTTGGTCGCCCGCGAGAATGGGCGCATCGTGGGAAGTGCCGTGCTCGAGCTGTACGGCGTTCACCACCGCGTGTCCCACGAGCGCGGCCGTGATGGCGCTCACGCTCTAGTACTTCATCCCGCTCTTCTCGGCAAACTGGCGTAACGCCGCTGCCTGCTCGGGGGTGAGCTGCTCCGGAATCTGGACGTGGATCTCGACGTACTGATCGCCGCGCCGGCCGTTGCGCTCGATGCCCTGCTCCGGGATCCGGAATTTCTGACCGTGCTGAGTGCCGGGCGGCACCCTTAGCACCACGCGCTTTCCGTCCAGGGTCCGCACCTTGATCTTGGAGCCGAGCAGGGCCTGCGCCAGGTTGACCGGCACGACGCCGATCACGTCGAGCCCCTCGCGCCGGAAAAACCGGTCGGGCTCGACCTGGATCACCACGACCACGTCGCCGCGGCCCTTCGCTCCCTGCCCTCTGAGACGCAGCCGCGTCCCGTCTTCGGTCCCCGGTGGGATCGTGATCGTGAGGTGCTTCTCGAGGCGCACCTCACCCGATCCCTGGCAGGAGGGGCAGCGCTGCGACGGGACCTTGCCGCGCCCCCGGCACACGGGGCACGGCCGTTGCACGGCGAAGCCGCCCTGCCCGAACGAGATCGTGCCCCGCCCCCGGCATTCGGGACAGGTGGAGAACGTCGCCCCCGGGGCACCACCCGACCCGCTGCAGGTGGGACACACTTCGGGCAGCGTCAACGTGACCGGCACCTTGCCACCGAGCGCCGCGACGCGGAACGGGATCCCGACGGTGGTCTCGATCTCTTCCTCGTCCTCGGCCCGGGCGCCCGTGCCACGACGACCGAAGATCGACGAGAAGATGTCCCCCAGCCCGCCGAACGAGCCCAGATCCGACAGATCGAAGTCGACGCCCTCGGACGGCCCCCCGGGCGACGGCCCCCCGCTGCCCCCGAATCCCCGCCCCGCACCGGCGTACGCGCCGTAGCGCCGCAGCTGGTCGTACCGCTTCCGCTTGGCGGCGTCGCTCAGCACGTCGTGCGCCTCGTTGATCTCCTTGAAGCGCTCGACGGCCTGGGGGTTGTTGGGATTGCGGTCGGGGTGGTGCTGCTTGGCGAGGCGGCGAAACGCCTTCTTGATCTCGTCGGTCGTCGCCGTCTCGGACACGCCGAGCGTCTGGTAGTAGTCGCGCTGGGCCGCCATCTACGCTTCCCCCGTCCCTCGTCCCTCGTCCCCCGTCCAGGTGAGCACGACCACCCGCGCCGGCCGGATCAGCGCGCCGCCCATCCGGTACCCCGGCTGCAGCACCGCCCCTACCGTGTGATCCTTGGCCGGATGATCGGCCGGCCGCGTGGTCACCGCCTCGTGCAGGTTGGGATCGAACGGCACCCCGACCTGATCGACGCGCGTGACACCGGCGGCCTCGAGCTCCCTCCAGACCTTCCGCTCCACCATGTCCACACCGTCGTGGATCGTCTTGGCGTCGGTCCCGGCGGGATCCACACGCACGAAGCGCGCCAAGTCGTCGAGCGCGTCCACCAGCCGCTGCACCAGGTCGGCCTGGGCCCGGCCCCACAGCTCGGTGCGCTCCTTGACGCTGCGCTTGCGGAAGTTGTCGTACTCGGCGGCGAGGCGGAGGTGCCTGTCCTTGAGCTCGGCGACCTCGCCTTCGAGACGCAGCACCGCCTCCTCCGGGGGCTCGATCAGCGCCCCGGACTCGGGAGCCGGTGACTGCTCCGGCCCCTGCGGCTGCTGCTGTCTCTCATCCATGGTCGTGCGCTTCGCGGGCAACCCGCGTGCCGGAGGAATGCGCCGATCTGACAGTCGCCAGGTCGTGGGGAACTCGCGCTCCGTCAGCAAGATACCCGTGCCCTGACTGCGAGTAAACTCGCCTCCCGGCACCAGCCGGTGAATCAGCCCGCATACGTGGCAAGCCGACGAACGGTTACAACCGGCCCTGGAGGAACGCGAGCACGTCGCCGAAGGCCGTGTCGCGCTGCGGGTCGTGCAGCACCTCGTGGTACATCTCCGGATACCAGCGCACCCGGACGGCTCCCTTGAGGCTGTCGGCGAAGCCGCGTGCCAAGTGCGCGTCCACGAGGCGGTCCTCCCCGGCGAGCAGGAACAGCAGCGGCGACTCGATCCGGTGACCGTCCGCCGCCACGGCACGCTGGGCCCACTGGATCTCGCGCCACGCCCCCGGCGTCATCACGCCGTGGATGGCAGGGTCGTTGGCGTAGGCCTGATTCACCGCCGGGTCCCGGCTCAGCGCGTCGGCCTCGACTCGCGCGGGAATCGGCAGCGTCGGCCACAGATCCGCGAGCGCCCGGCCCGCGAGCAACTTCCACGCGGGCGGCCGGAACGCGAGTGCGAGCCACGGCGACACGACCACGGCGCCGGTGATCGGGTCGCTGGGCTGTGTCTCCAGGTAGCGCAGCGCCACGAGCCCGCCGAACGAGATGCCGACCAGCACCTGGGGACGCTCCGTGCGGAGCCGTACCACGCGGCGGAACGCCTGCAGATCGCCCAGCAGTTGGCTGAAGCGCGACAGATGACCGCGCCGCCCCCCAGAGCGCCCGTGGCCGCGCAAATCGAGGGCATACGCCGAGTAACCGGCGTCGCGCAGCCGCTCGCCCGTCTCGCGCCAGCGGCCTGCGTGATCGGACCAGCCGTGCAGCAGCAGCACGGCGGCATCGGGCGCCGCCGCTTCGTAGGAGTCGTAGACCAGTGAAGTGCCGTCGGGCGCGGTAAAGGAGGGCATTAGGACTCGGCGAGCAGGCGGCGCAGCAGGTCGAGACCCGCCTGCGCCGCACGGGCGCGGATCTCGTAGCGGTCGCCCGGGAGTACGCGCTGCACCGCTCGCGTGGTGGTGTGCACCCGGGCCGCGAGCCACACCGTTCCCACGGGCTTCTCCGGCGTCCCGCCTCCCGGACCCGCGACGCCCGTGACGGCGATCGTGCAGTCGGCCGAGAAGAGGCGCTGGGCGCCCTCGGCCATGGCGCACACCGTTGCTTCGGAGACGGCGCCATGGGCCTCGAGCGTCTCGAGCGGCACCTTGAGCGCCGCGGTCTTGATCACGTCCGCGTAGGCCACGACGCTGCCGATGAAGGTATCAGAGGCCCCCGGGATGTTGGTGATCCGCTCGGCGAGCATCCCGCCGGTGCACGACTCGGCGACGCCCAGCCGATGGCGCCCGCTGCGTAACGCCTCCAGCACGCGTGCGGCGAGATCGGCGTCGTCCGTTCCGTAGCCGTGCTCGCCCACCGCCACCCTCAGGCGCTCCACCACGGCCGCCAGCCGCGTCTCAGCGTCCTGAGGCTCGAGCCCCCACGCGGTCGCCCGGAGATCTACGCCTTCCAGCGAGGGCAGGTAAGCGAGCGTGAGCGGAGCGATCTCGGACTCGATCGGCCCGATGCGCTCCGCCAGGGCCGATTCCGGCACACCGGTCGTGCGCACCGTGCGCGACAGGACCACAGCTCGCATGCCTCCCTGCCGCTCGACCAGCCGGGGCAGCACTTCCTCGACCAGCAGCCCGCGCATCTCGCGCGGCACGCCGGGGAGCAGCACCACCACCCGGCCGCGTCCGTCCTCCACCCACAGGCCCGGCGCTGTGCCGCGCGGGTTCGGGAGGATCGTGGCGCCTTCGGGAATCTCGGCCTGCGTGCGATTGATGGCGGGCATCGGTCGACCCAGGCGCTTGAAGCGCGCCTCCACGCTCGCGAGCAGCGGCGCGTCGAGCACGAGCCGTTTGCCGAGCAGCCCCGCCACGACGGTCTTGGTCATGTCGTCACGCGTGGGCCCCAGGCCGCCGGTGGTAATCACGAACCCGGTGCGCTCGAGCGCCTCCGCGACCGACGCCCGAATGGCGTCGGGCTGGTCGGGCACGGTGGTGCGGCGTACGATCTCCGCGCCCGCGGCGGCGAGCGCCCGGCCCAACTCGGCGGCATTCGTGTCCACGGTGTGACCGAGCAAGAGCTCGGTGCCGATGGTGAGAACCTCGAGCTTCACCCGCCGCCCTTGAAGAGCGCGCGGTAGCGGTACAGGTACACGATAAGGGAGTACACGGTGAGGAAAATCGCTCCGGCGAGCGTCAAGGCCACCACGGCGCCGTGGAACTCGTCCCAGAAGGTCCGGAACCACCCCGCGAAGGCATGCGTCGCGAGCACGTCCTTCCACGCGAACCAGAACAGCGTCGCACCGATGAACACGTTCTGCACGACCGCCTTGAGCTTTCCCGCACCCAGCGCCGGGATCACCACCCCGCGCCGCTTCGCGAAAAAGCGAAAAGCGGTAATCAGGAGCTCCCGCCCCACCAACAGCAGCGCCACCCACACCGGGAAGCTCCCCCACCACGGAATGCGGTAGTCCACCAGGATCGTGGGGTGCCGCGTGAGCCAGAAGATGGGGATCAGCGTGGCGAACAGCAGCAGCTTGTCGGCGATCGGGTCGAGCAGCTGGCCCAGCTCGCTCACCTCGTTGTAACGGCGCGCGAGGTAGCCGTCCACCACGTCCGACGCCCCCGCGGCCAGGAAGATGAGGAACGCGATGACCTTGGGCCAGTAGCCCTGGATGAACGGCAGCAGGGCGATGACCGGCGTGAGGCAGATGCGCGCGAGGGTGAGGATGTTGGGCAGGGTCCAGCG
The DNA here is from genome assembly GCA_041482275.1 of Gemmatimonadota bacterium. GTDB lineage: Bacteria > Gemmatimonadota > Gemmatimonadetes > Gemmatimonadales > GWC2-71-9 > AG41. The sequence continues at coordinate 73,102 of JBGPDL010000003.1, read as the reverse complement.
CATGGATCCTCGCCTAGCTCAGCGTCTTCAACACCATCTTGCTGATGGTCTTCAAGGTGTCGAACACGCCGTCGCCGCGGACCGCCACGGCCTCGAGGTACGGCGCGCGGCCGATCCACTGGTTGTCGACCCGCTCGATCAGGTTCTCGCCCGGGTGCGCGGCATCGGGAACGATTTTCTGCTGCGCCCCGTCGTCGACGGGCCAGCCGGGGTTGAGCGACGCCTGGAGATCCCGGATCGGCGCGGCGTTCGGCAGGTCGCGCTTGTTGTACTGGATGACGAACGGGATCTTCGTCAAGTCGTAGCCGTACTCGGACATGTTGTCGTACAGGTTCTGCATCGATTCGACGTTCGCCTCCATGCGCTCGATCTGGCTGTCGGCGACGAACGCGATCCCGTCCACGCCCTTCAAGATGAGCTTGCGGCTCGCGTTGTAGTAGACCTGGCCGGGCACGGTGTACAGGTGGAACCGCGTCTTGAAGCCCCGGATCGTGCCCAGGTCCACCGGCAGGAAGTCGAAGAACAGCGTGCGCTCCGTCTCCGTGGCGAGCGAGATCATCTTGCCGCGCGTGTTGGGCGAGACCTTCCCGTAGATGTGCTCCAGGTTGGTCGTCTTGCCGCCCAAGCCCGGCCCGTAGTAGACGAGTTTGCAGTTGATCTCGCGGGACGCGTAGTTGATCATCGACATGGGACGCGCGTCCTCTCAACCGAAGAGTTTGTCAATTTCGTCTTCCGCTCCCTCGAGCAGACCCTTCTCGGGCGCGGCCGGGCCGGCGCCCACGCGATTGAACATCGCCGCGAAGATTTGGTTGAGTTTTTCCACCGCGCCCTTGCCCTTGAGCTTCACGAGGCCCAGGGTCGTGCGCTGGTCGAACAGCACGACGAGAATCACCCGCTTCGCCACGTCCGCGAGGAACATCGATTCTTTTTCGCCCTGATGCACCAGGGAGGCGAACTCGTGCTCGCCGATCATCTTGGCAAGCTGGTCGTTGGCGCTGAAGTCGGCGGCGGTGAGGGAGGCGAACGCGGTGGAATCGAACTGCGGCGGCTCGCCTACGGTGGCGACGAGCTGGCCGGTGCGGTCCACCAGCAGCGCACAGCGGGCGTTCGAATCGCGCAGGAACGCCTGCAAATGCTGCTGGATCTGCTTGAAATCGCTTTCCGAAAACGACCAGCTCGCCGCACCCGCCATCACGTGTCCCCGGTCAGTCGGACTCGGCCATGTCCCGCCGCGCCAGCAGAGCCTGCGCGATGGTCACGCCGTCCGCGTACTCGAGATCCCCGCCCACGGGGAGCCCCCGCGCGATGCGGGTCACCCGGACGCCCGTCGGTTTCAAGATCTGCTGCAGGTACGTCGCCGTGACTTCGCCTTCCATGGAGGGGTTGGTCGCGATGATCACCTCGCGCACCCCGGCCCCGTTCGCCGCCCGGCCCACCAGGCGGTCGAATCGCAGCGCCTCCGGGCCCACGCCTTCGAGCGGCGAGAGGCGCCCGCCCAGTACGTGGTAGCGGCCCCGGAACCGCCCCGCCCGCTCGATGGCGGCGACGTCCGCGGCCTCCTCCACCACGCACAGCAGGCTCGCGTCGCGCCGCGGGTCGCCGCAGATCGCGCAGGGGTCTTCATCGGTGAGCGTACCGCACACGCCGCACGCGGTGATCCGCTCGCGCACGCTGCGGATCACCTCCGCCAGGCGCGTGGCGGTGTCCACCGGCTGCTTCAACAGGTAAAACGTGAGCCGCTGCGCCGTCTTCCGCCCGATCCCGGGGAGCTTGGCCAGCTCCGTCACGAGATCTTCGATGGCCGACACGTGGGCTACAGCGGCAGCTGAAACGGCAGCGGCAGGCCGGAGGCGAGCTTTTTGACCTCCGCCTGGTACAGCTCGGCGGCGCGCTGCTGCGCTTGCGACACCGCGGCGAGCACGAGGTCCTCGAGCATTTCCACGTCCCCCTGCGCAAGCGCCTGGGGATCGATCTTAATGGCACGGATCTGGCCCCGCCCGTCGGCCGTCGCCGCCACCATCCCGCCGCCCGCCGTGCAGGTGACCGTCTGCTGGGCCAGCTGGGACTGGATCTCCGACAACCGGAACTGCATCTGCTGCCCCAGCTGGAGCAGGTTGGATAAATCCGCCATACGTCGAAAGTTACCCCTCGCTCAAACGGGTGGCAAGCTACTGCAACAACTCCAAATCTAATGCGTCCACCGCGGTACTGAGCCCGGGATCCTTCGCCCGCAGGGCCTTGAGCCGTTCGGCGCGCGCCCCCTCCTCCGTCAGCCGGCCGGGTCGTGGCGCGGCGGCCCGCTCCCCGCTCCCCGCGCTCTCGAGCTTGACGCGCACCGGCTCCGTGACGTAGCGCCCGATGAGCTGACTCAGCGCCTCGCGCTGCCGCTCCAATCCCTCCGCGTGCACCGCGTTGGTGTCGAGCAGGCGGATCGTGATGGTGCCGCCCTCCACCCCGGCGACTTCGCTGACCTGCAGCAGCGCCCCGAGCATCGGGCTCTTCGCACGGGTGTCATCGATCACGCGGGGCCAGAGCGCTCGAAGCCGGTCGACGGTCAGGGGGCCTTTCTCCGGCGGAACTGCCTGGGAAGCGGGCAGGGGGAACGGTGCGGCGTCGCGAAGTACCGGTGCCGCATCGGACTTCCCCGTTCCCCCTTGCCCCTCCCCCGGTCCGGGTCCTTTACCGAGGGCTCGAATGACCGCCTCGAGCTCCACCGTCCGGCTCATCATCGCCCACCGCAAGAGCAACAGCTCGACCGCGAGCCGCGCGCTGCCGCCGGCTCGGAACTGGGGCTCGAGCTCGGTGAGCACCGCCAGCAATCGCACCACGTCGGGAGCGGGAAGCGGGGAGCGATACCGCTCGATCAGGGCCTGCATTGCCTCTGTGAATCCCTCGGCCTTGCCTCCGAGATTCACCATCAGCACCGCGCGCAGGACTTCGCCCGCGCCGGCGACGAACTCGCCGAGATCGGCACCGGCGTCTACGAGCCGCTCCTCCAGTGGGAATACCGCATTCGGGTCCCGCTCGGACACGAGCCGTAGCAGCTCGCCGTAGACATCGTCCGAGATCAAACCGAGCACCTCGCGAACCCGCGCGGCCGTCACGGGTCCTGCGCCGAACGAGACGACCTGGTCGAGAAGGGAGAGTCCGTCGCGCATGCCGCCGTCCGCGCTCTTCGCGATCAGGTGCAGCGCGTCGTCGTCCGCCGCGAGCCCCTCGGCGGCGGCCACGTGCCGCAGCCGCTCGGCGATGGCGTGCGGGCCGATGCGCCGGAAATCGAAGCGCTGCAGCCGCGACAGGATCGGCGCCGCACTCTGCGCGATCTTCTGCGGCTCCGTGGTGGCAAAGACGAACACGACGCGCGACGGTGGCTCTTCCAGAATCTTGAGCAGCGCGTTCCACGCCTCGCGGGTCAACATATGCGCCTCGTCCACGATGTACACCTTGTGGCGGCCCTCCGCCGAGGCCGCGTACATCGCCCGCTCGCGCAGGTCGCGGGCATCGTCCACCCCGCGGTTCGACGCGGCGTCGAGCTCGACCACGTCGAGGTTCACGGCCCCGTTCCAGATGCGGGTGCATGACTCGCACTCGCCGCACGGCTCCCCCGAACCCGCCGCCTCGGCGGCGGCACGCCGCTCGCAGTTCAGCGCCATTGCCAGGATGCGTGCGGCGGTCGTCTTACCCACGCCGCGCGGGCCCGCGAACAGGTACCCGTGCGCCACCCGGCCCGCCGCCACGGCTCCGCGTAATGCCGCGGCGATATGGTCTTGGGCGAGAAGGTCGGCGAATTTCTTGGGGCGGTACTTGCGGGCCAATGCGATCATGCGAGCCAATCTAACGAGAATGCGAAATGGGGAGTGCGGAATGCGGAATGTAACGGTGAGCGTCTTGCCGCTCGACGTCCCATGGCAATTCCGCATTCCCAGTTCCGCATTCCGCATTCGATGAGGAATGCCCCAGGCACCCCGCAGCGACGCCCGACCTCGCTTAGCGCTGCTCCCTGCGGGGGCCTGACGCGGTTCACGCGTGGACGACCTGCGGACCTGGGGCACCGAAAGCTAGCCTGACGGCGAAGCGGAGAACAGGGAGAGACGCCCCGGGGTGTACCGCACACAGACCCGCCGCGCGGTCTTCTAGGGGCAGTGCGTCGCGCCCGCGGCGGGTCGCTTGGCAACGGTGACGCTCAGATCCTCCCGCTGCCGCGATGCCACGACCACAAGACTCGTCGAGCCTTCGTCCCGGGGCTCGACCCGCACCAGTCCCCCCGCGGAGTCCGCCCCCACGAAGGCCACTCGCAGCACGCCGCGATCGCCGGCTGCGGCCTGCAATCCCGTGACAGGCGCGGCGTTGCCGAAAGCGTCCTGCGCCGTGAGCCGCAACACGACCGCGACGCGCGGCGTGAAGGAGACGCGACCCGAGATGCCCGCCTCGCCGCAACGCAGCGCGAGCGTCACGGCGGCCCCCGGCTCGGCGTACAGCGTGGCCTGCCGCTCGATCGCGCCGAGGGTCGCGGTCACCTGCACCGCGCCTACCCTGGGGCCCAGGATGAGATCGACGCGTATTCGGCCGTTCGAGTCGGTCACGACCCGCGTCGCCGCGACGCGTCCGTTGACTGCGCCCAGCGCGACCTCCTCACCGGGGATCGGCGCACCGCTCGTGTCTCGCGCTTCGAACACGAGCGGCAGCGGGGGCGGCGTCCCGGCCGCGGCGTGCTGGCCGACGCCGAGCACGAACCCCGTGCGCGCCGCGGCCACCGGCGCGCGCCGGCGGGCGGGAGGCGGCAGTGTGACGGCCGCGGGGCCGGTGGCGGGCGCGGGAGCGACCGGCCCGGCCGGCCGGGGCGCGACGGCGGCCCCTGCGGGCGGCGACGCCCGACGCGGCGACGCCCGACGTGGCGCCGCGGCGCGCCGGACGCAGCCGTCGATCTCGCGCAGCACGCTCGAGTCGGCGCCCAAGGCCACGAAATCGGCGCGGTCCCGGCCGGTGGGCACAAAGCTCAGGCAGCTGCGCCGGATCAAGGCGGCGAGCTCGTCGGGTTCGAGCGTGGCGCTCGAGAGCAGCCTGACCAAGTCAGTCTTGCGGAGGCGTTCGCCACCCTGCACGGGCAGCAGTAGCAGCAGCAGTAAGCGCGCTAGGGCCGCGGGCATCCCGACTGCTCGAACCGGCGTTCCACGGAGTCGACACCCGCGTACAGCTTCTGGTCGCGCACGGCATGCGCGGCGTCGAGCACGCCGGCATTGCGCCGAGCCGTGTTGTAGGCGATCCAGCCCTTCTCGACCGCCGAGAGGCCGCGCGACAACCCGGCGCAAGGCAGCTGCCCCCGGGCGAACAGGCCGGCCCGCTCGGCGAAGTTCCGCACCGATTGCGCGAGCGAGTCACCGCTCACGTCGAGCATCGCGGGGGGCGACCGCGCAGCGGGCGCAGCCGCCGGCGGCGGCACGGGCGGGGACACCGTCGCGGGCCGCGGCGGCAGTGTGGCGGGCTGGTGCGTAGCCGCGGGGGCCGGGGCGGGCGGCGTGCGCCGAAACTTCGCCTTGAGCGCCGACACCGTGCCCGACAGCCCGGAGAGCTTCGCCGTGAGGGCGGACCAGCGCGCCGTGATGGTCGACCAAGTCGGCAGCGGCAGCTCCGGCTGAAACCACCAGTACGCACCTCCCGCGGCGGCGGCGAGCGCGAGCAGCAGCAGCGTCAGGCGCAGCTTGCGGGGCAGTCTGCGGCGGCGACGGGGCGCAGGGTGTGGGCGGTCGGTCGTCTCCTCCAGTGACTCCGGCTCCACTTCCTCGCCGCGTTCGAATTCGTCCGGCCAGACCGGTGCGGCCGCCGCGTGGCCCTCGTGCGTCGGAGCGACGGGAGCGACCGCGGGCTCGGCCTCGAGTTCGGGCTCGGGCGGTAGCGGCAGGGCCGGACGGGGTGGAGGCGTGGGTCGCCGCGGCGGGGACGGGGGCATGTCTTCGGCGGCGGTGAGGAACTTGAGTTCTCCGCTCTCCTCGGGCTCCGGGGGTTCCGGCTGCCGCGGCCGGCGCTCCGGGGGGGGCGGGAGAGGAGGAGGCGGCGGTGGCTTCGGCTTGGCGGACGCCGGCGTGAATTTCGGCTCCGCAGGCGGCCTCGCCCCCGGGGCGCGCGGCGCGGCCGCAGCGTGCGGCGCGGCCGCAGCGTGCGGCCCGGTGACCGCCGGCGGCGTGACCGCACTGTAGGCCCGGTAGTTCTTCCAGGTGATATACGAGCGCTTCTTGCCGTCGGGCCGGATCGAGTCGGGGTTCAACAGCTCGTAGAACGGCAACGGCGTGCTGACCCAGGTGTCCTCCGAGCCGGCCCGGAAGAACGCCGCCGCCGGCTCCGCCGGGTCGGTGCCGAGCAGCAACGCCATCTGCCACGGCTCACCGAAGTATTGCTCGTGCGTCTCGACGTCGTGCTCCGTGAGGTGCAGCGGGAGCGGCGGGTGCGTGTGATACCAGCCGATGAGGTAGGCCCGTTGCTCCTCGAGCTGCGCTTGGACGCGGTCCCACAACCGGGTGACCACATCGCGCGTGCGGTCGCCGTAGATCGCCTGGTTCAAGCGCACGGCGGAGTCGATCACGAGGTAGGAGAGGTTGGTCTCGGGACACTCGCACAGGTCGCCCAAGAGGAACCCGAGGACACCCTGGCCCGGCCGCTGCGGCGCGGTGAGATGTTCGTGGACCGCCGTCAGGGCGGACTGCGAGAGAAAAATGGGAAACGGGATGTGGCCCGGTCGCTTGGGGCCCTCACCCGCAGGGCTCCACAGAATCGACCGGGCGACAGGTATCGGCTGGCGCAGCGGACCGCCTGTGCCCATCGCCCCCAAGATAATGCGCCGCTCAGCGCAGCGTCGACCCGATGGCCTCCGCCGCGCGGACCACGTCGGCCCGCGACACGTCGAGATGCGTCACGGCGCGCAGCCGGCGTGCGCCGAACGGTACCATAAGAACCCCCGCGCCCGCCAGCTTCGGGATCACATCCTCGGCGGTATCGCGCTCCCGCACCAGGTCGATGATCACGATGTTCGACTGCGGAGCCGACGGGAGGACGGCCGGGCAGTCGGAAAGTCGCTCGGCCAGGAGACGGGCGTTGTCGTGGTCGTCGGAGACGCGACTCAGGTTGTGCTCGAGCGCGTACAACCCCGCCGCAGCGAGGATGCCAGACTGGCGCATCCCCCCGCCCAGCCGCTTGCGGATCTCCCAAGCACGGGCCCGCTCCACGTCGCCCGTGCCGAACGCGAGGCACGACCCGACGGGACAGCCGAGCCCCTTCGAGAGACTGACCATCACCGTCGTCGCTCCGCGCGCCAGACGGTCGGGTGGGAGCCCTTGTGCTGCCGCCGCGTTCCACAAGCGCGCGCCGTCGAGATGCACGGGCACCCGGGCGGCGCGGGCGGCGCCCACGATACCGTCCATCACGTCGGCCGGCATGACCCTGCCGCCGGCCGCGTTGTGCGTGTTTTCCACCGCCACGGCGCCGGCCTGCGGTAGGTGGGGGGAAGGGGGTCGCAGGGCCGCGCGTACCAGGTCGGCGGTCAAGAGGCCATCGGGGGTGCTGATGGGCCGGATCTGCACGCCCCAGTTCGCCGCCACGCCGGCCAGCTCATAATGCACGAGGTGCGCGTCGGCCTCGAGCAGCAGCTCGGTCCCGGGTCGGGCGAGCAGCGCGACCGCCGTCTGATTCGCCTGCGTGCCGGACGGAAAAAACAGGGCCTCGTCTTTGCCCAGCAGCTCGGCCACGCGCTCTTCGAGGCGGCGCGTCGTGGGGTCGCGGTCGAGCACGTCGTCGCCCACTTCCGCCTCGGCCATCGCGCGGCGCATGGCGAGCGAGGGTCGCGTGACCGTGTCGCTCCGCAGGTCGATCGGCTCCGACCGAGTCATCCTAGCTGGACCCGCTGCGACCGCCGCATCCGCACCAGATCGTACGTCTCGGCCACCTCACCGCCCAGCAGGAACAGGTACGCGGTGTAGTAGACCCAGAGCAGGAACAAGAACAGGGCGACGATGTTGGCGTCCGACGCGACGCGGTCGAGGGTGGCGAAGCGGATCACGTACAGGGCGTACAGTCGCTTCGCCATCTCGAAGCCGAGGGCACAGAACGCCGCCGCGACGAGCGCCGTGCGCCAGGGGATCCGCCGGCTCGGCAGGAACTTGAAGATCGAGAAGAACAACGCGACGCCGAGTGCGAACGCGATCGTCTCAAGACTCAGGTGCCACATCCAGTCGAGCGGGAAACTGTGGGCCACGGCGCCCGCGTTGCTGGCCTCCCACGTGGCCACCAGCGCGCCCAGCACGAGCAGCGCCCCGGTCCACAGCACCATGACGAGATCGAGCAGTTTGGCGACGGGCCAGGAGCGCTGCTCGTCGGTGTCGAACACCTCGTTGAGCGCGGCCCGGAGGCCGCCGAACAGGCGGGTGGAGAACCACAGGAACAACGGGAGTCCCACCGCGGTGAGCCGGCCGCGCTGGCGCACGACCCCGGCCAGGGCGCTCTCGACCTGCGCGAACACCGGCTCGGGCACGCCGCCCGCGGTGCTGGGGAGCAGGCGGGCGAGCAGCTCGTGCAGCTCCATCTGCTGGGCCGTCACCTGATGTTGCACCAGATACCCGACGGTGGCGAGCAACAGCGCGACGAACGGGATGATGGTGAGAAGCAAATCGAACGACAACGCGCTTGCGAGGAACGGGATGTTGTCTTCGAAGGCCGCCTCGAACGTGCGGCGGGCGATCCCGGTCAGCGACCGATGCCAGCCGGCTTCGGCCCTCACGCGAGGGGCTCGTTCTCCTCGTCGCCGCGCGCCGCCGGACGCGGCAGCGCCCGGCCTCCGGACTTGCCGCCGCGGCGGCGGTGCTTGGCCTCGGTGAGCCGCTGCTCGAGCGCGGCGCGCGCCGTGGGCGGTTCCTCCGCGCCCGCCTCCGCGGCGTCGTCGAACAGCTCGCTCAGCTCACCTGCCTTGTCGACGGCGAGGTCGCGCAACCCGCGCAGCTTCCGCGACAGCCGGCCGCGAGCCGCCTGCCCGGCCTCGGGGGCGAACAGGAATCCCAGCACCGCGCCCAGGCTCATGCCGAGCAGGAACGGCCCAAACCCAGACCCGCCTTCCCGCTCGCTCATTCGCCGGCCTCCAGATCGTCGGGCGCTGCCACCGCCACCGGACGCGGCTCCGCGTGCGACTGCAACGGCTGCTTGACATAGCGATCGGTGACCGCGCGCGTGTCCGCGACTCGGAGCTGCTCGAACAGGAAGGCGAACGTCTTCTCGAGATCGGCCGCGATCGCGGCCCGCACGTCCACCGGCATGTCCCACAACCTCCGCTTGAACGGACCGATCGCCTTCTTCCGGCTCTTGTAGATGAACTGCTCTTCCGTGTCTCCCTTTTTCCACTCGTCCTTGCACTGGACCTTCACCCACTCGTTCACGTCCCGCCGCACGTCCGCCGGGAGCTTGGGGTGGTCGAACACGATGTTCTGGAAGTTGGTGGCCAGGTGAATCTCGATGGCTTCGCACTTGGGGAAGTGGCCGAAGGCGTCGGGAGGAAGCGTGGAGGCACCGTGCTGCACCGCGCCACCCAGCCCGTACTTGGCGCGCGCGTCGGCCGAGAGCGCCCGCAGCGCCTCGAGGTCGAGTTGCACCTTGGCGATCGACCCATCGGGGAGCACCACACCGCCGTGGCTCGTACCCGTCTGAACGGAGATCTTGCTGATGCCGGTGTAGCCTCCCAGGCGCTGGAGCGCGCGCCCGTAGCCGTCCATGAATGCCTTGAGCTCGTGCACATCGGAGTTCTTGCCGCCCACTTCGCCGATTTCCGCGCCCACCGACACGGTCACTCCCTCGGGCTCGCGGTCGCGGATGAACTTGGTCAGCTCCGCGGCGCGCTCGTAGTTCACGCGCTGCTGCTGTTCGAGCGAGGGCTGGGACAGGTCCACCAGTGTCGAGGTATCCACGTCGATGTTGTAGAAGCCGGCGTGCAGCTCCTCTTCGACGAGGGTACGGATCGCCTGCAGCTCGGTCTCGGGGTCGGCGGCGTACTTCTTGGCGTTCACCTGGACGTGGTCGCCCTGGATGAACAGCGGTCCCGAGAACCCTTCGCGCAGCGCGGCGGCGGTCATCACCGCGACGTATTCGGCGGGGCGCTGCTCGGTGTACCCGATCTCGGAGCGGGCGATCTCGCAGATGACGGCGCCCACGTCGAGCCGCCGCGCGGCACGGAAGATGGCGCGCGCCGAATCGTAGGCGAGCACGCGGATGTTCATCGCCGGGGTCGTGAACGGCCGGACCTCACCGCGGCCGCGCGCCAGGTAGAGCTCGTGGATCGACGCGGGCCGCACGCCGGCCCGTTGCCCGATCTCCCAGATCAGCCAGCGCGCCCGGTCGCGCTCCTCCGGTCCGCCGAACACCGCCTGGCGCACCAGCTCGTCCAGCGCCGCGCTCTGGCGCACCGCCGGGCTCTGGAACCGCTGCAACGTCGTGTCGGACACGTTCGCCATCCCCCGCGCTCCTCCTCGCGACGAATCTAGGCCGCGCCCACCTCGATGACCAGTCCATCGTGCGCGGGCGCGATGCCCGCGGGAAGCTGCGCCGCGAGGTCCGCATGCGGCGTGTGATGCGTCAGGTGCGTGAGGAAGGTTTGCCGCGCGCCGATCTGCTGCGCCGCCGCTACGGCCTCGGGGATCGAGAGATGGAGCGGGTGCGGCCGCGGCAGCAGCGCGTTCAGGACCAGCACCTCGAGCCCCGCGAGCCGGCTGAGCGCCGGCTCGGGAATCGCCTTGACATCCGTCAAGTAGGCGATCGGCCCCACGCGGAAGCCGAGTACCGTACGATCGCCGTGCGGCAGGGCGAGCGCCCGCACCGCCATGCCGGCGATCTCCGTCTCCCGGTCCGGCTCGAGCGGATGCCCCACCAGCTCCGGCTTGCTCGTCCCGGGATGCGCGGGCGTGCCGTCGAAGATGTAGTCGAACCGGCGCTCCAGCTCGGCGAGCGTGGCGGCCGCCGCGTATACGTCGAGGGGCGCCCGCCGCCCCGCCGAGACGGCGCGCAGGTCGTCGATCCCGTGGACGTGGTCGGCGTGCGCGTGCGTGAACAACACGGCGTCGACGGACCCCACGCCCGCGCCCACCAACTGCAGCCGCAGCTCGGGCGGCGTGTCGATGAGGAGACGCCGGCCCGCCGACTCGATCAGCGCCGCGGTGCGGGTGCGGCGGTCGCGTGGATCGGACGACACACACGTGCGGCACGCACAGCCGATCTGCGGCACCCCGTACGACGTGCCCGTCCCCAAGAAGACGAGCCTCACGTCACACCACCTCGACCTTGAGCAGGTTGGTGGTTCCAGACACGTCCCACGGCAAGCCGGCCGTCATCACGATACGGTCGCCGGCGCGGGCGAACCCCCGCCGCAGGATCAGATCACGCACCACGGCCAGCATGGCGTCGTACCCCGGGACACGGTCCACCGCGACCGGCGTCACCCCCCACACCAGCGCGAGCTGGCGGTACGTCACGGGCTCGGTGGTCACGGCCAGGATCGGCACCGGCGTGCGCAGGGCGGCGACCTTGCGGGACGTGAATCCTCCCTTGGTGAGCGTCACGATCAGGGGTGTCTGCAGCATGCGCGCCACGGCGCTCGTGCCGAGCGCGATCGCGTCCTCGACCGAGACGGTCTCCCCCTGCATCGGACGGCGCTCGTCCCGGCTCGACCCCACCACCGCCGCAACCCCGGGGCGCTCCATCTCGCGGATGATGCGGTCCATGGCCCGTACGGCCTCGAACGGATACTCCCCCACGGCGGTCTCAGCCGAGAGCATGACGGCATCGGTCCCGTCGAGGATCGCGTTGGCCACATCGGAGGCTTCGGCGCGGGTGGGGCGCGGGTTGTGCACCATCGACTCGAGCATCTGGGTCGCAGTGATCACCGGCTTGCCATGGCGACTCGCCTCGCGGATGAGGCGCTTTTGAACCACCGGCACCTCTTCGAACGGCAGCTCCACCCCGAGATCGCCACGGGCGACCATCACCGCGTCACAGGCCTCGAGGATGCGCGTCAGGTCGTCGAGCGCGGTCGCCTTTTCGATCTTGGCGACGAGCTTCACCTCGGGCGGAACGAGGGCCCGCAATTCGCCGAGGTCCTCGGCCCGCCGCACGAACGAGAGCGCGAGGTAGTCGACGCCGACGGCGACGGCGTGGGCCACGTCCTCACGGTCCTTGTCCGTGAGCGCAGGGGCGGACACCTGCAGCCCGGGCAGGTTCATCCCCTTGTTCGACGTGAGGGTTCCGCCGTCCACCACCCGGCACTCCACGCGCGGTGGCACGATGTCCGTCACCTCGAGCGAGAGCAGCCCGTCGTTCAGCAGGATGCGGGCGCCGAGCCGCGCGTCGGCGGCGAGATCGGCGTACGTGGTCGGCAGCTCGTCGCCCTTCGCCGTCTCCTCGGGCGCGAGGACCACGGTCTCCCCGGGACGGAGCAGGCGTGGCTGCGCCAAGCGGCCGACCCGGATGCGCGGCCCCTGCAGGTCCACCAGCACGGCCACCGCCGCGTCCGCGGCCTGGGCCGCCTGCCGCACCGCGGCGATCCAGCCCGCCCTGAGCGCGGGCGTCCCATGCGACGCGTTCACGCGGATCACGTTGGCACCAGCGGCGATCAGTCCCGCGATGCGCTCCGGCGTTCCGGTCGCGGGACCCAGCGTGGCTACGATCTTGGTGCGGCGGATCAGACCCATCTCCCTTCGGTGAGCAAGGTTTTCAACATTTCCCGTGGTTGCGCGATCTGTGGAAAACTCGGCGGAGGAGGGCGCGCGCCGAGGCCGATCGAGTGGCATGGGACTTGGACTCCCGGATGCGACCTAAGTGGTTAGTGAGTGGTCCGGTACGTGGCGGACCTCACGTGATGTCTCGACCCGCCGGGCGCCCCGATCGCGCGCCGAGCCCTGTATAAAGATACGCACATGTGTAACCCGCCCCTGCGCCCGTTCCTAGCGTACCACCCCGATCTGCTTCTCCGCGAGTCGATGCTCGAACTCTTCCAACACGTGGACGGTGCGGCCGATGCTCGAGGCGGGCAGCCCCTCGATGGCCCGCGCGGCGAGCCGACGCTCCAGCTGCCCGGCGCGCAGCAGTACGTCCAGGCCGTGCCGCGTGAGCGTGACGCGCACGCCGCGGTCGTCCTCGGCGTCGGGCGTGGTCTCGACCAGCCCTTTCGTCTCGAGCCGCTGGATGAACGTGGTCGCGGCCGCGCGTGACACCCGCAGCTGTGCGGCGATGTCCATGGGACGGGCGCCGTCCGGGCCACCCTGATCCACGGCGACGAGGGCGGCGTGCGCGCGGTGCGACAGGCCGTAGGCGCGGAAGGCGCGGTCGCCGGCGCGCTGCACCGCCGCGTGGGCTGCGGCGACCGCGTCGGTCAGCTGCAGGGCGAGCTCAGAGCGGTCGGGCATCCCACGTTAGTAGTTAACATGTTGATTGTTAATATACTAAACACCTCCCACTCCCTGCAACCCGCCGGTCAGCACGTCTCCGACCAATCCACCGGGGAGTTGGCGCCACAGCGGACGCATTTCAGGGTGGCCGGCTTCGCCGCGAAGTCTTGGCGGTAGTGGCACAGCGGGCAAACCGCGTAGGTCGTGGCCACCTCGCTCCCCCGCCCTCCCAGCGTGGGCCGGAGCAATCCGGTCCGGGCCACGACGCTCCAGTGGTCGGGGGGCTCGGTTCGGATCGTTACGTCGCTCCTGGCCAGTCGCACACGCTGCTGCCGCACCTCGACCACGACGTGCCCGTCCGCCGACTCCTCGACGACGGGATACCAGGCACCGCGGCGAAGGATGTCCGCCACGTTGTCCGCACACCGGGCCCAACCGAGCGTGACGCGCATGGGAGTGAAGGCCCCCATGATACCACGTTTTGATAGATTTTGTTATGCGCGAACTCGGCCGCATCGTCCGCCTGCAGATCCAGCGGGCCTCGCTCAAGACCGGCGAGAAGCCCACCCGTACGTACGACCCTGCCCCGCTCCTTTCCGTGGACCGGTTGCTGATCGGGCCGGACGGGGCGCTGGGGCAGGGGCCGGACGGGTCCTGGCTGGTAGACGTGCACCACCGGGCCCACCCGCGCACCAAGAATGAGGACGGCGCGCACGGCGTGTCGCTCGGCTTCACGTCGCACTACGCCCGTATGAGAGACCGCTTCGGCGACCGCATCACGCTGGGTTGCGCCGGTGAGAACATCATCGTCGAGACCGAACGCTCCGTGCCGCTCGAGGACCTGGAGCGCGGCGTCGTTCTGCTCTCACCCGACGGTCTGGAGCTCGCCCGCTTGGAGGTACTCCAGGTCGCCCACCCCTGCCGGCCATTCAGCGGCTGGGCGCTGGGCGGCATGATGGAAAGCGCCGCGCTGAAGGAGACCCTGCAGTTCTTGGAGGGGGGCACGCGGGGGTACTACTGCCAGGGCGTCGGGTCGGGAATCCTGTCGCTGGGAGATTGCGTGACCGTGCCGTAGCGGGAGGGGGGGATGAGCGACGGGGGACGAGTCGACCGATGCGACCCGTCCCCCGTCTCGCGTCCCTTGTCCCCGTTCTTAGCTCAACTCGTCCCACGCCAGCGTCGCGTCCTTCTTGCAGCGCTCGCAGCTCATCTCCTTCACGTCCGATTCGAACGCTTGCCGGTGCCGGCAGGCGGGGCACACGGCGTAGGTGAGCGGGAACAGCCGCCCGACCCGCTGAATTTCGCGGGGCTCGCACCGCACGATGCTCCACCGCTCGGGGGGGTGGTAGCGAATCTCCAGGAAGCGCCGATCCACGGGCACGTTGCGGCGGTTCACGTCCAGCACGACAATGTGGCTCGACGAGATCCGCACGACGGGGTACCAGGCACCGCGGCGCAGCAGGTGCGCGCCGGGTCGGCCGACCCGGGCCCAGCCCTTGGCCTGGAGCCGGGTGGGGGTCATGGGGCGGAATGGAATGCTCACGGTCCTACAATAACACCACCACGACGTTGCGAGTCGTGACAGGGGTCACACGCCCGGAACCTCCCGGCCTGTGACGGCTGACCGCCGGGGCTCGCGGCGCGGCGCGCCGCTCCCGAGGCGCCGCCCGGGGCACCGATCGGCGACTCCCCGCGCTGACGTACAAACGGAGCTGCTCGGGGGTCCCGGGCAACTCCGTCGTCAGCAGTGCGAGTCTGGCAGCGCATCGCTCAACCGCACTCCGAGAACCCGCACACGTGGCACTTGGCACAACCTTCGATGAAGGCGAGTTGGGACCCGCAGTCGGGACATGCGCCGATGAAGTCCTGCGCGTCGCCTGCGTGCTCACCGGCCGTTCCGTCCGACCCGGGCACGCCCACGCGCACCGGCGCCGCCGGGCCACCCAGCAGGTCCTGCTGGATGCCCTGCTTCTCCTGCATCCACTTCTCGATCGCGATGCCGATCGCGTCGGGGACCGAGAGCACCTTGTTCGGCCCCAAACCCACCACCCGGTCGGACGAGATGCCGCGCAGCTGGCGGTACACCTCCCGCAGAGGAATGCCGGAGCGCAGCGCCAGCGAGATCAGGCGGCCGATCGCCTCAACGTCGGCCATCAGCGCGCCCCCGGCCTTGCCCAGCGAAATGAACACTTCGAAGGGCTGCCCTTTGTCGTCTTCGGTGATGTTGACGTACATCGTACCGAGCGGCGTCTCGACCCGGCGGGTAGCGCCCTTGAGCAAGTCGGGGCGCGACCGCTTTGCGCGCCGTTGCAGATTCTCCGCCTCGGCGTCGTGGAGCTGGTCGCGCGTGCGCCCGAGCTCGGCCTCGAGCTCGGCGAGGCGTCCCAACGCCTCGGCCAGCGCGTCCTTGCCCGTCCCCTCCCCCCCCGTTCCCCCCGCCTGCGCCTGCACCTTTTTGGCCGTCGACCCCGTGGAGAGCACCTGCATCTCGCGGGCGCCGTCGCGGTACACCGTCACGCCCTTGCAGCCGAGCTTGTAGGCGTAGCGGTAGATCTTCTCGACGTACTCCTCGGTCGCGTCGTTCGAGAAGTTGCAGGTCTTGGAGATCGCCGAGTCGGTGAACTCCTGGAACGCCGCCTGCATTTGGATATGCCACTCGGGAGTCACGTCGTGGGCAGTGACGAACACGCGCTGCCATTTCGCCGGCACCGTATCGAAGTGGATGTGACCCGCCTCGGCGATTTGCTGCATCAGGGCGTCGGAATACCACCCCTCCTGCTTCGCAATCGCCACGAAGTCCCCGTTCACGTCGGGCATCAGCATGCCCGCCTGATTGCGCATGAACGCGACCGCGAACAGCGGCTCGATACCCGAGGAGCACCCCGCGATGATCGAGATCGTACCGGTGGGCGCCACGGTGGTCAGGTTGCAGTTGCGCAAGCGGCGCATGGGGCGCACCCGCTCCCCCCCGGGCCCGCGCGCGCCCGTCGCGTCCGGACCCCAGATCGACTGCTCCCACTCGGGGAACACGCCGCGCTGTTCCGCCAGCTTCTCCGAGGCAGCCTTCGTCTCCTCGTCCACAAAGTCCATCACCTTGCGTCCCAGGGCAACGCCCTCGTCCGAGTTGTAGGGCAGCCCGAGCCGCACCAGTAGATCGGCCCAGCCCATCACACCCAGGCCGATGCGGCGAATCCGCTTGGCCAGGTCGTCGATCTCAGCGAGCGGGTACTTGTTCGCTTCGATGACATTGTCGAGGAAATGCGTGCAGAGATGCACGACCGTCCGCAGACGATCCCAATCGACGTCTCCGTCCCTCACGAACAGGCCAAGGTTGACCGAGCCGAGGTTGCACACGTCGTAGGGGAGCAGCGGCTGCTCGCCGCACGGGTTGGTCGCTTCGTAGCTGCCCAGGCGCGGTACCGGATTGTAGTAGTTGGCCCGGTCGATGAAGTACACGCCCGGTTCACCCGTCTTCCAGGCGCCGTGGACGATCTTGCGGAACACTTCGCGGGCGTCCAGTCGGCCGACCACCGAGCCGGTGCGCGGGTGGATCAGGTCGTAGCCCGACCCCTCCTCCACCGCCCGCATGAAGGCGTCCGTGACCGCCACCGAGATGTTGAAGTTGGTCACTTGGGTGAGGTCGTCCTTGCACCCGATGAACTCCAGAATGTCGGGGTGATCGACGCGCAAGACGCCCATGTTCGCCCCGCGGCGGGTTCCGCCCTGCTTCACGACGTCGGTGGACGCGTCGTACAACTTCATGAACGACACGGGGCCCGATGCCACACCCATCGTGGACCGGACGACGTCGTTCTTGGGACGGAGGCGGGAGAAGGAGAAGCCAGTGCCGCCGCCCGACTGGTGCACCAGCGCCATCGCCCGCAGCGTGTCGTAGATGCCACTCTGGCCGTTCGAGAGCGCGTCGTCCACGGGAAGCACGAAACAGGCCGACAGCTGCCCCAGGGGCCGCCCGGCGTTCATCAGGGTCGGCGAGTTGGGCATCCAGACGCGGGTGGCCATGAGCTCGAAGAACGTCTCCGCCAAGGCCTCCACCGCCTTGTCCGACGCCCCGTAGCGCCCGTCGGGCTCGGCGATGGTGCGCGCCACACGCCAGAACAGGTCTTCGGGTCGCTCGACAGGCTTCCCCTGGTCGTCCTTCAGCAGATACCGTCGCTCGAGCACAATGACGGCGTTGGGGCTCAGATCGAGCGTGCCGGTACGGGTGGAAGCAGTCATGCGGCTCGGCCCTCGCGGAGGTGAGCTTGCTCACCAAACGTGTGGTAGGTGTGAATTTAACGGCGCGCGGATCAAAAAAGGCGCGGAGGGGCAAGGTAGGCCCGTCAGGACGTCGGGGCAACACCTCGCGAGAGCCGCGGCTTCACAGCACGTTCAACAATTCACATCACAAACGTGTTCCTGCAAGTGGGAAGGCACCGTTGCGGTGCCGCTCTGCCTCGGCCACATAATGCTGCCAGGTCTCGCAGATCCGCTCCCGCAGCGCGTCGTCCACCCGACGGGTGACGCGCGCCGGCACGCCGACCACGAGCGAGCCGGGCGGTACGTTCGTGCCTTCCGGCACGACGGCGCCGGCTGCCACGACACTGCCCGTCCCGATGTGCACACCGTTCAGCAACACGCTGCCCATGCCGATCAGGCAGTCGTCCTCGACGGTGCAGCCGTGGAGAATGGCTCGATGCCCCACCCCGACCCGCGCCCCGATGCGCGTCGGCAGCCCTTGGTCGACGTGGACGACGGTGCCGTCCTGAATGTTGCTGGCCTCGCCGACCACAATCGCGTCCACGTCGCCGCGCAGCACGGCGCCGTACCACACGCTGGCGCGCGCGCCCAGCGTCACGTCTCCCAGCACCACCGCGCCGGGGGCGATGAAGGCGGTCGGATGGATGTCGATTATCGCCTCACCGGCTGGAACGGCCACTGCACCCACGCGTCCACCGGCTCGCCGTTCTTCTGCGCCGGGTTCCACCGCAGGTTCTTGGCGATGTCCATCGCCTGATCGTTGAACGTGTCGATGTTCGAGCGCGAGTACAGGCGTGCTTCCATCGTTTCGCCATCGCGAGAGACGTGCACCAGGAGAATGGCCGGGCGCGGGAACACGCTCGCGTCGGCCGGCACCGGTATCAGCGTGGACGACAGCGGCACGGGCCGGGCGTCCCAGCACATGTGGTCCTGGTTGTACGCCGGGCCGTAGGTGTCGCACGGCCCGCCCGCGTCGCCCGGCTCTCCCCCAGCCGACGCCGGTTGCAGGTCGAGCTTGACGGTGGACGGCGCGCCGGGCGTGATGACGATCAAGCGGTCGTATGGAGCGAATCCGGTGGCGCGCACCGCGAGCTGGTAGGTACCGGGGGGCACGTCGCCTTGGGGCCCTCGGAACGGCAACCCGTTGAGGGTGATGTGAGCGCCCTGCGGCAGTCCCTGGAGGGTCAGCCGGCCGGGGGTCCCGGGGGCGACCGGATGCGGGCGGGTCGTGTCGGCCGGGCGCCCAACGGCGGCGGGCGCCGTGTCCGCGAGGGAGGCCCCGGTATCGCCCAGGAGGCGCTGGGCAAGCGTATCGCGCAGGGTGGCCCGGGCGGAATCGCCCGGGGCCACGCGCGGGAAGAACAACAACCCCTTCTTGTAGGCGTACAGCCCGGGGCCGCCCAAGCCGATCGCGACGACCACCACCCACAGCGCGATGCCGGCCGCGACGGACCGTTTGTGCTCCTCCCCCGCGCCCGGCTTGCCAGAGACGCGCGGCAACGGCGTGGTGGGCGCGCCGGCGAGACGCACCCCCGCGAGGGACGGGATCGCCTTGGTGGGCGCGGTGGCGAGTCCCACGGCGGCGAAGGCGCCGCCCGCCTCCAGCGCCTGGGCGAGCTCTTCGGCGCTCTGGAACCGGTCGTCGGGAGACTTGGCCATCATCCTCTTGATGATCTCGAACAGCGTGCGTTGATCGTAGGTCTCGAGCGGCGGAGGCGGGATCTCCTCCATGATGTGCTTGTAGCCGATCGAGAACGAGTCATCGCCGTCGAACGGCACACGCCCCGTGAGGCATTGATACGCGACGACGCCGAGCGAGTAGACGTCGGAGCGCCCATCGAGCGATTGCGCGCGTGCCTGCTCGGGACTCATGTAGTGCGGCGTCCCAATCGACATGCCGGTGCCCGTGAGCTTGCCGCCCGAGGCCGCCTTCGCGATGCCGAAGTCCGTGACGACCGCCTGCCCATGCTCGTCGAACATGATGTTGTCGGGCTTGATGTCGCGGTGCACGATGCCGCTCTTGTGCGCGTAGGCGAGCGCCCGCGTGACCTGGACCAGGACCAGCCGGATCTCGGCGGGTGGTAAGGTCCCGCGCGCGGCGAGCACCGAGGAGAGCGGCTTGCCGCGCAGGAATTTCATGACGAAGTAGATCACCCGGCCGGACTTGCCGACGCGGTAGATCGGGATGATGCCGGGGTGCTCGAGCTTGGCCGAGGTGCGGGCCTCCCGCTGGAAGCGCTCGACGAACTCCTTGTCGAACGCAAGGGAGAACGGCAGCACTTTGATGGCGACGTCGCGCTCGAGCTGTTTCTCACGCGCCTTGAAGACGATCGCCATGCCGCCCCGGCCCAACTCCTCGAGAATCTCGTACTCGTCCTTCAACTGATCCCGCACGAGATCGAGCTCCGTCATCTCGGATTGCTGCTCGCGAGCCGCGCCGGTGGGAGTGGTGGCGGTCAGGTCCAGCCCGCAGGACCGGCAGAACTTACTGGTGTCGTCGTTCTGGGTACCGCAGCGGGAGCAGTACATCAATTCTCCGAGGGGTCGCGGAAACTTAGGGACGCGCCGGAGGGAGTGTCAACTCGCGGCGATGTGCGACAGGTTCAGAAGTCGGAGGCCAACGCGACGTAGACGCGGGGCCGCCGTGCGGCGCCCGACGGCGGATCGGCGAGCGGGGCGGCGACGCCGAGCCGCACCGTCAGGAGGAAGTCGTAGCTCACGGCCAGGTCGCCCGCGAGCTCAAGTCCGGCGGCGCGGAGCCGGGTCAGCCGGGGCGACGCCCCAGGCGCCCAGGCGTCGCCCGCATCCGCGAACAGGTTGAGCCACAGCTTGTCGGCGCCTACCGGCAAGTGGCCGAGCGCGCGCCCGACCAGCGCGAGCGGGATGCGGTACTCGGCGCTCGCGGTGGCGGCGCGCGGACCGGCCAGCTCGCCGGCGCGGTAGCCGCGCACCGGGAAGTCGCGCGACCCGCCCAACGACTGACCGAGCGCGACGCCCACGGCTCCCGACGACACGCCGCCGATCCGGTATTGCGAGCCGAGGGACCCGCTGAGCCCGCCGGCCGCGAAGCGCAACGCCAGGACGTGGTGGGCGAAGCCGCCGGGGCCCGGCACGTGCGCATACAGGCCGAGCCGTCCCCGCACCTCGTTGGACCAACGCGACGTCCCCTGCTCCTCCCACCGGCGGAACCGGAAGGTCCAGAGAAACCCGTCCTCGGGCGAGATGGCGAGCGGCGCGCTGACGACGTGCGACACCGTCAGCGTTGCTGACCCTCCGATCAGATCCTGAGGCACGCATCCAGGACACACAACCGCGAGCGCCGTATCGGGGATCGATGCGAAATGCGTGCCCTGCCAATCCGCGGCGAGGCGCAGACTGGCGGCGCGGCGCCAGCGACGGGTCACGAACGACACGCCGAAACTCGCATCCTGATCGAGCTCGGAGAGGGTCGGAGCGTTCGCGGCGGGCGGCGGCAGCAGGTCGAGCCAGCCGCTCGACAGGGCGAGATCGAGCCGCGGGTTGCCGAGCGCGTCCGTCACGAGCGCCACACCGCCCGCCGCCCGGAACGGGCGCAGCGCCACGAACCCGTCGGCGACGTACTGGAACCGGCCCACCGCGTCGCCGCCCGCCGTCACCGCACCGAAAAACCGTCCCGACGGCCCGGCATCGACAAACAGTGGAATCCAGAAATGCGGCAACAGCGAGGGCCACATGGTGTAGCCGGTTTCGCGCACGGGGATGGCGGGAGCGGAGTCGAACGGCAGCGGTGCCGGGAACGCAATCAGCGGGCCGGCGGCGAGGGCCGGCCCGCGACACAGCTCCCACCCCCGCGCCGTGAGCGTGGCGTACAACAGCGTGCCGTCGGCGAGGGCGGCCGGCGCGCGGGCACCCAACGGCACGGCGCTGAGGAGTTGGGCGGCACCGGCATCGGTCCAGCGGTATATCTGGGGGAACCCCGTCGGGTCGGCGACGAACCACAGCTCGCCGTCTACCGTCCACACCAGGTCGGCGATGCTACCGCGCGTCTCGAACAGTACCGCCGCTGCCGCGACCGAATCGGCGGGCCAGAGCACGACCGCGCGCCGGCCCGCGGCGATGCGGCTGCCCGCTACCCAGCGACCGTCGGGCGAGGGCGTTACATCCTCCCACACCGCGTCGGCTCCATTCCCGGGCGTCGGAATGGTCGGCAGAGCAGACCCGGCGCCGAGCGCGATCGCTGTCACCCGCCCGCCGCCTGCCGCAGGTGCGACCAGCCGGGCGCCGTGCGTCGCCCGGCGCCACGCATGCCCCGGCACCCAGCGATACAAATCACTCCGGATCCGCCACCGCGAGGTGAAGTCGAGCTGCACCACCAGCAGCGTGTCGCCGAGCCAATCGTAGCCCACGCCCCCGTTCACCCGGTGGGCGGCGAGCGGACGGAGCGTCGCGGCGTCGAGCACGCGCAGCTCGAGCGCGCCCTTGCCGTCGTCCCGCACGTATGCGATTCGGCGTCTGTCGAGCGACACGCGCGGCACGGGCATCGTTCGCAACAGGCTGTCGATCGTGAGTGCGGAGGGAGCGGCGGCCGAGCCGGGGGCGAGAGCGGGCTCGGTGCCGTGCCGCCACTCCTGTGCCAGGGGGCGCCCGCCAGCCACGCGCGACACCTGTCGCCCCACCCGAAACGGGATGAGCTGCGCCGAGGTGGCTTCGACGAAACGCGGCACGACGGAATCGCCCACCGCTCCGGCCAGATAGTGGAAGAAGCGGCTCCCGTACGCGTAGGGGATGAGACCGTCGGGCCAGCGTGTGAACAACGTCGCGTCCCACGGCGACCGCGACGCGTCCGCCGCGTGGTCCGCAGCCAGCAACTGCGTGTGAAAGCTCCCCCGCACCCGCCCGCCGTTGGTGAACCGAGACTCGTAATACGTCGCCAGCCCCTCGATCACCCAGCTCGGCTGGTACTCGTTGGGAAACAACCCCGGGACACGCCCGAACACGCGCTGCAACCCGCCCCAGATGCCGGTCGAGCGGTCGAGGTGAAACACGTGCGTCAGCTCGTGGGTGGTGACCAACCGGAGCCAGTCATCGAACAACAGCAGTCCGTGATCGCCCGCGGGCGGCGCCGCGTAGATCGCGATGCGGCTGGTGGGAAAGACCGTCGTGAACCCGTTCGCGGCGTCGATGTCGTCTGCCAGGGTGATGTCCACCACGCCGCGCGGCGGGTGCAGCTCGGTGGCGAGCAGCCCGTAGGACCGCTCCGCTTCGCGCGCCTGGCGCAAGGCGGTTTCGCGGTACGCGGGCCGGAAATGAATCCGGAAGTGGGGGGTGTGGAGGGTGCGCCAGGAGCCGGAGGGATCAACTTGAGCGTCGCAACGCCCGGCCAGCATGGCGAGCAGAAGAATGTGGAATGCGGAGTACGGAATGCGGAATGTCAGTGAAAGGTCAAGTCGCAGGCCAGACTTTCCCCTGCAATTCCGCATTCCGCATCCCGCATTCCGCATTGTCGTCACGGCTCCCGTGCCCGCTCGCGCAGGAAGTTCTCGATCCCCTGCACCACGCCCCGAGCGTAGCGCCACTGTCCCTCGTCGCTCGCGAGCATCGCTTCCTGCTCGGGTAGCATGATGAACAACCCCTCGGTGAGTGCCGCCGGCATCCAAGTGGGACGGGCCAGCGCGTAGTCGCCTCGACCCATGCCCAAGTCCCGCACGCCGAGCTCGGCGACCAGCGCCCGGTCGAGGGCACGGGCCAGCGGCGCGCTGCGCGGCTGGAAGTAGTACACGCTGGTCCCGCTGTTGGTGAACGGGTTCACGCCGTCGGGCAGGGCGTTCGCGTGAATGGAGACGAGCACGTCGGCATCGTGCAGCTCCGCGAACCGGGTCCGAGGATACAGCTCGAGCGGCGTTGAGTCGGTGCGCGTCAGGAGCACCGTGGCACCCGCGCGCTCGAGCAGGGTCTTGGCCTTGAGCGCCACGGCCAGCGTCGCGACGGGCTCCCACAGACCGGTCGGCCCCGTGGCACCGAGCGGTGGGTGACCCGCATCGAGCACGACGGTGCGACCCTCGAGCGGGCGCGCGACATCGATCTCGGGCGGCCGGCGGATCTCAAGCAGCAGGTCCCGACCGTCGAACCGCACGCGGTATCCCCACACGCGCCGCGTCAGCTCGACCGTGATCGTCACCTCGTCCGCAACGACCTGGGCGTAGCTCAGACGCGCCACCAGCGGATCGGTGCCCCCGTATTGCATCCAGTTGATGTCGGCCGCGCCGCCGTAGACGCGCAGCGTGAGCTGGCGCTCGCGCTCCTCGACCTGGAACGGCAGCCTGGCGGGAAGCGGCACGCGCAGCGTGATGGATCGGGGCCCCGACACGAGGCGCACCGAGCCCACCACGCCGCCCGGTGGCGGCGTGCCGGATGGGAGCGGCACGACGTCCGCCGTGTTGACCCAGGCGACGGCGGCGCGCGACAGATGGAGCCGCGCCTGATCGTTCCAGCGGCCCGAGAGCACGGCCACGGTCCCCGTGGGGAAAAACCAGTTGTACGTGCCGTGTGGCACGGCGCGCCCAGGAGTCAGGCTGTCGGTGGTGCCGGTGTGCGCCGTGTCGTCGTTCAGCGCCACCACGCTGGGGAAGGTCGTATCCAGAACGCTCACGCTGAGCGGCCAGAGCGCGGTCGCGGTGTCGCCGCCCGCGACCACCACCAGACGCGCGCAGCCGGTGCGGCCGTCCGTGCACAACACCGCCGCCGGCAGCCAGCCCACGTAGCGCCCCGCGGCGGGCGCCTGGCGATAGCCCGCGCTATCGAGCGCGAAGGCGCGGACGCCCCAAGCCGGCTCGGCGGGCAGCGTGTCGGGGACGAGCGGGATGCTCGCGCCCCACGGCAGCACTAGCCGCACGGAGGCCTGCGGCGCGGCGTGCACACTCAAAGTCACGCCTTCTCCGACCGGCAGCGCCAGGCTCCCGGAGGGCAGGAAGCTCGTCGTGTCGATCCACACCGCCCGCCCGGGCGGCGGCCGGAATTGGGGCGCGACGCGCGCCGTGAAGAGCATCGCGGCCGAATCGGGGCCGACACGCGCCACGATGTGGAATTGCGCCACCGTATCGGCGGGCAGCGGCAGCCAGGCAATCCAGGCGCCGTTCGCGAGCACCGGGACGGGACGGCCGTCGATCGCGAGGCTCGCGGACCCCGGCGCGGTGCCGCCGCGGACCGCGCCGAACAAGAAGGCGGAGTCGTGCGACTGAATCACGTCGGTGGCGGCGGGATACACGACGGCAACACGCAGCGAGTCGGGCGGCGGCGCGGCCGGCGCGCCGCGGGGCGCGGGCGCGGACCCGATGGGGGGCACCGCGCATCCGGTCATGATGCTCACGAGCAGCAGGCCGAGCGTTCGCACAGGACGCGCAAGGTAGCATCGGCCCTTTCAACTGGTCAATTTGCCGAATAGATTGGCACACCCTAACTTCTGCGCCCTGTGGACTATCTCCGCCTGTGACCGCCTGCACTTACTGCGGCCGCGACAACGACCCCGGCGCGCAGTTCTGCATAGATTGCGGCAAGCCCGTGGGAAAGTCTCCGGGCCTCAAGGCCGTGGCGGCGGGGGCGGGGGCGGGGGCGGCGCCGCTGCCGGGCACCCGCGCCACCGCGCGCACCGCCGTCCCCGCGACCCCCGGAGAATCGCTCGCCTGCCCCTTTTGCGGTGGTCGCGCCACCGCCCTCCAGGCGTTCTGCCCGCACTGCGGCCGCAGGCTGACGGCTCCCGGCTCCGGACCGAGCTGCCCGCGGTGCGCGTCGCCGGTGGGGCCCACCAGCACTTTCTGCGCCACGTGCGGCGCGCCGCTCGTCGAGCCGGGTGCGCCACGCCGGGTTCCCTCCGGGCCGACCCGTGGGCGCACCGCGATCACCCTGGTGCTGCTCGACGACGCCGGCACCCCAGTGCAACGTTTCGAGCGCAAGGCGCCCGATACAACCATCGGGCGGCAGGACGGTGACATCCGGTTCCCGGGAGACGTGTTCTTGTCGCCGCTGCACGCCAAGATCTCGTGGGAGCAGGACGCGCTCGTGGTGCGCGACCTGGGGAGCCGCAACGGAACCTGGGTGTTCCTCGAGGCCCCGCACCGCCTGGCGGACGGCGACCTGTTGCTGGTCGGCTCGCAGGTGATTCGGTTCCGGCGCTTGGGTTATCCTGGGCCGCACCCTCCGGACGCCGATTCCACCAAGCGCATGGGGAGCCTGATCCCGAGCGCCGACATCGCGAGCCTCACACAGCTGCGGTCCGACGGCAGCGTGCGGGACGTGATTCAGCTCTCGCCCGGCCGCGACGTCGCGATCGGGCGTGAGCAAGGCGACTGGATCTTCCCGTATGACCCGTCGATGAGCGCGCGGCACGCCCTCGTGCGCTCGGAAGACGCGGATTTCGTCGTGGTGGACGCCAACAGCCGCAATGGCATCGCCCTGGCGGCGCGCGGCGACATCGCGCTGGCGCACAACTCGCGCATCCTGGTGGGCGATAAGCTGCTCCGGATCGAGATCCCGGCGTGAAGATCTGCCCGGTCTGCTCGACCGAGTTCCCCGACGACGTCCGGTTCTGCCCGAACGACGGTCAGACGCTGCTCGCCTCGTCGGCGGGGCACGATCTGGTCGGACAGGTTGTGGCCGATCGCTACCACGTGGTGAAGAAGCTGGGCGAGGGCGGCATGGGCCAGGTGTACTTGGCCGAGCACGTGAAGATGGGGCGGCGGAGCGCCATGAAGGTCCAGAAGGTGACGAAGACGGGACTCGTGGTGGGCACACCGGAGTTCATGAGTCCGGAGCAGCTGTCCGGCGACAAGCTCGATGGCCGGAGCGACGTCTATTCCCGCGGCCTCGTGCTCTTCAAGATGCTCACCGGCGTGTTACCCTTCGCCGCCAGCACCGTGCAGGAGACGATGATCAAGCGCCTCACACACGCCCCCGCGACGCTCGCCCAAGTCCGGCCGGACCTGCGCTTCCCCGCAGGGCTTCAGGAGACACTCGCGACCGCGCTCGCGCGCAGCCCGGTCGACCGTTACCAGTCGGCGCTCCAGTTCGCGAACGACGTCGCGGCGCTGCTCGGCATGCAGCGAAGCGGCGTCCGCGCACCCCTGCCCTCCACGCGCGCCGACGCCAACGGGCAGACGCAGCTGCTGCGGCCCGCGCCAGGCCGGAAGCGCTCCCTGGTGCCCGTGGTGGTAGGCGCCGTGGTCGTGCTCGGCGGCGCGGGCGCGGTGCTCGTATTGCGCGGGGGCGGCAAGCGGGCGGACGGGGCGATTCCCGCCGACACGGCATCACGCATGGCGGCGAACCAGCCGCCCGACACCGGCCGCTCCCGCGTCACACCGGCGCCGCCGACCGTACGGGCCGGCCTCGACCCTGCGAAGGCGGGCGATCTGCTGGATGCCCTCATCGACCGACCCTCGGCGGTGATCCTCGATTCGGCGCTCGTGATCTACAACACGCCCGGAGTGACCGCCAAGGACAGGGCATTCGCCGCGTGCCTGCTGGCGCGGACCTATCAGGACGGGGGCGACCGCGCGCAGGCGCTGCGGTGGGCGGGGCGCGGTTTGGCGCTCGACGCGACCCTCAAGTCCTGCCAGCAGGTCGCGCAGGGCGGGCCCTAACATGTTCGGACGCTCCGCCTCCAAGCCCATCAAGGTCGAGGTCTTCGCGAAGACCGACCTGGGCAAAACACGCGACCACAACGAGGACCGCTTCCTGGTCGCTGACTTGACGCGCCGCGAGGCATCGCTCCAGCCCGCGGTGCGCACGCACGACGTCGGTGAGCGGGGGTCGCTGTTCGTTGTGGCCGACGGGATGGGCGGCGCCGCCGCCGGCGAGCTCGCGAGTGAAATGGCGACCGAGACTATCTACCAGCAGCTGGTTCGGGCCCTGGCGCAAGAACCGGAGGTGACGCCGCAACGGTTCGCGGCGCGGCTGAAGGAGGCAGTGGAAGCCGCGAACGAGCAGATTCACTCCTACGCCGTGGCGCATCCTGACGTCCGCGGCATGGGGACCACCACCACGGCCGCGGGATTGCTGGGCGACCACGTGTTCCTCACGCAGGTGGGCGACAGCCGCGCGTACCTCATTCGGCACGGGGAGGCGGTCCAGCTCACCAAGGACCAGTCCCTGATGCAACGGCTGGTGGAGGCGGGCGAATTGACGGAAGAGGAGGCCGCGAAGAGCGAGCGCCGCAACATCATCCTCCAGGCCCTGGGCCCCGACGCGCGCGTCAAGGTAGACCTCACGCACCAGGAGCTCCGCAAGGGCGACATCCTGGTGCTCTGCTCGGACGGCCTCTCGGGGCTAGTGAAGAAGGAAGAAATCGCCGCGCTCGCGTCGCGCGAGCGCGACCTGGGGGCGGCGTGCGAACAGCTCATTGCGCTCGCCAACGAGCGCGGCGGGCCCGACAACGTGACCGTGGTGCTGGCCCGGTTCGGCGGCGACGGGTTGCGTCCGGCGGAGGCGGACGCGACGGTGGGACATCAGGTGTACCCGCTGATCGACACCGAGACGAGCACGGAGCCCGTCCCCGTGTACCGGGGCAGCCGGCCGCCCGAGCCCGCAGCGCGGAGCCGCTGGCGCGTGGTGGCGTTGCTCGCCGCCGCCGCCGCAGCGGCGGTGGCGCTGTATCTGACCAACCGGAGCCAGTGACCGCCTAGTTCAAGTTCCTCTCGGGCGCTCGCGTCGGGCAGGTCGAGACTTTCCGCAAGACGCACATCGGCCTCGGCCGACATCCGCTCTCCGACGTCCGCTTCGACGCCGAGCGCGATCTCGACGTCTCGTCGCGGCACGCCGGGATCGTCCGCCAGGGCGACACGTTCGTGGTGCGCGACCTGGGCAGCACCAATGGGACGTTCGTGAACGGCGCGCGCATCTCGGGCGACGCCGTGCTGGCCGACGGGGACGTGATCGGCTTCGGGCAGAACGGGCCCTCCGTGGAGTTTCACATCCTGCCGGGCGGCCCGGATCCCGATCCCGCCACGCCCGCCGTGCGGCGATCCGCCGAGCGGGTGTCCTCGCCCCGCGAGCAGCATGCGGTCGTGGCCGTGCCGCGCCGCTCGAGCACGGCGGTGCGGATCGCGGCCGAAGTGGCGCACCTGCGCCGCACCACCAAGATCCTCATCGGGCTCCTCGCCAGGGCGCTGGCGGCATTCGGCTGGGTCCAGTGGCAGAGCGCGCGCGGCGCGCGCGAGGTGCAGCGGCTGCAGCTCCGGGCGGATAGTTTGGCGGGCGAAGCGCCGCGGATGCTCGTGCGGTTCCAGACGGAGCTCGCGAGCGTGCGCGACGCGCTGCGCCTGTCGCAAGCCGATGTCGCGCGGCTGTCGCGCGAGCTCGCTGCCGTAGGCTCGAGCGGCGACGCCCGGCTGGTCGCCCGGCTGCGGGCGGAGCTCGACGCCGCCGAGGCCCGGCAGCGCGGCCTCGCCGGCGCGGCCGCGATGGACTACCGCGCCATCTCGCTCAAGAACCAGGACGCCGTCGCCCTCCTGGTCGTGCAGTTCTCGGACAGCGAGGTGTTCAGCGGCACGGCGTTCGCCGCGGAGCCGCGGGCCCTCGCCCGCGGCGATCCCGTGGCAATCGTCGGCTACCCCCTGGGCGAGGATCTCCCGATGGAGCATTTCGGCCAGAGCGGCGTGATCGCCGACCCGACGCTCACGGTCGGGACGGTCAGCAAGGCGTTGCCCAACGTCGTGCAAGTAGACGGATACGGTGCGCCGGGCTCGTCGGGAAACCCGATCTTCGATCGGTCGGGCCGGGTGGCCGCGGTGCTGTACGGCGGCAATCGGGAATCGTACGGCAAGATCATCTACGCGGTTCCGGCGAATCAAATCGTCGCATACTTGAACCAGCTCCCCAAATAGGGACGTCTCAGAACAGCGTCACGATGCATCGTCGCGTAGATCCGTCACGGGGCGACGGGCGCGGCGTCGCCCCGAGACGTCCCCTCGTGACGTCGTTACGCGACGCCGCTCACGTCAACCAGCCTATGACGCGTCTCGCCGCCGCTCGCTGCATGAGCGGCTGTCCGTGCCAGCACATGAGAAGGGGAGCCGTGCCCGGAATCTGGGCCGAGAGCCGGGGGTGCCCGAACAGCACCACCAGCTGCGCGCCGGGCGCGAGCCGCCGCAGCGCGGCGCGCGAGCGTGCGCCGAGATCGGCCCGCCCCTTCCACGACCGCGGCTCGGCATACACGAGCACGATGCGCCGGCGGTCAGCAGTTGCACGCGGGGCGACGGCGATCCCCGCCTCGCGCAGGGTCTGATGAAACACGTCCCGCGGCCCGACGGTATACGGGCCGCCGACATCGTCGTCCACGATGGAGACGGCGGCCGGCCAGGCGATCCTGGGCTCCGCGCCGCGCACCAGATGCGCCGCGCGGTCCGCGAGCCCGTCCGCCACGCTCGCGTGGCTCGCGAGGTCCGGCTCCCCTTGGACAGGGAGGTCGCCCCAGGCGGCCAGCGCCTGGTCGTAGCGCGCCAGCGCCTCGTCCGCCCGCGCCGCCGCGAGGTCCGCACCCACGGCGTGGTCCAGAGCGGCGACCACGCCGGCGAAGTCGCTGGGGTAGAGCAGCGCGTCGCAGCCCGCGGCCACCGCCCGCACTGTGGCTGCGGGCACCGGCTGCGCGGCGCTCGCCCCCGCCATGATCAGCGCGTCGGTCACCACCAGTCCCGCGAACTTGAGCGTGTCACGCAGGTAGCCCAGGATCTCGGGGGAGAAGCTCGCCGCCCGGCCCGAAGGATCCCAGTCCGGATAGGCCACGAACGCGCTCATCACGCTCCCCACACCGGCGCGAATCGCGTACTCGAACGGCGTGCCGTCCACCTGCTGCAGCTCGGGGCGTGCCGCCGGCACCCGGGGCAGCGTCGCGTGCGAGTCCTCGGTCGTGCGCCCGTGGCCGGGGTAATGCTTCGCGCATCCCTGGACGCCGTGCTCCTGCAGCGCCCGGATCCACACGGCCGCCTGCTCGCCCACCCGCACGGGATCGGCCCCGAAGGAGCGCGTCTGAACGATCGGGTTCCGGGGTTCGAGGTCCAGATCACACACGGGAGCGAATGCCCAGTTGATGCCCACCGCTCGCGCTTCGACGCCGGTGATCATGCCGCACGTACTGGTGGCGTCGAGATCGTCGAGCCAGCCGAGCGCGGCGGGGGGCGGCAGCTCGGTGAGCCCCTGCACCTGCTGCGCGGGGCCGCGTTCGAGATCCGCGCCCACGAGCAGCGGACGCCCCGCCTGCTCCCGCAGCTCGCGGGTGAGCGCCCCGACGGCCTCCCGGGTCCCGCCGAACACGATGAAGCCTCCTACACCGGCGGCGAGGGCCGCGTCGATCTTGGGGTGCTCGTGCGCGAAGCTCCCGCGCTGCCAGCGTAGCGAGGGGAACACGAGCCGCGCAAGCGAGGCGGTCACGCTGGCGTGATATGGCCGAGGATGCGCGGGCCGCGCGCGCCGGTCGCGGGCGGGAGGTTGCCCGGTAGTCCTCGGACCGTGAGAAAGCCGAGGAACGCGAACACGAGCGCCTCTTTGGCTTCCCCGTCGAAGAACAGGCGATCGAACGGGACGACGGGCCGCGGGGCCACCCGTGCGCTGAGGAGCTCGACGAGCCGCGGATTGCGCGCGCCGCCGCCCGAGATCACGAGCTCGTCGTCGGGGCGCGCGGGAGTCCAACGCTCGATCCCGCGGGCGATCGTCTCCACGGTCAGCGCCGTCGCCGTCGCCACAGCGTCGTTGGCCGAGCCACCCGCGTGCTGCACGCGCTCGACCAGCTGGGCGGCAGAGTCCGGGCCGAACCGTTCGCGCCCGGTGCTTTTGGGCGGCGCCGCCGCGAAGTACGGGTCGGCGAGCAGCGCCTCGAGCACCGAGCGGCACGGCTTGCCGCGCCGGGCCCGCTCGCCGCCCTCGTCGAACCGCGCTGCGGGATCGATTCTCCGGGTCACCGCGTCGATCACGGCCACGCCGGGCCCGGTGTCGAACGCCACTGCCCCGGCGGTGACGCCGCGGCACGGCGCCCAGGTGACGTTCGCCATGCCTCCGATGTTCAGGAGCAGCCGCCCGCGCTCGGGGTGACCGAACAGGAGCACGTCGGCGAGGGGGACGAGCGGCGCTCCCTGCCCTCCGGCGGCGACGTCGCGCGCGCGGAAGTCGCTCACGACCTTGACGCCCAGGCGCTCCGCGATCACCGCCGGATCGCCGAGCTGCAGCGTGGCCCGGGCCGGCTCGTGCCAGACCGTCTGCCCGTGCGACGCGACAAAAGCGAGATCCCGGGGCGCGACCTTCGCCGCGGCGACGAGCTGCAGGACGGCGCCCGCGAATCGCTCGCCCAGGGCCACGTGGAGCAGTGCCAAGTCCTTCGCCCCACCGCGCGCGATGGCGTCGATGATCTGGCCGCGCTCAGACGCCGCATACGCATCCTGGCGGAACGCGACGAGCTGCGCGTCGAGGGGGTCGTCCGTGAGGCGGACCAGTGCCGTCGACACGCCGTCGAGCGATGTGCCCGACATCACACCGACGGCGAGCGCGCCGGTCACGCCGGGCGCACCCGAAAGAAGTTCCTCGTCATCCTATCGGATGACATCGGTCACGGGCGGCGGATCACCTGCGGCACGCCGCACGAACCCGCCCGCCGCGGTCAGCCGCCGCTCCGCCTCGGCCTTCCCCACGCCCAGCTTCACCATCACGATCGCCAGCTTCACGCTCCCATCCGCGGCCACGATCGCCGCGCGCGCCGCCACACGGTCCACTCCACAGCACTCCATCACGATGCGCTCGCCGCGGTCGCGCAGCTTGTCGCTCAGGGCCGTCAGGTCCACCATCAGATTGCCATAGGCGCGCCCCAGGCGGATCATCGCGCCGGTCGAGACCGTGTTGAGGACGAGCTTGGTGGCAGTGCCGGCCTTCATCCGCGTCGATCCCGTGAGCGCTTCGGGCCCGACCTTGGGGAGAATGAGGACGTCGCACGTATCCACCAGCACCCGGGGAGGGTCGGAGCAGCACACGAGCCCGGTCGTCGCACCGATGGTCTGGGCGCGCGACAGCGCGGCGCGCACGAACGGCGTCGTCCCGCTCGCTGCGATACCGAGCACAAAATCGGGCGGCGCCACACCGACCTGGTCCATCGCCGCCATCCCCGCGTTCACGTCGTCCTCGGCACCCTCGCTGCTCTTCACGAGGGCCTCGTAGCCCCCCGCGATCACCCCTACCACCATCTCCGGCGGCGTGCCGAAGGTGGGCGGGCATTCGCTCGCATCGAGCACACCGAGCCGCCCCGACGTCCCGGCCCCCACGTAGATCAGCCGCCCGCCGAGCCGGAAGGCCTCCACCGCGAGATCGACGGCGCGAGCCAGCTCGGCGCGCACGGCGTGTACCGCCGCCGCGACACTCGCGTCCTCCGCGTTGAGCAGGTCCACGACCTCGAGCGTCGCGGCGACGTCGATACGCTGGGTGCGAGGGTTACGCTGCTCGGTGAGCCGCGGGTCGTGGTAGCCGGGAGAGGGAACGGTCATGAGGGTGTCGGGTGGCCCCAAGTTAGACGTTGACCCGAACTCGGGTCAACGTGCACAATTCGGTGTGCGTCGAGCCCTCGGTTGCGGCCTGTTCCTGCTCACCGCCTGCAGCGGCGGCATCAAGGCCCCGGAGACCGTGCCCGTCGCCCCCAACGCGCCCGCTCCCCCCGCCGGCGTCGCGCCGGCGCCGGGCACGCCCGCGCGTGGAGGGACGGCCCGCGCTGCGCTGATCGCGGCCGACTGGCCCCTCGGCCAGCGCGTCCGGTCGGTCTCCGGCGAGCACGGCATGGTCGTCACGTCGCACCCGCTCGCGAGCGAGGTCGGCCTGGACATCCTGCGCCGCGGCGGCAACGCGGTCGACGCGGCCGTGGCGGTCGCCTTCGCGCTCGCGGTCGTGGACCCGATCGCGGGCAACATCGGAGGCGGCGGATTCCTGGTGGTGCGAATGCACGACGGCACCGTCCGCACCCTCGACTTCCGCGAGGCAGCCCCGTCCGGCGCCACACGCGACATGTACGTCGACTCCGCCGGTAACCCGACGGACGCGTCGCTCACCGGCCACCGCTCGGTCGGCGTGCCGGGCAACGTGGCGGGGATGTATGAGGCCCACCGCAAGTTCGGGCACCTGCCCTGGAAGCAGCTGCTCGAGCCCGCGGTGCGGCTGGCGCGCGAGGGACACGTGCTCGACGGCGTGCGGAGCCGGCAAATCGAGCTGCAGGCCGAGCGGCTCGGCCGGTTCCCGGCCTCGCGCGCGCAGTTCCTCGTGAACGGAGATGCCCCACCGCCGGGGACACCGTTCGTGCAGCCGGCCCTCGCCGCGACGCTGCAGCTCATCGCCGACAGCGGGCCGAAGGTCTTCTACCGCGGCAGCATCGCCGAGCTGATCGTGCAGGAGATGGCGCGCGGCGCCGGACTGATCACCCGACGGGACCTCGCCCGCTATCGGGCCAAGTGGCGCAATCCGATCGAGATCGGCTACCGCGGCTATACGATCTACACGATGCCGCCGCCCTCCGGCGGGGGCGTGACGCTCGCGGAGATCCTCAATGTGATGGAGGGATACGCGCCGCTCCCTCCCTTCGGGAGCGCGCGGCTGATGCACTTCCAGACCGAGGCGATGCGGCGCGCCTACGCCGACCGCAATGCGTTTCTGGGGGACCCGGACTTCGTGCAGATGCCGCTGTCGCGGCTGCTCTCCAAGCCGTACGCCGCCCGATTGCGGGCGGACATCGATTCCCAACGGGCGACGCCGACACCGCCGGCCGCTGGCGTGCGCTCGGAGGGGACGGAGACCACGCACTACTCGGTGGTGGACGCGGAGGGCAACGCGGTGTCGTGCACGACCACACTCAACAACGATTTTGGCAGCGCGGTCACGGTGACCGGAGCGGGGTTCCTGTTGAACGACGAGATGGACGACTTCACTTCGGCGCCCGGAAAACCCAATCTGTTCGGGCTGGTGCAGGGCGAGGCGAACGCCATCGCTCCGGGCAAGCGGATGCTGTCGGCCATGACGCCGTCGATCGTGCTCGATCCGGCGGGCCGGCTGCTGCTCGTGCTGGGCTCGCCCGGCGGTTCGCGCATCACGACCGCGGTCTATCAAGTGCTGAGCGACGTGATCGATCAGGGGATGCCGCTCGCCGCCGCGGTGGCGGCGCCGCGCCTCCATCACCAGGCGCTGCCGGACGTCCTGTACCTGGAACGGGACGGCTTCGTGCGACCGTCGATCGACTCGCTCCACGCGATGGGTCACACGGTGAGCGTTTGGAGCTACAAAACCGACGTCAACTCCATCGCGCGCACCGCCACCGGCTGGGTCGGCGTCGCCGATCCCCGGCGCGGCGGCGGTGCGGCGGGATACTGACGGCGGCTAGAACCGCTTCACCGTCAGTGGACTGTTCAGCGTGATGCTGATCGCCGCTCCCTTGGGAACCATGATGTCGATATCGCGCGACACCCGGGCGGCCGCGGCGCCCGCGGCGGCGCCGGCCGCGCCGCCGATCACCGCACCCTTGGTGTTCTTCCCGATGATCTTCCCGATGATCGCTCCGGCCACCGCGCCGCCAGCGACCTTGGCCGCGTCGGCCCCGGTGACCCCGCGGCCTTTCATGACCGTGTCCATCGCGACCACGGACGCGTCGATCGGATAGCTCGTGCCGCGGACGCTCACGCTCGAGATCGTGAGCTCGAGCTTGCCGGCGGAGCTCGGGTTGGGCGCGGGATCCGCCGCCCTAATCGTCCCCGACACGGTGGCGCCCGCCGGAATCACCACCCGTCCGGCGGCGTCCTGCACATCCTGGCTCACCGTGGCGGTGAACGCGTCCCCCGCCTTCGCCGACCGCGTGGTGATCGTGTCACCCGCCGACAACGGGACGTGGGTGCCCGCCGCGAGCATCAACGGGGCCGGCGCCGGGGCCGCGGGCTTGGGGGTCGCAGGTTGCTTCGCCGGCGCCTTCTTCTCGGGCGTGCCCCGCTCGGCCGCCGGGGCGGGCACGTCCTTCATGGCCGCCGTGGATTCCGTGGGCGCGAGGGTGAGGTTCCGCGCCGTCGAGTCCGCCGATTGGCTCGTCTCGTCGGGCTTCGCGCAGGCGAGGAGCGCCACCGCCGTTAGCGCGGCAATCGGCAACAAGCTGGTCCGAACCATTGGATTCCTCTCTCTGTGGATCGCCGGAGACTAATATAGATAGCCAAGCCTGCGAAATCCCAGGTTACCGCCCGGGCCGGGCTGGCGCTATGCCGAAGCACACCCTCCGCGAGCCCACCTTTGGGTGCGGGGAACTACAGCCGGCTCTTCAGGAACTCGGGCGTCAGCCCCTGGAGCCAGCTCGCGATCAGGGTGAAGCGGTCGGTCAGCAACAGCAGGCCGAGCAGGATCAGGAGGATACCCGCGATCCGCTCGACCCAGACCAGGTACAGCCGGAACCGCTGGAACCAGACGAGGAACCGATCGAGGGCGAAGGCGGTGATCAGAAACGGCACGGCCAGCCCGACGGAATACGCGGCGAGCAGCGCCGAGCCGTGCGCCACGCTCGCCTGGGCGGCGGCGAGGGTGAGAATGGCGCCGAGGATCGGTCCGATGCAGGGGGTCCATGCCGCGCCGAAGGTAATGCCGACGAACGCGGATCCCGCGTAGCCCAGCGGCTTGCGGGCGAGGTGTACCTTGCGCTCGCGCATCAGCCACGCGGGGCGCAACACGCCCAGCAGGTACAGGCCGAACAGGATGACGACGCCGCCGCCGATGCGCCCGATCCAGACCTGCGAATGCAGCAGCGCCACGCCCAGGGCCGACGCCGTGGCCCCGAGGGCGATGAAGATCAACGAGAATCCCGCGACGAACCACAGCGCGTGCACCAGGGCCGTGCCACGCCGCACGTCGAGCTCCTCGAGCGTCAGGCCGGTGAGGAACCCGACGTAGCTCGGGATGAGGGGCAGGACACACGGCGAGAGAAAGCTCAGCAGCCCGGCGACGAAGGCAATGATAAAGGAAGGCGTCACCCGCAGAAGCAAACCGCCGAGACCACGGTGGTCCAGCGCCCGTCGTCCCCGCATTCGGCGGTCGAGGTGATGTTCATCGTGCGGACGATCTCCCCCGACAGAAGCCACTGCTCGCGCCGCTCGTCCCACGCCTTGTCCGTATCGAATGGCACGCCCAAGACCGTGGCGAGCATCGAGGCGGCCAGGTCCTCTGCGTACTCTCCCGACGTCACCTCGTTTTGCCCGTAACTATGGTGCTCCGAAATGTAGCCGTGGTGCGAGGCATCCGCGGGCATCGCGACGCCGATCGACGCCGCCACGAGGCGGCTCGGCTCGTTGGTGGACGATTCGGCGATCACCGCGAAGACCACCTGGCCCGGCTTCATGAGCGACAACCCCTCCTCGCGGTCCACCAGCTCGCAGTGCGGCGGGAAGATCGAGCTCACCCGGACGAGGTTGAAGTTCGCAAGATGCGCATCCCGCAGCGCCATCTCGAAGCTGGTGAGTTTCTCCTTGTGCCGACCGACGCCCTTGGTGAGGAAAGCCTTGGTGGGCACGAACATTCGTGAGTCGATCAACCCGTCACCTCGCGCGCGCTAAAGGGTTCGCCTGCTGACAGCTGCGACACACGCCGTAGATCTCCAGCCGGTGGTGGTGCGGCCGGAACTCCACGTCCTCCGCGAGCAACGCAATCATGCGCTCCAACCGGTCGTTCGAGAACTCCGTCACGCGCCCGCACGAGGAGCAAATGCAGTGCTCGTGCACCTCGCCGGGCGCGAGCGGCTCGTACCGCTTGAACCCCTCGCCGAAGTCGTGCTCCTTGGCGAGGCCAGCGCGGACCAGCAGATCGAGCGTGCGATAAATGGTCGCCGTGCCGACCGCGACGCCGCGTTTCGCCACCCGCCGGCCCACCTCCTCCGCCGACAGGTGCTCGTCAGCGAAGAACACCGCATCCGCCACCGCCAGACGCTGCTGCGTCGCCGGCAGGGTGTGCTCCGCCAGGTAGCACCGGAACTGCTCGAGCAGCCTGGCGCCGTCAACCTTCATACCACACCGCCGGGCCCACGGCGACGGGCGGATCGGGATCGCCCATCCGGTCGGCGGCCGCCTGCATCACGCGGGCGATCACGTCCGCAGGGGACAGCGCCGTCTCCTCGACCTCGATGCGGGACTGGCCGCGTTCCTTGCCGCGCACGACCAGCATGTAGCGTGCCGTGTACACGCGCAACCGGTCGCCGCCGTCCGTGGCCCGACACGCCACCACCGCCGTGCCCCACTCCCGGCCCTCCCGCTTCCAGGGCAGGAACAGGTAGATGGTCTCGATCTCGGAGGGGGCCACGCGCAGGGCCACGGCCTCGGCGAGCTTCGCCCACCCCGGGCCCCGGCCCGGCGCTAGCGGACCGCGGTCGCCGGGGCCTGCGCCTGCTCCCATCGCTCCACGTAGAAACGCAACACGTGCATGAAATCCTGGGCGTTCGTCACCACGCCGTACGCCTGGTGCGTGCCCCGATCCCGCAGCTTGTTCACCACGAACTCGGTCTGATCCACGCAAATGGTGGTGAGCGGCCGGAGATCCTCGGGCCGGGGTACGTCCACGAATGCGGGCAGCATATTGCCCACGGCGATGGCGTGGAGAGCTGTGGCCACGAACACGGCGAAGGTCGCCTGCGCGGTGAACTCCCGCATCGCATCCTGGGCAGCGAGTGTGTCCGACAGCACTTCCGGCAGCGGCCCGTCGTCGCGGATCGAGCCTGCGAGCACGAACGGCACGCCGTGGTTCACCAAGGCATGCATGATCCCCGAGCTCACGAGGCCTTGCCGCACG
This sequence comes from Gemmatimonadota bacterium, assembly GCA_041482275.1. GTDB lineage: Bacteria > Gemmatimonadota > Gemmatimonadetes > Gemmatimonadales > GWC2-71-9 > AG41. The sequence continues at coordinate 34,652 of JBGPDL010000003.1, read as the reverse complement.
GCGGGCGTGATCCCACCGGCGCGCCGCACCTGGTTGATGGCGCGCATGTGGAGGGCGTGTCCGCCCTCGACCCCCTGCCCCGAGCTCGTCATGCCGAGCGTGGTGCCGAAGATGGCGGCCTCAAGGTCGTGCACCGCCACCGCGTTCCCGCCGAAGAAGGTCTGGACGTAGCCATTCTGCACGAACCAGATCATGTCCTCGCGCGCGCGGGCGTGCACGAGCGCGGGACCCACCACCCAGAGGATCTTGCCGCCGCGCTGCTTCTCCTCCCCGAGGAGCTGGGCGAGGACCGTGTAGTCCACAGGCTTCTCGCGCGACACCTCGCTCTGCATGAAGCCGAACTCGTTCGCGCTGTGGGCTCCTCCCAGGAACCCTTCGGTGTGCACGAAAATCCCCTCGCTCCCGTCCTCCTCGGTGCCGATGGCGACCTGCTGCCCCTTGTGTACCCGGCGCGGCTCCGTGACGACGAGGTCGCCTTTTGAATCCCGCACGATAACGCAGTCCATGCGCGGCAGCCGCGGCCGCCGCCACGCGCCCGCCGCCCGCACGTAGGTAGGCAGGTTGGTGGTCGAGAAGAAGCGATCCGGCAGGACGCCATCCGCCGGGGCGGGCTCGAACCGCGCGTCGGGCGCCCCTGCGAGCGGCGGCGTCGCGAAGTCGGGCGGGCGGTACTGGAACCGCGGGCGGGTCGTCACAGGGAAGGAAAGCTAATGCGGAATCGGCAATCCGGAATGAAGCGCGGGCTCGAATTCAGAGCAACGACATGGGATCGCGATCCACGACGACTCCGCGCGCCCGGGCGCTCAACGCCCGCACCACCCGGCCGATGGCGCGCGGCTCCGCCGCCTTCACCAGCACGTGCCAGCGCCACCGCCCCTTGAGCCGCTCGATCGGGCACGGCGCCGGCCCGAGCACGCTGAGCGCGCCCGAGAGCCGCTCGGTGTTCGCCCGGACGAGCCACGCCGCCACGCGCTCGGCCGCCTGCCGCGCCCGGGTCGCGTCCTCGTGCGCGGCCACGAACCGCGCCAGCCCGACGTGCGGCGGGTACGCTGGGTGCGGCGGCGTGCGCAGCGGCAGCTCCGCCGCGGCGAACTGCGCCACGGAATGGGCGGCGGCCGCGCGAATCGCGTGGTGGTCTGGCGCCCGGGTCTGGACGTACACCCGGCCGCCCTTCGGGCCGCGGCCGGCCCGGCCGGCCACTTGCGCCACGAGCTGGAACGTCCGCTCGGCCGCACGGAAATCGGGGAGATGCAGTCCCGTGTCCGCGTCCACCACCCCGACCACGGTCACGTTCGGAAAATCCAGTCCCTTGGCGATCATCTGCGTCCCGAGCAGGATGTCGATCTTCCCCTGCGCCATGCGCTCGAGCACCCGGTGGTGCGCCCACTTCGTGCTCGTCGTGTCGAGATCCATGCGGGCCATACGGGCCTCGGGGAACCGCAGCCCCACGAAGTGCTCGAGTTGCTGGGTCCCGAGGCCCCGCATCCGCTCGGTCTCCTTGCCGCACGCCCGGCAGATCGTGGGGACCGGCTCCTGATGGCCGCAGTAATGACACCGCAGCGCGGGCGGCGTCTGGTGCACGGTGAGAGCGATGGCACACCGCGGACATTCCCGCACGTCGCCGCAGGCGGGACACTGCAGGTACGTCGCGAAGCCGCGGCGATTCAAGAGCAGGATCACCTGCTCGCTCCGCGCGAGGGCGCCGCGCACGGCCTCGTCGAGCGCTCCCGTCCAGGGCACGCCGCGCGCCTCGGGCACGCGGGGGGCGCTGCGAAGGTCGATGATCTCCACCGGCGGCAGCGGCCGGGCACCGATCCGCTCCGGGAGCTCGAAGCGCACGAGCTCGCCCTGGCCGGCGAGATGCAGCGTCTCGAGCGAGGGCGTGGCACTGCCGAGGATCACACGCGCTCCCTCGAGCCGCGCGCGCTCGAGCGCAGCGTCGCGGGCATGGTAGCGCGGCGCCGTGCCCTGCTTGTAGCTCGATTCGTGCTCCTCGTCGACCACGATCACCGCGAGCCGCCGAATCGGCGCGAACACGGCGGACCGCGGCCCGACCGCCACGCTCCGCTCCCCGCGCCGCAGCGCCCGCCAGGCGTCGGCGCGCTCCCCATCGGACAGCCCCGAGTGCAGCACGGCCACCTGGTCGCCGAACACGCCGCGCACCCGCGCGACCGTCTGCGGGGTGAGGGCAATCTCCGGAACGAGCAGGATGGCGCCGTGGCCCGATGCCACCACGCTCCGCAGCACGTCGAGATAGACGAGCGTCTTGCCCGACCCCGTGACCCCCTCGATCAGCACAGGCATCCCGACTGGCGTTGCCAGAATCCCGGCGACGACGCGTTGCTGGTCCCGGGTGAGCTCGGCAGGCGGCGGAGACGACAACGCGGCGAAGGGATCGCGCGCGCGGGGCAGCTCGTCCGAGCGGGCCAACCCCTGCTGCACCAACCCGTCCAACACCGCGTGAGACAAGCCGAGCCGGTCCACTAGGTGACGGACCGGCGCCGAACCGCCGATCGCCTCCAGCGCCTCGTACGCCACGCGCCGCCGGGGCGCCCGCTTGAACGCGCGCTCGCGCTCGAGCAGGGATGGCAGCGCCGTGCTCAGTGTGAGCACACGCTCGACCTGCTCCGTGGGTCCCGCCGGCCGCCGCACGCTCCACAGCGCTCCGGGGAGCAGCGCGCGCAGCGCGAGCCCGAGCGGCGTGCCGTAATAGCGGCTGATCCACACCCCGAGCGCGAACAGCGGCGGCGTGATCGCCGGCTCCGCGTCGGGGGCGGCGAGAATGGGTTTCGCCTCCACGCTCGGTGCCGCCGTGTCGACCGCCGCCACCACGCCCACCACCTGGCGCCGCTGGACGGGCACGACCACCCGCGCGCCGGGCACCACGCGACGATCGAGCTCGGCGGGAATCTGGTACGTGTAGGTGCGGGAAACCGGGACCGGGAGGACGACTTCGGCGTACCGGGGCGCTCTCCCCGCGCTCGCGCGCGGGGTCAGTGGTGAGTCTGACCCCGGGCGCACGCCCGTGGTGACTGGATCCGGCCCCCTCACCGCCGCCGGACGCCCAGACCCGGCTCACTGGGGAGTCGGATCTGCCCCGCGTCGATCGTGGCGCCGATGAAGGGGTCGTTGGCGGTCAGCGCCGCACCGTCCAGATCGGCTGCGTCGACGAGCGGCGTGAATTGCGCGGCCGCCGTAATGCCGAGCGACGATTCGATCATACAGCCCACCATCACCAGCATGCCGTGCGCCCGAGCGGTGGCGATCATGCGCAGCGCTTCGCGCAGCGAGCCGCACTTCGCGAGCTTGATGTTGATCCCGTCCACCGCGCCCGCGAGGCGGGGGATGTCGGTCGCGACGATGCAGCTCTCGTCCACCACCACGGGCAGTACGCCCCGGCGCCGCACGGCCGCAATCCCCTCGAGGTCGTCAGGAGGCAGCGGCTGCTCCAGGAACTCCACGCCGTAGTCCTTGAGCACGGGGAGCATCTGCAGCGCGCGCTCCCGCGTCCACCCCGCGTTCGCATCCACCCGGAGCGGCTTGTCGGTGGCGTCACGCACCGTGCGCAAAATCGTCTCGTCCCGGTCGGTGCCGAGCTTGATCTTGAGAATCGGATACGCCGCCGCCTCGAACACCTTGGCTCGCATGTTCTCGGCGGTGTCGAGACCGATGGTGAACGACGAGCGCGGCGCGCGGGCGGGATCGAGCCCCCACAGCCGCCATACCGGCTGGCCGAGCCGCTTGCCGACGAGATCGTGCAATGCGGCCGAGAGGGCCGCCCGCGCCGCGCCGTTCCGCGGCACCGCCTGCGCGAACTGCGCCTCCGCCGACTCGAGATCGAATGGGTCCTTGGGGAGATGCGGCGCGAGCTGCTTCAGGACGGCGAGCACGGTGTCCGCGGTTTCGCCGTAGTAGCGCGAGGGATCGGCCTCTCCCCAGCCCTCGACGCCGTCCGCATCCGTCAGGCGCACCCACACGACCCGCGTGTCGTCGTCGCCGCCCCGGGCGATGACGAAGGGATGCTTGGTCTTCAGCCTGATGACTTCGGCCGCGAGCGTCAGAGCCATTTGCGGCGCTTCAGCCACCACACGATCGCCAGCGAGACTATGCCCATCGTGGCGAGCGCGCCCCAGAAGCCGAGAGGATCGTGGGTGAGCGGCATGCGACTGAAGTTCATGCCGTAGATCCCGGCGATCACGATCAACGGCAGCGCGATCGTAGCCACGATCGATAACTGCTTCATCACCCGATTCATCCGGTTCGACGTTTGCGAGAAATAGGTCTCGAGCACGCCGGCGAGCAGTTCGCGGGTCGTGTCCACCGACTCCATGATGCGGATCGTGTGGTCATACACGTCTCGGTAATAGAGCTGCGTGTCGGAACGGATGTACACCGACGGGCGGTTGGTGAGGACGTTCAGGACTTCGCGCAGCGGTCCGACGTGGCGGCGCAACGCAAACGCCGCGCGCTTCGCTTTGAAGATCTCGTGGATCAGGCGCTCGTCGAAGTCTTCGAACAGGCGCTCCTCCAACCGGTCGACGTGCGTATTGAGCTGCTCGACCAGAGGGAAATAGGCGTCCACCGCCTGGTCGAAGATCGCGTGCATCGTCGCCTCGGCGCCCCGGGCCAGGAGGTCGACGCTGCGCTGCAGCCGCTCGCGGACCGCCTCGCACCCCAGTGAGCTCACTGCGTGGACCGTGACGAGAAAGTTCTTGCCGAGGAAATAGTAGAGGTTGGCGGTCTCGAGATCATACGGATCAGGCGTGGCATGGTCGAACCGGACGCCCGCCATGACCGCGAACACATAGCGGTCGTACTCTTCCAGCTTGACCCGGGTCCGCGGTGAGAGCGTATCGTCGACGGCGAGGGGGTGGAATTCGAACACCTTCTCGAGCAGCGCGTGCTGGTGCATGTCCGTGCTGTCGATATCCACCCACAGCTCGCCCTCACCCGACTGGACGATCTCCCGGATCCGCGCGGGGGAGAGCGACTGCTCGACGACCCCGTCCGGCCGCCGGTAGATGCTGGCGGGCCAGTGCGTTGAGACCTGCGGCGGCGCCGCGGTCGTGCTCATGCGCCAAGTATCGGAAGAACCGCGTAGTCAAGCAAGCGCGCGCACGTGCGCGCACGCACCGACCGCCAGCAAATCGAGCCGGTAGCCACCCTCGAGTACGCCGACCACCGGGGCCGGGGCCACGCGCCCGCGGAGCGCCGTCGTCCAGTGCGCCATGTCTTCGGGCTCGAGCGTGAAGCCGCCCAGCGGATCGCCCGCGAGGGAATCGAAGCCCGCCGACACGAGCAGCAGGTCCGCCCGCCAGCCGTCGAGCGCCGCATCCACCGCCGCGAGCAAGTCGCGCACGTACGTCTTGCGCGCGAGGCCCGGCGGGCGCGGCACGTTGAACACGTTCCCCACGCCCCGCTCCTTCTCCGCACCGGTCCCCGGATACCACGGGTACTGGTGCATCGAGACATACCGGATCGACGAATCGCGCTCCACGAGCGCCTGGGTGCCGTTGCCGTGGTGCACGTCCCAGTCCACGATCAGCACGCGCGCCTTCCCCAGCTCCTGGGCGTGCCGCGCCGCCACGACGACGTTGTTGAGCAGGCAGAAGCCCATGGCGCGACCCGCGAGGGCGTGGTGCCCTGGCGGGCGGGTGGCGCCGAACGCGGTGCCTCGCTCGATACCGCGCTCCACCGCGCCGATCGCCACGCCCGCGGCCGCGAGCGCCGCGTCCCAGCTGTGGCTGCTCACGACGGTGTCCGCGTCCAGCGCGCCTCCCCCCGCGCGCGCCAGACGCTCGAGCGCGTCGAGATAGCGCGCCGGGTGCACACGCTCCACTTGGGCGCGCGTCGCAGGGCTTGCCTCGTACCAGTCGACCGCGGACGTCAGGTCGGGTGCGCGCAGCGCCGTGAGCACCGCCTCGACCCGCGCCGCACGCTCGGGATGACCAGGACCGGGATCGTGCAACCGGCACGCGGGGTGCCAGACGACGGAGGTCGCCACCTAGTTGTTCAGGTGCCTGCCGTGCAACAGCTCCCGAATCGACTCAACCTCCGCCCGCATCTCCCGTCGGGCGCGCTCCAGATCGGACAGGACGCGGCGGTAACGCCGCCACCCCAAGACCACGAGCCCGGCGCCGAGCACACACGCGGCGCCCCACACGACCAGCACGGGGCGCCCGAACGCGAACCCCTCGTAGGCGAGCAGCAGTGCGTCGAGCAACAGGAAGCCGACCGCGAACGTGGTCAGCGCGCGACTCGGCGCCCCGCCGGGCAGCACCCTCATCAGCGGACCGCCTGGCGGCGTGCGGGCAGGACGATGAGCGGGGAGTTGGCCACGACGCCGAGCGCCCCGAGCGTAGTAGCTTCGTCGAACACCTGGGCGCCCCGGAACTTGACCACGTAATCCTCCAGCCGCCCCGGCGCGCGCTTCAGCGCCTGCGCGAGCGCCAAGCGCTTGAGCTCCGCCACCGTCGTCCCGGGATCGACCGCCAAGAACACCTGATCCCAGACGTCCGTCACCATCACGCGGACGGCGAACCGTGTGCCGACCGAGGTCACACGACCTCCACCCCGGCCTCGAGCGGCAGCGTGGAGAAGAAACGGTCGAGCGGTTGGTCGAAAAACAGCGTCGAGGCACGCACCCGCGTCTTTCCCGCGGCGTCCGCCCACGCGCGCAGGACAACCTCCTCCCCACCCTGCCCGCGCAGCACGAGGAATTGCGGTCCTTCCTTTTCCACGAACGCCGCGGCATTCGGCACGCGCTCGGCGAAGAACCGCTTGGCCCGGGCGAGCACTTCGTCCGGAGGCAGGGCGACGGTCGTCGTGTGCGTCATGGCAGGACCAGGACCGTGATGCCGGTCGGTTGGAGCGGGACGTCGATGCTCGCCACGTTGGCGTGACGCGTCAGGTCGATCACGTCCACCGCCCCGGGATTCACTCCCTTGCTCTCCTGGGAAATGAACGCGTAGTGGTTGTCGGGGGAGTATGCCACACCGTGCGGGAACGGCTTCGTGGTCCTGATCCGGGCGGCCTCGAGCAGCGTCGCGGCATCGATCAGCGACACGCTCTGGTCCTTCTTGTTGGTCACGATCACCCACCGGCCGTCGGGCGACGGCTCGACGTTGTAGGCACCGTGGCCCGTCGGCACCGTCTGCACGAGCTGGAGCGCGACGGCGTCGAGCACCAGCAGCTCGTCGCTGTGATTGCACGCGACGTACAGCCGGCGGTCGTCTGGCGAGACCGACACGAACGTGGGCATACAGGCCTCGTGCATCCGGGCCCCCGCGGCACCGTCGTGGCCTGCAGGCATCGGCATGGCCGGCAGCATGCCCACCCCCGTGCGGTAGCGCCGCAGGATGGACAGCCGCGCCCGGTCGATCTCCAGGATCTCGTCCGAGTTCATGCAGGACACGTAGACCCGCGTACCGGCGTGGTTCACCTTCACGCCGTGCGGCATGTCGCACGCCGGGAGCGTCGCGAGCGGGATCATCTGCGGCGTGTAGACCACCGACACCACGTTGGTGCGGGGATGGTCGCCGTAGAAGTCGGAGTTCGCGACGAAGGCGAGCTCGCCGTCCGGCGTCAGCGAAATGGTCGTCGGGAACATCTCGACCGGTGCCCGCCCTACCAGCGTATCGCCCTGCACGGCCATCTTCCACAGCGAGCCGTACGGCGTGCCGTGCGCCACGGTCACGTACCAGAAGCGGCCATCGGGGGAGACCGTCACGTTGTGCGGGCCGTCAATCTCGGACGGCATGACCCCCACCGGGACGACCTTCACGGTCCGGAGCGCCACACCGTCCCATGCGAGCTGGGAAACGATGTCCCCCGATTCGCTCGAGACGTAGATGCGGTAGTGCGAAGGAGGATCCGCCGCAGCGGAGAGGAGGAGCAGGGCGACCAGAGTCTTCACGGAGCAGTCCCGAGCGCGAGCGCCGAAAGGGAGTGGGAAAGATAGACCGTACGGCAGCGGCCATGAACCCCCGGCGCGCCCCTACCTGTTCACGAGCTCGCGCAGGCGCCGCTCCACCTCGGAGTTCGGCACCGCCGTTGCCCCGGCCGCCCGTGCGGCGCGCAACAGCTCCGGCTGGACGTGGGAGCCGTACGCCAGCACGGTCATCCCGCGCTGCACGAGCTCCCCGATCCGCCCGATGGTGGCGGGGTCGGCCAGCTCGAGAACGACCAGGTCGCACGCTGCTTCGTCGCGGGACACTTCGCCTCCGGCGGCAGCGACGGCGCTGCCGAGCTTTGCGCGGAACAGCAGATCCCGCGTGGCGAGGAACACACGCTTAGCCATCGAGCGGAGTTACCGGCGCGACCCGGAGCACCGGAGCGGAGGGCCGCCGCACGATGTCCCGCAGCCGCGGAGCATACCGCACGACCAGCACGGCGTCGCCTGGGGGCGGATCACGCAGACCATCGAGAGTGAGGAAGAGGGGCGTGCGCGAGCCCGTCGCCGGCATCGCTACGCGATAGCGCCGGCCGTGCCATACCAGGTCCAGCTCTTCCCCCGTCCCCCGACCCCGCTCCTTTTCGATGAACACATCGTCGTCGATCTTCCACACCCCTGCGGTCACCTGCTCACCGGAGCGGTAGAAGGCCGGATCGAACGGTTGGCCTTCGTGGCGAGCAAAGTTCTGCTCGGCCGCCCAATCGTACGCGGCGAGGGCGTCTACGTTGGCGCGCCACTCCAGGTGGTGGCGCAGCTCGTGCGTGAGCGTTTCCCATGCTTCCTCCCGCCACGCGAAGTCGCCGAGCCGGGCGAGAGCCGCGAACGAGCCGTGATAGAGGACGATGCGCGACTGCAGGTCGGACCCGCTGCCGCTCCACTCGAGCGGCACACACTCACCAAGGGTATAGACGTCCCCGCGCACCGGGTGCGGGACAGTTTTGGGACTGACATCCACGACTACCACACCGCTCGAATACTCCGGCGGGACGTCCTTCCGGAGGCGCTCGACGAGCTGGCGGAAGTCATCGAGCCGCATAGGACAATGCGGACTGCGGAGTGCGGAATGCGGAATGGAAGCACGGACGTCGATTCCGCATTCCACATTCTGCCTTCCCCATTAGCTCTTCAGGCGATCCGTCAGGTACTGAACGAGCCGCTCGGCGGCGAGGCGAATCTGTTGCAGAGTATCGCGATCCCGCACGGTCACCGTCCCATCCTGCGTGGATTGGCCGTCGATGGTGATCCCGAACGGCGTGCCGGCCTCGTCCTGGCGACGGTAGCGGCGGCCGATCGAGCCGCCATCGTCGTAGAACGTGTTGTGGTGCTTGCGCAGGTCGTCGAAGATGCGGCGGGCGAGCTCGGGCATGCCGTCCTTGTTCACGAGCGGGAACACCGCAGCTTTCAGAGGAGCGATAGCGGGATGCAGCCGCAGCACGACGCGTTTTTCGCCCTCCACGTCTTCCTCGTGATACGCGTCCACCATCACGACCAGCGTGATCCGATCGGCACCGGCCGACGTCTCGACGACGTACGGGATAAATCGTTCGTTCGTCGCGGTCTCCAGGTACTCGAGCTTTTTCCCCGAGTATTCCTGGTGTCGCGACAGGTCGAAGTTGGTACGGTTGTGGATCCCTTCGAACTCCTGCCAGCCGAACGGAAACTCGTATTGGATGTCGTACGCGTCCTTGGCGTAGTGGGCAAGCTCGTCCTTCGTGTGCTGGTGAAAGCGTAGCTTCTCGGCGCGCAGCCCCAGCCCGGCCAGCCACTTCATGCGCTCGTGCCGCCAGAACTCGAACCACTCGAGGTCCGTCCCGGGCTTCACGAAGAACTGCATTTCCATCTGCTCGAACTCGCGCGTGCGAAACGTGAAGTTGCCGGGCGTGATTTCGTTTCGGAACGCCTTACCGATCTGCGCGATGCCGAAGGGGATCTTCTGGCGCGACGACTGCAGCACGTTCAGATAGTTGACGTAGATGCCCTGAGCCGTTTCGGGGCGGAGGTAGACCACCGCTGCTTGCTCCTCCACCGGCCCCATGAAGGTCTTGAACATGAGGTTGAACATCCGCGGCGCGGTGAGAGTGCCCTTGCTGCCGCAGACCGGACACTGCGCCGTGGGCTCGCCCGGCGTGCCCCTGATGCGCGGGTCGTCGGCGCGAAACCGATTCTTGCAGTGTTTGCAATCGACCAGGGGATCGGTGAATCCCGCCACGTGCCCTGACGCTTCCCACACTTTCGGGTGCATCAGGATCGCCGCATCCAGGCCCTCGATGTCCTCCCGCTCGTGCACCATCGACCGCCACCACCGCTCCTTGATGTTCCTCTTGAGCTCGACGCCGAGTGGTCCGTAGTCCCATACCGAGCCGAGCCCGCCGTAGATCTCCGAGGACTGGAACACGAAGCCGCGTCGCTTGGCGAGCGACACGAGTTTCTCCATGACGTTGTCGGTGGGAGGCATAAGGGCCGGAAGATAGACGGACGGCTAGGCGGCGGGCAACCCGAACGCTTCGCGCACCGCTCGCTCGGCGAGCGCGGCGATGGCGGTGGCGTCGAGCACCCGGCCTTCACCGTCCAGTGCGTGCAGACCCACCAGCCCTTCGACTTTTCCGGCGACGACAGCGACGCGCTTCTTGGCCGCCTGGGCCCGCCGCACCACTTCGCCCGACGCCTTCCCCACGAGCGAGGTGCGGTCGAAAGCCCCTTCGCCCGTGATCACGAGCTGTGCGGTCGCGAGCGCCGCGTCGAAGCCCACGCGGGCCAACACCCATTCCGCCCCGGCCGCGAGCTGTGCCTTGGCGAAGAAGGCGAGTCCCGCTCCCAACCCGCCCGCGGCGCCGCCGCCGGGAAGCGTCGCCAGATCGGGGCGGCCGTGACCGGCCATCAGCTCGGCCAGGCGTTCGAGGCCCCGCGACAGGAGCTTGACCCCCTCGGGGCCCGCGCCTTTCTGCGGCCCGAACACCGGTGCCGCACCCTGAGCCCCGACGAGCGGCGTCGTGACGTCGGCGAGCGCCACCACCCGGGCGGCGAAGCTCCACCCCCCGCGCATGTCCGCCAGCTGCGCCAGCGAGCCGCCCCCCTCGGGAAGCGGGGCCCCGGTCGCATCGAGCAGGGACCAACCGAGTCCCCGGGCCGCACCCGAGCCGCCATCCACCGTGGCGGAACCACCCAAGCCCACGACCACCGTCTTGGCGCCGCGCTCCGCCGCCTCCCACACGAGCTCTCCGACGCCGCGCGTGGTGGCTCGGAGCGGGTCCAGCTGTTCGGGCGTCAAAAGCGCGATGCCGCACGCCGTTGCGCTCTCGAAAATCGCCGTGTCCGGATCGATCCACCCCAACTCCCCCGAGACGGGCGATCCCAGCGGCCCCGTGACCGTGAGGCGCTCCCGCAGCGAACCGGGTGACAGCACCGCGTCGAGCAGCCCGTCCCCCCCGTCGGAAATGGGGCACTGCAATACCGACGCGTCAGGGAGCGCCCGCCGCGTGCCGATGGCGAGAGCGTCTGCCACCTGACGCGGCCCCAACGTCCCCTTGAACGCTGCCGGAGCGATGAGAACTACCTGTGACATCTTGCAGTCCGCATGGTTAATTGCGTTATGCAATACACCTATCAGGCAACGAAAACTGCTATCTGACGCAGCGATGTCGCTTGCTGCACGGGCACCGTTTTTGCTTCCTACCTCACCAGCTTATCTCTGTTTCAGGGCAAACCGTCGGCGACGGCGGGGCGCAAAGCCAAGGGGTCTCGAAGATCCGAGACAGCCCGGCTGCCGGAGGTCGGCACCGGCCCCACGCCCTGATCAGAGCGCGGGGCTCTTCGTTGGGCCTCTCGAGCAGAGGTTTCGTCTCGCTCGCATCGGGTTCTAGGGCGCACGATGTCGGGCAGGCGATCACCCCCCAGGGGCAACTCTGGGGGGTTTGCTCTTGATGTGAGCACAGATCCGGCCGCCGTGCTCGCGCCCGTTCTCGATAAAGATCTTGTTGGCGTCGAACCCCGAGGCCAGCACGCCGGCGACGTAGACGCCCGGGATGTTGGTTTCCAGGGTGTCCGGCGCGTGCCGGGGCACGCCGCTCGCCCCGTCCACCGTCACGCCGACCGAGCGCAGCAGCGACAGGTCGGCAGCGTAGCCGGTGAGCGCCAGCACGAAGTCGGCCGGCAGCGTTTCGCGCTCGCCGTCCGGATCGCGCCGCACCACGACGTGCGACCAAGCAATCTCGACCACACGGCTGCACCACCGGACCGCCACCCGGCCCTCCTTGACGCGGTTGGTGATGTCCGGCAGGACCCAAGGCTTCACCCCGCGATCGAATTCGCCGAGGAAATGCACCACGGTGACTCGCGCCCCCACCCGGCACAACTCGAGCGCGGCCTCGACGGCGCTATTGCCGCCGCCCACCACCACGACGCGCTGCTGCCAGTAGGGATGCGCTTCACCGAAGAAGTGCGACACATGCGGCAGGTTCTCCCCCGGCACGCCCAGCAGATTGGGCGACTCGAAGTACCCGGTCGCGAACACCACCTGGCGGCAACGGATCGTCTCGGGCTCCGCCGCTCCCGGATGCTCCGCGACCAGCTCAAGCTCGTCGGCCGTGCGCGTCACGCGGCGCACCGTATGGTACTGGCGCACGTCCAGCTCGAAATGCTCCGCTACCTTCCGATAATAGGTGAGTGCTTCCCGGCGGGTAGGCTTGTCGCCGGCCGTGACAAAGGGCACGCCGATCTCGAGCTTGTCGGGGGTCGAGAAGAACGTCATGTACAGCGGGTAGCGCATCAGGCTCGCAGCTACCGGCCCCTTGTCGAACAAGGAGCAGGTGAGGCGGGCGCGCTTCGCCGCCACGCCCACCGCGAGCCCACAGGGCCCGGCGCCGATCACCGCGAGATCGAGCATCAGCGGGCCAGTGTCACGTCACTTCGATGATCTGATCACGGTGCGTCCCGACGCTCACGTACTGAATGGGGGCATGGGCCAGGTCCTGCAGCCGGTCGAGGTAGGCGCGCGCCGGGGGCGGCAGATCCGCCAGCCGGCGCACCCCGCTCAAGGATTTTTGCCAGCCCGGGAGCGTTTCATACACGGGCTCGACGCCCGCGAGCCGCTCCACTTCGGCCGGCATGGAGTCGAGCAACTCACTTCCGAACCGATAGCCGACGCAGACCGGAATCTCGGAGAACGAATCCAGCACGTCGAGCTTGGTCACCGCGAGGCCCGTGAGGCCGTTCACGCGGACGGCGTACCGGACGACCACGGCATCGAACCAGCCGCAGCGGCGCGGCCGTCCCGTGGTGGCGCCGAACTCGTCCCCGAGCGCTCGGATCCGTTCGGCAAGGACCGGGTCCGCTTCGGTGGGGAGCGGCCCGTTGCCGACACGAGTTGTATACGCCTTGACCACCCCCAGAACGGCGTCGATCGACGTGGGCCCGATGCCCGCGCCCACAGCCGCTCCGCCCGCGGTGGTGTTGGAGGACGTCACGTAGGGGTAGGTCCCGTGGTCGACATCGAGCAGGGCGCCTTGCGCGCCCTCGAGCAGCACCGATTCCCCGCGGTCGAGCGCTTCCCAGACGACGCGCCCGGCATCAACCGCGAGCGGCAGCAGCCGCGGCGCGAGCCGCTCGAGCAGCGCGACGTGCTCCCCGGGGTCGGCGCGCTCGGCAGAGCCGAGCAGCTCGAGGAACTGGTTCGCCGCCTGCACGCGCGCGCACACGAGCTCTTTCGCTCGACCCAGGTTCCGCAGGTCCCCGACGCGGATCCCGCGCCGCCCATACTTGTCCTCGTAGGTTGGGCCGATGCCCCGCCCCGTCGTGCCGATCTTCTCCCGCGCCTCGCGCGCCCGGTCGAGCAGCTTGTGGAACGGCAGAGTGAGGTGCGCGCGATCCGAGACGTAAAGCTTGTGGTCGGTCCGGATGCCGCGCTCGCTCAGGGCGTCGAGCTCGGTGAACAGCGTCTCGGGATCGAGTACGACGCCGTTGCCGACCACGCACACGGCGCCCTGGATGATGCCGGAAGGAATCTGGTGCAGCACGAACTCCCCGGCTGCGGTATGCACGGTATGGCCGGCGTTCGCCCCCCCCTGGTAGCGCACGACGAGATCGGCGCGCTCGGCGAGCACGTCGACGATCTTCCCTTTGCCCTCGTCGCCCCATTGAGCGCCGACGACGACCACGCAGTGAGTCTTCGGTCCGAACATGGCTCCCCAGCAAAAACGCCCCGCGGGCGGGGCGTTGGAGTATCCTCTGCGGAAAGCTAGGCCCGGGCTACGGCGGCGTCAACGACTCGGCCAGCCCGCGCGCCACGTCCCGCACGCCTGCGAGCGTCAACCGCGCCGCCGTATCGCGGGAGGTATGCACGGTGCGGGCGGTATTCCAGTCGCCCCGCATGATCGTGACCGCTTCGCGCGCCGCGCGAGCGAGGATCACCCCGTCGACGACGACCGGGAGCCAGCGCGCCCGCCGCGCGCCGAGCGCGCCTGCCACGCGGTCCGTCACCGGCCCACCGCGATGAACCAGGACAAACGTCGGCCCGCGGTCGTCGAGGCCGTCCAAATTGACGACGGCTGTATCCGCGAAGAGGTGGGCGCGCTCCCGCACCAGCGCCCGCGCGCCGACCAACCCGTATTCCTCGGCGTCCGGGAAAATGACCCCCACTCCAGCCTCGGGCGGCAGCGCATCGACGGTGGCGAGCGCGGCGACCACGCCGGAGCCGTTGTCCACCGCGCCCGCCGAGCGATCGGTCACGCGGTTGACCGCGAGGAGCAGCAGACCGATACCCCCGGCGGCGCCGAGGCACGCATCGGGCACGCCCGCGTGGAGCGAGCCCATCGCACCGCGGAGCGCCAGACCGAGGAGCTCGAGCACGCCGACGGCGACAAGTGCGGCGGCCCCGAGGCGCGCCGCCATGGAGAGGGGCTGGCCCTTCGAGTCGTAGTGGGCGACGAGCCATGTGGCGACCCGGACACGGGGCCGCACGCCGATGACGTTCACGCCTTGGAGCGGTGCCCGGGCGAAACGGTGCAGCAGCGATCGCCAAGCGAAATGGTGCTCCATCACGACGAACCCGCGGGCCGTGAGCTCGCGCTCGAGCCGCTCGCGGACGCGGCCGTGGGAGGCCGTGCCGGCGCGGCGCGGGACCGCGACGGCGGCGAGCAGCGCCCCATAGGCGGTCACGCGGCGACGAGCTTCGTCACCCGCTCGCGGTCGGGGACCGCGACGGGGGCGAGCGGGGCGCGCACCGGCCCGCCATACAGCCCCACGGCATCCATCGCGGCCTTCACGCCGGCGGGGCCCAGCTTGCCCACCACCTCCTTGTCCAGCGGCCCGAGCCGCTCTTGCAGCTTCCCGGCCCCGGCCCGATCGCCGGCCCGGAATGTGGCGTACACCTGGGCGGCGAGAGCCGCCGCGAAGCACGCCACGGCGAGGATGCCGCCATCGCACCCCAGCTCCAGCGCCTGGTACAGGAGCGAGCCCGACCCGACGAACACCGACCAATGCCGCACCGCGTCGCGGTATGCGGCGAGGTTCTTCGCGTCGCCCGAAGAGTCCTTGACGCCGACGATGTTGCTGTGGCCAGCGAGTTGCTGCAGCAGGCCGGCAGCGATGGCGACGTGCGTGTACTTGGGGATGTTGTACACGAGGAGGGGCACGGGGCTCGCGTCGGCCACCGCGCGGTAGTAGTCGGCCAGGCTCGCGGGAGAGACCGCGGTGGCGAAGTAGCCCGGCGGCCGGACCAGCACGGCGTCCGCGCCTTCGGCCGCCGCCGCGCGCGTAAGCGCGACGGCCTGGCGGGTCGACTCGCCGCCGGTTCCGGCGACGAGCCAGCGCTGGTCCGGCAGGACCTCCCGGACCCACCCCACCATGCGCCGCTGCTCATCCGGGTCGAGCAATGCCGACTCGCCCGTCGACCCCGCCACGACCACGCCGTCGAGCCCCGCCGCCACCAGCCGGGTCACGTTGTGGCGCAGGTGCACCGGGGCGACCTCCCCAGTGGCGCTGTCGAACGGCGTGGTGATGGGGGCGAGCACCCCCGCGAGCCGCCGCTCCGTCACCGCCCCATCACGGGCCAGGGGCCGCCTCCGCCGGCGCCTCCACCCGCGAGCGGCGGCGCAGCGTGCGTATCTGCAGCTCGAAGTCCGCGGGGTTGGTCGCGGCGGCGAGCGCCGTCTCGTACGCCACCGCGTCGTCCGATACCAGATCCATCAAGTGCTGATCGAACGTCTGCATGCCGTACTGGTCGCGGGCATCGCGGATGTAGTCGTGCAGCGCCGCCGTGCGGGTCGGGTCCTTGATCATGTCACGCACAGTGCCGGTGCAGATGAGGATCTCCATCGCCGCCACCCGGCCGTGACCGTCGGCCCGGGGGAGCAGCCGCTGCGACACCACAGCCTGCAGGGCTTCGGACAACCGCAGGCGCGCCACCTCCTGCTCCTCCGGCGGAAACATCGACACGATGCGGCTCACCGTGGTCACGGTATCGGGGGTGTGCAGCGTCGAGATGACGAGATGCCCGGTCTCGGCGGCCTTCATGGCGGTGTCGATGGTCTCCGCGTCGCGCATCTCGCCGATCAGCACGACGTCGGGGTCCTGCCGCAGGGCGGCGCGGAGCCCGGCGCGGAAGTCGTCGGTGTCGACGCCGACCTCCCGCTGCGTCACCGAGCTGTTGATGTCGCGGTGCAGAAACTCGATCGGGTTCTCGAGCGTGACGATGTGCTTGCTCTGCGTCTGGTTGATGTGGTTCACCATCGCCGCCATGGTCGAGCTCTTCCCCGAGCCCGTCACGCCGGTGACGAGAATCATGCCCCGCTCCGCTCCGGTCACCGTGGTGAGCACCGCGGGCAGCTTCAGTTTCTCGAACGTAGGCACGTCGAACGGGATGACGCGCATCACGATCATGAACGACGAGCGCTGGCGCAGGATGTTCACCCGGAAGCGCCCGACCCCAGGCATGCCCCACGAGCAGTCGTAGTCGCGCAGCCGGTCAAGGCGGGCGCGGTCGTCGTCCGTGGCAATCAGGTGTTGCGCGATGGCTCTGGTCTGGTCCGGCGTGAGGCGCTGTTTCGTGAAGGGCACGAGTTTTCCGTCGATCCGCGCGCGAAACACGTCGCCAGCCTTGATGTGCAGGTCGGAGGCGCCGCGGTCGATCGCCGCCTTGATGATCTGCTCGATGCCGCGCGGCTGCGACGCGGCGCCGCTCGCGCGGGCGCTCTTGGACTTTTCCTCCACTAGTATCCGGCCTCCGGGTCGACCGTGTTGGCGAGCGAGGACCCTGCAAGATAGCGCCTGATGTTCTCCACGATCAGCCCCGTCTCGCGCTCCCAGAAACGCGCGGTCACCGCAGCCACGTGGGGACTGACGAGCGCGCGCGGATGCCGCCACAGACGGTGGCCCGGGGGCAGTGGCTCCACGGCGAACACGTCGAGCGCCGCGCCTCGCAAACGAGAGGCGTCGAGAAGGTCGAGCAAAGCCGTTTCATCCAACAGCGTCCCGCGGGAGGCGTTGACCACGATCGCATCGGCGGGCAGGCGCTCCAGCACCTGCCGACTCACGGCACCCCGTGTCGCGTCGGTGTGGGGAGCGGCGATCGCCAGGCAATCGCTCTCCGCCGCGAGCCGTGGAAGGTCGGAGAGGCCGCCGACCCAGTCGACCCCCGCCGGCCCGCCCCGCTCGGACCGCCGCCGCACTCCTGCCACGCGCATTCCCAGGGCCACTGCCCGCCGCGCGATCGCCCCACCGATGCCACCTAAACCGAACACCCCGAGCCGCAGCTCGCCGAACTCGCGGACCCGGATTTCCAGCCCCGCGAACTCGGGCCGGGCCCAGTGCTCGGCCGCCTGAAACTCGCGCATCCGGTCCAGGCCGCGCGCGAAATAGCCGATCGCCGCGATGGTCCAGTCGGCGATCGGCTCGGCGTGCACGGCGGCGGAGTTGGTGAGCAGGATGCCGCTCCCGGCGAGGTGCGGCAGGGTGGCCCCGACGCCCGCGGTGCCGCTGTGCGCCCACCGCAGGGTGCCGCGCCCCGCTGCCACCACCCCCGCCGGCACTCCGTACCCGACGTAGATCTCGGCCCCGCGCGCCGCCGCCACGGCTTCCGGGGTGCCGGCGCCCCCGTCGCCGTCGGAGGCAGCGGGCGCCTGGACGTCCACCACTTCCCAACCGAAGCCGAGCGCGGCGCGGATCGCCTGCACCGCGGCCGGTGGGATACGCCAAGCGGCGCGGGGGGACGCGAGGTCGACGACGAGCCGCCGCGTCACTCCCCGGTCGACACCGTGCGCACGCCGGGGTGATGGAGCAAAGCGACCATCACCTGGTCGTGGAGGCGCTTGGGCCCGCGCAGCGTGAAGTCGATCACGAGATCCACGTTCTCGCGGCGGCTCGCTTGCCGCTCGATTTCGAGCCCCGTCCGCCGCACGACCGTCTCAAGATCTTCCAGCACGGTCGGGTCGGGGCGAGCGTGGACCGAGATGGTGCCCTGAGTGGACTGCCGCGCGACGAGCCGCTCGACGCGCCCCAGCCCCTGGAGCACCACCAGGACCAGCAGCGTGGTCCCTGCCGCCTCGAGGTAGAACGCCCCACCCAGCGCGACTCCGATGGCCGCGACGACCCAGATCGTAGCGGCGCTGGTGAGCCCCACGACCGCGCCGCGCGCGTGCAGGATCGTGCCCGCTCCGATGAAGCCGACGCCGGTCACGATCTGCGCCGCAATCCGCGTGGGATCGGCGGTGCCGGCGGCCATGGTGACCGACAGCTTGGTGTACAGCACGGAGCCGATGCAGATAAGGATGTTGGTGCGAAGTCCCGCTGGCTTGCCGCCCAGCTCTCGCTCGAGACCGATCGCGCCCCCGAACACGGTCGCGAGAACCAGCTGCAGGAACAGCTCCAACCGGAGCAGCTCGACCATCCGGTCCGAGAAGCTATCCATTAGACCCCCGCCTCGCCCAGGAACCCCATGCGGCGGCGTACCTGCGCCATGGTGCGGCGCGCCAAATCGCGCGCCTTGGCTGCACCGGCCCGCAACAGGTCCGTCACCGTGCACGGCTCCGCCTGCAGCGCGTGCGCGCGCTCGCGGATGGGAGTGAGCGCGGCTATCATATTATCCGCCAGCACCCGCTTGCAGTCGAGGCAGCCCCACCCCGCCGTGCGGCAGTTCTTCGCCACGAGCTCGAGCGTGGCGGGCGGCGAGAAGCCCTGGTGAATGGTGAAGATGTTGCAGATGTCGGGGTTCCCCGGATCCCTCCGGGTGACGCGCGCCGGGTCGGTGGCCGCGGGCTTGAGCTTCTCCCAGATGGTTTCCGGCGGGTCGAGCAGGCCGATCGTGTTGCCGAGGCTCTTCGACATCTTGGCCTGGCCGTCGAGCCCGAGCACGCGCTTTGCAGTGGACAGGAGCGCCTGCGGCTCGGGGAAGGCGAACCCGTTCGCGAAGCGCGCGTTCCAGCGGCGCGCGATCTCCCGCATCAACTCGAGGTGCTGGAGCTGGTCCTCGCCCACGGGCACGAGCGTGGCCTCGTACAGCAGGACGTCGGCCGCCTGGAGCACGGGATAGTTCAAGAGCCCCGCCGGCACGCTCTCCTGGCGCTGCGACTTGTCCTTGAACTGGGTCTGCCGCTCGAGCTCGCCTAGCGGCGTGACGGTGTTCAGGAGCCAGTTGAGCTCGGTGTGCTCGGAAACGTGGGACTGGACGAAGACGATCGCGCGCGCGGGATCGAGCCCGGCGGCGAACAGTCCGATGGCCATGTCGAGCGTGCGCTGCGGCAGCGTGGCGGCGTCGTAGGGCTGGGTGATGGCGTGCAGGTCGACGACCGAGAACAGGCACTCGTGCTGGTCCTGCAGCTTCACCCAGTTCTGGACCGCGCCCAAGTAGTTGCCGATGTGCAGCTCGCCCGAGGGCTGGATACCGGAGAACACGCGCGCCATGGGCTCACAACCTACGCCGGTGGAGGTCGACGCCGCAAGGTGCGAGAACTCAAAGACTTAGTCGATGTCGCGCGGCGCGCTGCCGCACCCGCCGCCGCTGAGCTGCGCCGGCTCACGCCGGCGGCGGTGGGCGACTGGGTGGAAAAAGGCCGGCACGATTTCGTCACCGACGCCGACCGGCGGGCGGAGGCGCTGATCACGGATGCGCTCACGCGTGACGTGCCTGGATCCACCGTCGTCGGCGAAGAGCTGTCTCCCAACGCGGCGCGCGCCGGCGCGGTGGTGTGGATCGTGGACCCGCTCGACGGCACGACGAACTTTCTGCACGGCTATCCGCAGTACGCGGTGTCGATCGGCGCGCTGGTAGACGGGGTGCTGCGGGTCGGCGTGATTCACGACGTCGTGCGGGACATCGTCTACTGGGGGGCGAGCGGGCTCGGCGCCTGGGAGGGAGCGGGGGGGCGTCGGCTCCGCGTGTCGGGGCTCACCGAGCCGCGCCACGCGCTCGTGGGCACCGGGTTCCCGTTCAAGCACCTTCCGGTGCTGCGGCGCTACCTCGACCAGTTCGCCGCGGTGATGGGGGCGACGAGCGGCATCCGGCGCGCGGGTGCGGCGGCGCTCGATCTCGCCGACGTGGCGGCCGGCCGGCTCGATTGTTTTTGGGAGCTGACGCTCGCCCCATGGGACGTGGCGGCAGGCGTGGTGCTCGTCCGCGAAGCGGGGGGCACGGTCACGACGCTGGACGGCGCGCCCGACGTGCTGCAGCACGGCTCGGTGGTGGCGGGCAATCCGATGTTGCACGGCTGGCTGTTGGATCTCCTGAGGAGCGCCTAGATGCCCACACCGCTTGTCGAGTGCGTCCCAAACTTCTCCGAAGGCCGCGACCGGGCGACCATCGACGCGCTACGCACAGCGCTCACCGGCGTCCCGGGCGTCAAGCTCCTCGACGTCCAAGCCGACGCGGCCCATAACCGGTCCGTCTATACGTTCGTGGCCCCGCCCGACGCCGCCCTCGAGGCCGCCCTGCGCGCGATGCGCGTCGCCACGCAGCGGATCGATATGACCAAGCACCAGGGCGAGCACCCACGCATGGGCGCGACCGACGTGGTGCCATTCGTGCCGGTGCGCGACGTGACGATGGACGACTGCGTGGCCCTGGCGCGGCGGCTCGCCGAGCGCGCCGCCGCCGAACTCGACATCCCCGTCTATCTCTACGCGCGCGCCGCGACCCGGCCCGAGCGCGAGCGCCTGCCCGACGTCCGGAAGGGCGAGTTCGAAGGGCTGCGCGAGCGCATCGGCAAGGATCCGGCCGCCGATCCGGATTTCGGGCCCAAGCGGATCCATCCCAGGGCGGGCGTGACCGCCGTCGGCGCGCGGCCGTTCCTGGTCGCGTTCAACATCTACCTCGACTCGGCCGACGTCTCCATCGCCAAGGACATCGCGAAGCAGATTCGCACCTCGAGCGGTGGACTGCCGGCGGTGCAGGCCTCGGGATTCGAGGTGGCGGGCAAGGCGCAGGTGTCCATGAACCTGCTGGACATCGATACGACCGCTCCCGCCATGGTGTTCGCCGCGGTCGAGCGGGCGGCGCGGGCCCGGGGCGTCGAGATCCTCAAGAGCGAGGTCGTGGGATTGATCCCGGAGCGCGGCCTCGTCGGCGCGGGGGCGGCGTACCTGAAGCTCCCCGACCCGGGGGACCACCTGCTCGAGGCGAAGATCCGTGCGGCCGAAGGGCTCTCCCTGGACGGCTGGCTGGACGAGCTGGCAGGCGGGACGCCGGCGCCCGGGGGCGGCAGCGCGGCGGCGCTCGCCGGCGCGCTCGCCGCCGCGCTGGTCGCGATGGTGGCGCGGCTGACCGTCGGGCGCAAAGCGTACGCGGCGGCGGAGGGCGAAGCGCGGCGCATGCTCGACACCGCGGAGCGCCTGCGCGGGGAGCTGCGCCGCTCCGTGGACGAGGACGCCACCGCGTACGCCAAGGTGAGCGCCGCCTATCGCCTGCCCAAGGACGATCCCGAGCGCCCGCGCGCCATCGATCGGGCGTTGCTCGGCGCGGCCGTCGTACCGCTCGCCGTCGCGCGGCACGCCGGGGCGCTGCAGGGCATGGCCCGCCGTATAGGCGAGATCGGGAATAAGAACGCCCGCAGCGACGCCAAGGTGGCGGAAGGGCTCGCGCGCGCGGCGTTCGCCGGTGCGCTCGAGAACGTGCGGGTCAACGTGGCGGCATTGTCGGACCCGTCGCAAGGCCAGGCGCTGCTCGACGAGGGGGCGCGCCTTGAGCGGTCGGTCAGCTCACCGTCGTGAGAATCCGCGGCGGCGCGTCGCTTTCCCCCACCGCCACCGTGTGCTCGAAGTGGGCCGAGAGCGACCCATCCTCGGTCACCACGGTCCATTTGTCGTCGAGCGTGCGGATCTCGGCGCCGCCGACGTTCACCATAGGCTCGATGGCGATCGTCATGCCGGGCACCAAGCGGGGACCGCGCTTCGGCTTGCCGTAGTTCGGGACCTGCGGGTCTTCGTGGAACGCCGAGCCGATACCGTGCCCGACGAGCTCCCGCACCACCGAGTAGCCCGCCTTCTCGGCCACCTCCTGCACGGCGTGGCCGATATCGCCGACGTGGTTGCCGGCGCGCGCCTGGGCCACCCCGGCCGCCAGCGCGCTCCGCGTCACGGTCAGGAGCCGCTCCGCCTGGGGGCTCACCGTCCCGACGGGAAAGGTCGCAGCGGAGTCCGCGTGGAGACCGTCGAGCCAGACGCCGACGTCCACGCTCAACAGGTCGCCTTCCTTGAGGACGCGCCGCGGCGACGGGATACCGTGCACCACTTCCTGGTTGATCGACGTGCAGAGCGTGGCGGGGAAGTCGTACAGGCCCTTGAACGAGGGCCGGGCTCCGGGATGCGAGCGGATGAAGTCCTCTGCGAGCCGGTCGAGCTCTTCGGTGGACATGCCGGGACGCACGTGGCGCGCCACCAGCGCGAGCGTCTCCGCGACGATGCGGCCGGCCGCGGCCATGGTCTCGATCTCGCGCGGCGACTTGATGGTGATCATCGCCCGATGATGCGCTGGATCTCGGTCGCGATCGCGTCCACACCGCCGGTCCCCGGCACGCGGTGCACGATGCCGCGCTCCGCATAGTGCGCGATGAGGGGGGCGGTGTCGCGCTGGTACACCTGGAGCCGGGTCTTCGCGGCCTCGGGCGTGTCGTCCGAGCGGCCTTCCTGCGCTGCCCGGGCGATCAGGCGGCGCACCAGCTCCTCCTCCGGCACGTCGAGCAGCAGGATGTGATTCAGCCGTTGCGCGCGCTCGGCCAGCGTGCGGTCCACGAGATCCGCCTGGACCGCCGTGCGCGGGAAGCCGTCGAATACCGCCCCCTGCTGCGCCTCGGGCTTCGCCAGCTCTTCCTTGATCATGGAGAGGATGACGGTGTCGGAAACGAGCTTGCCGTCATCCATGACTTTCTTCGCCTCGACGCCGAGCGGGGTGCCCGCCTTGACCGCGGCGCGGAGCAGGTCGCCCGTGGTGATCTTCGGCAGCCCCAGCCGCTCGGCGAGAATCTTCCCTTGTGTGCCCTTCCCCGACCCCGGCGCGCCTAGCAGGAGGATGTACACCGCGCGCCTACATGTACTGCCGGCGGCCGCGGAACTTGACGCGCCCTTCCTTCATGAAGCCGTCGTAATGCCGCAGCAGCAGGTGCTGCTGCACCTGCTGGACCGTGTCGAGCGCCACCCCGACGACGATGAGCAGCGCCGTGCCGCCGAAGCCGAACGGCATGTTGAGGATGTTCGACACGACGATCGGCAGCATCGCGACGATCGTCAGGAAGATCGCGCCGGGAAACGTGATGCGGGACAGCACGTCGTCGATGTAGTCGGCGGTCGCGGTGCCGGGCTTCACGCCGGGGATGAACCCGCCCTGCTTCTTCAGGTTCTCCGCCAGGTCCACCGGGTTGAAGATGATCGACGTGTAGAAATAGGCGAAGAAGATGATCAGCACCGCGCTCGTGATCAGGTACACCGGCGACGTCACGCTGAAGTACTCGGCGAGGTGCTTGAGCGCCTGGTTGCCGCTGAACGCCGCGATCGTGCCCGGCACGATGATGAGCGACTGCGCGAAAATGATGGGCATCACGTTCGCGGTGTTGAGCCGCAACGGGATGAATGTCTTCTGCCCCTCACGGATGCGACCGCGCCCCATGACCTTCCGCGGGATCTGGATGGGGATGCGCCGGGCCGCGACGGTGACGGCGACCGTGCCCGCCACCACCAGGACCATGATGCCCAGCACGACGAGCAGGACGGGGAAGGTGAGGCTGCGGGCCTGCAGGGCGTCGATGGTGCGGATGGTCTCGGGCCAGATCCGCTCCACGATCGAAAAGAAGATCAGGAGGCTCGCCCCGTTGCCGATGCCGCGCTCGGTGATCTGCTCGCCCAGCCACATGACGAACACGCCGCCGGTGGTGAGCGTCAGCACGGTGGTCAGCCGGAAGAAGAATCCGGGATTCGCCACGGCGCCCGGGATCTGCTCGGTGAAGAGCCCGTAGCCGTAGGCCTGGAACAGGCACAGCACGACGGTGAGGTAGCGCGTCCACTGCGTGAGCTTTTTCCGGCCCTCCTCGTCGCGCTGCATCTTCTCGACGATGGGGAACACCGGCGCCGCGAGCTGGAAGACGATGCTCGCCGAGATGTAGGGCATGATCCCGAGGGCGAACACCGTCGCGCGGCCGAAGCTGCCGCCCGCGAAGAGGTCATACAGGCTGAACAGCGTGCCCTGGCCCTGGTTGCGCAGGAAGTCGGCGAGCGCCTGCACGTTGACACCGGGGGTCGCGATGTGCGCCCCGATGCGGTACACCACGAGGCACAGGAGCGTGAAGAGGATCTTCTCCTTCAGCTCCGGGACCTTGAAGAGATTGGGGATGCGGGACGCGGTCATCGGATCAGGTCGCGATCGAGCCGCCCGCTTGCTCGATTTTCGAGCGCGCGGAGGCGGACACCGTCACACCCTTCACGCTGAACTTCCGCTGCACGTCTCCCATGCCGAGCAGCTTCACCGGCCGATCCGGCCGCCGCACCAGCCCGGCACCGAACAGCGTCTCCGGAGTCACCTCGACGCCCTCGGCGAGCCGGTCCAGGTATCGCACGTTCACCACCTGCGCCGGTTGCTTGAAGGGGTTCGTGAACCCGCGCTTGGGGATGCGGCGGATCAGCGGCATCTGACCGCCCTCGAAGCCCGGGCGCGTCTGGCCGCCCGCCCGCGCCGTCTGGCCCTTCCCGCCCCGTCCCGCCGTCTTGCCGATGCCCGATCCCGGCCCGCGCCCCTTGCGGATGCGCGCGCGATGCGAGCCGGCGGGTGCCCGGAGGCTCGACAGGGTGATGTGCGCCACCTCGGCCGCGGGCGCCTTGGTCCGCGACTTCCTGGGGCTGGGCTTCTTCGCCGCCTTGGTCTTCGGCTTCGCCTTCGCCATCGCTTACTCCCGTGCCTTCGCCGGCGTCACCTCGATGAGGTGGCGCACCTGATGGAGCATGCCCCGGAGCGACGGGTGATCCTTCTTCACCACGACGTCCTGGTGGTGCTTGAGACCGAGCGCTTCGAGCGTGCGTCGCTCGAGCGCCGGCCGCCCGATGCCGGAGCGGACCTGCAGGATCTTGAGCTCGCCTTTCCCCACCGGCGGCAACACTCGGTCGCGGCCCGGCTTGCGCTTGCGGTATTTCCGCGTGGGCGGCTTCCTAGCCATGAACCGTCTCCTGCCGCGCCCGGTAGTGGATCGCTTCGAGTTCCACGCCGCGCTCCTTGGCCACGCGCCGCGCGGTGGTGAGGTGCTGCAGGCCATCCAGCGTGGCCCGCACCATGTTGTGCGGATTGGTCGAGCCGAGGCTCTTGGTGAGGATGTCGCGCACGCCGACGCACTCGAGCACAGCGCGCACCCCACCGCCGGCGATGACACCGGTCCCGGACGCGGCGGGCTTCAAGAGCACGCGCCCCGCGCCGTGGTGGCCGATGATCTCGTGAGGAATGGTGGTGCCCGCGAGCGGGATCTCCACCAGGCCACGGCGGGCGGCCTCGACCGCCTTGCGGACCGCTTCGCTCACTTCGTTGGCCTTGCCGGTGGCGATACCGACGCGCCCCTGCCCGTCCCCCACTGCCACGAGCGCGTTGAACCCGAACCGCCGGCCGCCCTTCACAACCTTGGCGACGCGGTTGATCGAGATGACATTCTCGATGAGCCCGTCACCCTCCCGCTGGCGTTCACCGCCGTCCCGCCGTTCTCCGCCCCGCCCCCGGCCTCGACCACCCCGTCCGCCGCGCCCACGCCCTCCCCCACCGCCTCCACCGCCTCCACCGCCTCCACCACCTCCACCACCTCCGCCACCTCCACCCGGTCCACCCCCGACCGCGCCACCGCCCGCAGGACGCACCTCGGCTACCGGATCGCCACCTGCGTGGGCCGTCTCCGCCGGTTCGATCGTCCCCGGGCCTGACGGCCCCCCTCCGGGCTGTTGCTCGTTCGCCATTTAGAGCTCCAATCCACCTTTGCGAGCGCCTTCTGCCACCGCCTTCACGCGCCCGTGGTACTGGTACCCGCCGCGGTCGAACACGACCTTGGTGATGCCCTTCGCCTTGGCCCTGGCGGCGATGAGCCGCCCCAACGCGAAGCTCTTCGCCGTCTTGCCCTTGCCGTCCACCTCGATCCCCTCGGAGCTGTCCGCCGCCCCCACCAGGGTGACGCCTCGGGTGTCGTCCACCACCTGGGCGTAGATGTGCTTCGAGGAGCGGAACACCACGAGGCGCGGCCGCTCTCCGCTGCCCGTCACTTTGTGGCGCACCCGCAGGTGACGGCGGAAGCGGCGCTGCTCGCGCGTCCGGATCTTATGGATCGTTCGCATGGATTATTTCGCCGCCTGGGCGGTCTTGCCGGCCTTGCGCCGGACCTGCTCGCCCGCGTAGCGGATCCCTTTGCCCTTATACGGTTCGGGTGGCCGGATGGCGCGAATCTCCGCGGCCACCTGGCCCACGAGTTCCTTGTCGATGCCCTCGATTTTCAGGATGACGTTGTTGTCCACCGAGATCTTGATCCCCTTGGGCGCGTGATACGGCACCGGATGCGAGAAACCGACGACGAGCTGCACGCCGAACGGCTTCGGTTCCGCCTTGTAGCCCACCCCCTGGATCTCGAGCGCCTTGGCGAAGCCCTTGGTCACCCCGTCGACCATGTTGGCGACCAGGGTGCGGGTGAGGCCGTGCAGGGCCTTGTGCCGGTTTTCGTCGGAGGGCCGCCGCACGACGATGGTCTCGCCTTCCACCGTGAGGGCGAGGTCGGGGTGGAGCGTCCGGCTGATCTCGCCCTTCGGTCCCTTCACCGTGATCCGCACGCCGTCGAGCTGGGCGGAGACGCCCTTGGGCATGGGAACGGGCTTCCTGCCGATGCGCGACATGGCCGCCCCTTACCAGACGACCGCGAGCAGCTCGCCGCCGATGCGGGCGGTACGGGCTTCGCGGTCCGTCATGAGACCCTGGGGCGTGGAGAGGATCGCCATGCCGAGGCCGTTCTTGACGCGCGGGATCTCGCGCGCCTTGACGTAGCGTCGCAGGCCGGGCGCGGACACGCGCTGCAGCTCGCGGATCACCGGGGCATCGTTGTAATACTTGAGGTAGAGCCGCAGCAGCCCGTGACGCCCGTCGTCCAGCACCTTGAAGTCCTGGACGTAGTGGTTGTCGCGGAGCAGCCGCGCGATCTCGACCTTCAGCTTCGACACCGGCATATCGACCCTGCGGTGGCCCGCCTGGCAGGCGTTGCGCACCCGGGTCAGCATGTCGGCGACGGGATCAGTCATACTCATCTCGCGTTCCGTCCTTTTACCAGCTGGCTTTGCGCACGCCGGGAATCTCCCCGCGCAGCGCGAGCTCGCGGAAACAGATGCGGCACAGCTTGAACTTGCGCAGCGTGCCCCGGCTACGGCCGCAGCGCTGGCACCGGTAGTAGCCGCGCACCTTGAACTTCGGCTTCCGCTTGACCTTTTCCATCCACGACTTCTTCGCCATGACGTCCTCGTCTCCTAGGCCACCGCGACGGGGGCTTCGCCCCGGAAGGGCATCCCCAGCTCGCGCAGCAGCGCGATGGCGGTGTCGTCCCGCCCGGCGCTGGTCACGAAGGTGATATCCATCCCGTGAATCTTCTCGACCTTGTCGTAGTCGATCTCCGGGAAGATCATCTGCTCCTTGATGCCGATCGTGTAGTTGCCCCGACCGTCGAAGCTGTCGGTCGGCAGCCCGCGGAAGTCGCGCATGCGCGGCACCGCGATGCTGATGAACCGATCGAGGAACTCGAACATCCGGGGGCCCCGCAGCGTCACCGAGCAGCCGACCGCCATGCCCTCGCGCAGGTTGAAGTTCGCGATCGCCTTCTTGGCGCGCGTGACCACCGGCCGCTGGCCCGAGATGGCGCCGAGCTCCGCCACCGCCGCGTCGAGCCCCTTGGGGTTCTTGGGCGCGTCCCCCATCCCCACATTGAGCACGATCTTCACGAGCTTGGGGATCTCGTGCAGATTCTTGAGGCCGAACTGCTGCGCGAGCTTCGCCCGGACCTTCTGCTCGTAGTAGTCGAGCAGTCGGGCGCGCGGGGCGGGCTCGGGAGGCGGACCCGCCGGCTCGGCCGGCGCCACCGGCTGGTCGCCGGCCGGCTTCTTGGGCTTCTTCTCCTTCTTTTCCTTCACCCGGGGCGCCGCCCCGGAATCAGCGGCCCCGGCCTGCTTCGGCTTCTCCCCCTGAGGCGCCGCCCCGGGGTCGGCCGCGCCGGCGGGCTTTTTCTCTTTCTCTCGAGTATCCGTCATTGCCTATCTCACCCGCGGAATCGGCTGGCCGGATTTGACCGCGATCCGCTCCGCCGTTCCGTCCTTGTCTAGCCGGCGCCGCACCCGCGTCGGCTCGCCCGACTTGGGGTCGAGCAGCATCACTTTCGACGCGTCGATCGGCGCCGTCAGCTCGACGATGCCGCTCTCTTCGTTGGCCGACGCCGCGCGCTTGTGCTTCTTCACGATGTTCACGCCCTCGACCTCCACCCGGAACTCCTTGGGGTAGACGCGGAGGACCTTCCCTTCCTTCCCCTTATGCTCGCCCGAGATCACCCGTACCGTGTCGCCCTTGGCGATGTGCAGCTTGTGGCGCTCGGGCTCGGGCTGGGTGCGGCTGCGGCTGCTCTTCTTGAACACCAGCGGCTTCATGTCAGATGACCTCCGGCGCGAGCGAGACGATCTTCATGAACCGCTTCTCGCGCAGCTCGCGCCCGACGGGCCCGAAGATCCGGGTGGCGCGGGGCTCTCCCTGGTCCGTGATGAGCACGGCGGCGTTCTCGTCGAAGCGGATGTAGGAGCCGTCCTTCCGCTTGGTCTCCTTGGCCGTGCGCACAATCACCGCCTTCACCACCTCGCCCTTCTTGACCTGGCCGGTGGGGATCGCGTCCTTGATCGTCACGACCACGATGTCGCCCAGCCCCGCGTAGCGGCGCTTGGACCCACCGAGCACGCGGATCACGAGCGCCCGCCGCGCGCCCGAGTTGTCGGCGATCTTGAGAATCGATTCCTGCTGTACCACGGTCCCCCCCCTACTTCGCGCGCTCGACGATTTCGACCACACGCCACCGCTTGGTCTTGGACAGCGGGCGGGTCTCGACGATCCGCACGGTGTCGCCCGCCTTGGCGTCCTTGTCGTTGTGGGCCGCGACCTGCTTGGTGCGGACCACCTGCTTGCCGTAGAACCCATGGGCGAAACGGCGCGTGAGCGAGACCGTGACGGTCTTCTGCATCTTGTCGCTCACCACCACGCCGGTCCGCACCTTGCGCCGCGTCCTCATGCCCGTGCCCTCTCCGCCAGAATGGTCTTGACCCGCGCGATCTCGCGGCGGATGCGACGCAGCTCGAGCGGGTTCGGCAGCGCCTCGGTCGCCCGCCGGAACCCCAGGCGGAAGCGTTCCTCGGCGAGCACCACCAGCTGCTGCTCCAGGTCCTCGGTCTTCATCTCGCGGAACGCCTCGGGCTTTTTCGTGGCCAAGCTAGCGCTCCTCCCGCTTCACGAACTTCGACCTGATCGGCAACTTGGCCGCCGCGAGCTCCAGCGCCGCACGCGCCAGGTCCTCGGCGATCCCCTCGAGCTCGAACATCACGCGACCCGGCTTGACCACCGCCACCCACCCCTCGGGATTCCCCTTGCCCTTGCCCATGCGGGTCTCCGCCGGCTTCTTGGTGATCGGCTTGTCGGGGAACAGCCGGATCCACACCTTGCCGCCCCGCTTCATCTCGCGCGTGAGCGCCACCCGCGACGCCTCGATCTGGCGGTTCGAGATCCAGCCCGGCTCGAGCGCCATGAGTCCGTAGTGGCCGAACGCGACCGTGTTGCCGCGCGTGGCCATCCCCTTGGTACGGCCCTTGAACCGCTTGCGGAACTTGACGCGCTTCGGTGCCAGCATCCCCTCAGACTCCCGTCGAGTACGTCCGGCCGGACAGCTCCTCGGTCATCTCGCGCGTGAAGATCCACACCTTCACGCCGATGGTGCCGTAGGTCGTCATGGCCGTCGAGGTGGCATAGTCGATGTCGGCGCGGAGCGTGTGCAGCGGCACCCGCCCCTCGTGGTAGCCCTCGGTGCGCGCGATCTCGGCGCCGCCCAGGCGACCCGCCGTCTTGATCTTGATCCCCTGCGCGCCCATGCGCATGGCGCTCTGCACCGCGCGCTTCATGGCGCGCCGGAACGAGATGCGCTGCGTCAGCTGGTGCGCCACCGAGTCCGCCACGAGCTGGGCGTCGAGCTCCGGCCGCTTGATCTCCTCGACGTTGATCCCGACCTCCTTGCCGGTGAGCTGGGCCAGCTCGTCGCGCAGCTTGTCCACCTCCGCGCCGCGCTTGCCGATCACCACGCCCGGCCGCCCCGTGTGCACCGTGACGGTGACCTTCCCGGGCTTCCGCTCGATGTGAATGTCGGCGATGGCCGCGTGGGAGAGCCTCGTCTTCAGGTACTTCCGGATGAGGTCGTCTTCCTTCAGGAGCTCGGGGAAGTCGCGACGCGCGTAATAGCGCGAGCGCCACGGCTTGATGATCCCGAGCCGGAACCCGTACGGATGCGTTTTCTGGCCCACTTATTTGCCCTCTTTCTTCTTGGACTTGCCCGCCGCGGCCTTCGTGGCCCGGGCGGCCTTCGGACGCTTGCCCTTCTTGGAGCCCGCCGTGACGGCTGGGGCCTTCGCTTCGGCCTTCGCTTCCGTCTTCGCCGCCTTGGGGGCCCGCGCTTCGGCGTCCCCCGCCACGTGGATCTCCACGTGGCTGGTGCGCTTTTTGATGGGCGTCGCGCGGCCCATCGCGGCGGGCGTGAACCGCTTGAGCGACTGTCCCTCGTTCACGACCGCGTACTTGACGCGCAGTCGGTCCACGTCGAGCGCCGCGTTCTCGCGCAGCGCCCGTTGCTCGGCGTTCGCCACCGCCGACTTGAGCACCTTGTGGATCTGCTTCGCCGCCAGCTTCTTCGAGAACCGGAGGATGGCGTACGCCTCCGGGACCGCGCGGCCCCGGATCTGGTCGATCACGAGGCGCATCTTCCGCGCCGACTGGCGCACGGTCCGCTGGATCGCTCGCGCTTCCATGGCCTATGCCTTTGCCGGCGGCGCTTCAGCGGCGGCGGCCGCTTCGGCCTCCCGCTCCTGCGCCGAGCCCTTGGCAGAGTGACCGCGGAACAGCCGGGTCGCCGCGAACTCCCCGAGCTTGTGGCCCACCAGGTTCTCCGTGATGTACACGGGGATGAACTTGTTCCCGTTGTGCACCGCGAGGGTGTGGCCCACGAAGTCGGGCGTGATGGTGGAACGCCGCGACCAGGTCTTGAAGACTTTCTTCTCGTTTTTGTCGTTCAGGGCCTGGATCTTCACCAGAAGCGACGGCTCCACGTAGGGCCCCTTCTTGACCGAGCGTCCCATTACTGTGTCGCTTTCCCGCGCTTGCGGCCGCGCACGATGAGTTTCGTCGACGCCTTCTTCTTGTGCCGGGTCTTCTTTCCTTCGACCTTGCCCCACGGCGACGTCGGCGGCCGGCCGCCCGACGTCTTGCCCTCGCCGCCCCCCAGCGGGTGGTCGACGGGGTTCATGGCCACGCCGCGCACCCGGGGCCGGCGCCCGAGCCAGCGGGTCTTGCCCGCCTTGCCGACCGACAGGAGCTCATGCTCCGCGTTCGACACCTCGCCGATCGTGGCGAGGCACTCGCCGCGCACCATCCGCATCTCGGTGGAGCGCAGCCGCAGCGTCACGTAGTTGCCTTCCTTCGCCACGACCTGGATGCCGGTGCCCGCCGAGCGGGCGAGCTGGCCGCCCCGCGCGATCTTGAGCTCCACATTGTGGACCGTGGTGCCGAGCGGGATCTCGAACAGCGGCATCGTGTTGCCGACCCGGATGTCCGAGCCCGGCCCGGAGACGACGGTGTCGCCCACGGCCAGGCCCTTGGGGGCGAGGATGTAGCGCTTCTCGCCGTCCGCGTAGAACAGCAGCGCGATGCGCGCGGTGCGGTTCGGATCGTACTCCACCGCCGCCACCTTGGCCGGCACGCCGAACTTGTCGCGGCGGAAGTCGATGCGCCGGAACTGCCGCTTGTGGCCGCCCCCCTGATGGCGGGTGGTCACGTGGCCCTTGTTATTGCGGCCTCCGGTGCGCCGCAGCGGCTCGAGCAGCGACTTCTCGGGAGTCGTCTTCGTGATGTCCGCGAAGTCGGACACGGACCGGAAGCGCGTCGCCGGGGTCACCGGCTTGAACTGTCGGATGCCCATCTCAGCCCTCGAAGACCGGTATGGCGTCGCCCTCTTTGAGGGTCACGATCGCCTTTTTCCACGCCGGCCGGCGGCCGACGTAGCGCCCATAGCTTTTCCGCTTGGCGCGCACCACCAGGGTCCGCACGTCCGTCACCGTCACCTTGAACAGCGCCTCGACCGCCGCGCGGATCTGCGGCTTGGTCGCCTCCGTCTGCACCCGGAAGGCGTACTCTTTGCGCGCCTGGTAGGCCGCCGACGACTTCTCGGTGATCACCGGCGCCACGATCACATGGTGCACCTCAGGCATCGTCGGCCCCCCCCTCCCCCTCCGCCTGCTCCGGCGCCTCTCCCAGAGCGGGCAGCTCCACGACGACGGCGCCGGACCAGAGGATCTCGTACGCCGTCGCGTCGGCGAACCGCATCACCTGCACGTCGGGAATGTTCCGCCCCGAGAGATAGACGTTGTGCGAGTGGGCGGCGCCGGCCGTGAGCACCAGCACTTTCTTTTCCGCCACCCCCAGCTTCGCGAGCAGCTCGGCGAGCGTCTTGGTCTTCGGCTTCTCGTACTCGAGCGGATCGACCACGAACAACGCCTGCTCGCGGGCCCGGGCGTTCAGGGCCGACTTCTTGGCGAGCTGGCGCATCTTCTTCGGAATCCCCAGCCGGTAGCTCCGGGGGTGCGGCCCGAACACGATGCCGCCGTGCCGCCACTGCGGGGACCTGGTCGAGCCCTGCCGTGCCCGGCCAGTGCCCTTCTGGCGCCACGGCTTCTGGTTCCCGCCCGAGACCTCGCTCCGGGTCTTGGTGTCGTGCGTCCCCTGACGCTGGTTCGCGAGGAAGGTGACCACCGCGCGGTGCAGTACGTCCTCGTTCACCGTGCCGTCGAACAACGCTTCGGGCAGGCGCACGGATTTCTTCTTCGCGCCGGCGGCGGAGTAGTGCGGTGCCTCAATCATGGCGGCTCCGCCCTCCCTGCTTGCGCACGGTGAGCAGGCCGTTCATCGGCCCCGGCACCGAACCGCGCACGAACAACAGGTTCCGCTCGGCATCCACCCTCACGACGCGCAAGCCCAGCTCCGTGAAGTTGCGCGCGCCCATGTGGCCGGGCATCCGCTTCCCCTTGATGACGCGCGACGGGTCGGTGCCCGGGGCAATCGAGCCCGGCTTGCGGTGCCGCGTATTGCCGTGCGTCGCCGGGCCGCCGCCGAAATGATACCGGTGCACTACGCCCTGGAACCCGCGGCCCTTGGTGACGCCCGTGATCTTTACCCGCTCGCCCTCGGCGAAGATCGCTACCGTCACGCTGTCGCCCGGCTTGGGCGGCTCGCCGCCTTCCTTGAGCGGGAAGCTCTGGAGCACGCGCGGGGCGAGCTCGAGCCCGGCCTTCTTCGCGTGACCCGCCAGCGCCTTTGCCGTCCGCTTGGGCTTCTTGGCGCCGAAGCCGAGCTGGACCTGGGAGCCCGCCACCAGCACCACGGCGCACGGGCCCGCCTCGATCACGGTGACGGGCACGTGCGTGCCCTCCGCGTCGAACACGCGGGTCATGCCAAGTTTCCTGCCGATGAGTCCGGTCATGTCGCTACTCGACCTTGATCTCCACGTCCACGCCGGCCGGAAGATCGAGCTTCGTCAGCGCGTCGACCGTCTGGGAGCGCGAATCGAGGATGTCGATGAGCCGCTTGTGCGTCTTGAGCTCGAACTGCTCCCGGCTCTTCTTGTCGATGTGCGGGCTCCGGAGCACGGTCCACAGCTGCCGCTTGGTGGGCAGCGGGATGGGTCCCGAGACCTGCGCGCCGGTCTTCTCGGCCGTGCGCACGATGTCGGCCGCGGCCTGATCGATCAGGGCGTGGTCGAATGCCTTCAAACGAATCCGGATCTTGCCCGCCATAGGTCCCTCGTTACTTCAGGATTTTCGTCACGACGCCCGCGCCCACCGTCCGGCCGCCCTCGCGGATGGCAAATCGCAGCTGCTCCTCCATCGCGATCGGCGTGATCAGCTCGATCGTCATCTTCGTGTTGTCCCCCGGCATCACCATCTC
>JBGPDL010000002.1:0-98228 GCA_041482275.1 Gemmatimonadota bacterium | reverse complement strand
CTCACCCAGCGCGGGCGGCGTCACGTCGGTCCACGTCTTGCCGCCGTTCCGCGTGAGGTGAATGAGCCCGTCGTCCGAACCGGCCCAGATCAGCCCCTTCACGCGCGGCGACTCCGCCAGCGCGAAAATGGTCGCGTAGTACTCGGCCGTCGTCTGGTCGAGCGTGATGGGGCCGCCCGAAGGACCCAGGGTCTTGGGGTCGTGCCGCGTCAAGTCGGGCGAGATGACAGTCCAGCTCTGCCCCTCGTTCACCGTCTTGAAGAGCACGTTGCCGCCGTGGTACAGCACGCGCGGATCGTGCGGCGAGATGAGCAGCGGCGCGGTCCACTGGAAGCGGTACTTCCCTTCGGACGCCGCATGGCCGTCGGGGCTGTCGGGCCACGGGCTGATCAGCCGGAAACTGTTCGTCTTGTGATCGACGCGGGCGAGGAAGCCCGAGTTGTCGCCGCCGTAGGTGATGTCGGGGTTGTCGGGACGGGCCTGGATGTAGCCCGATTCACCCGAGACGTCGTACCACTGGCCCCGGTCGATCCCGCCGGGCCAGCGGCTGGGCCCGCACACGCCGGAGTTGTCCTGCTGGGCGCCGCACACGTGGTAGGGAAAGTGATTGGTGGTCTCGACGTGATAGAACTGCGCCGTCGCCACGTCCTGGTCGGTCCACGTCTTGCCACCGTTCAAGGAGACGTTGGGGCCGCCGTCGTTGGCCTCGATCAAGCGGTTCGCGTCGTTGGAGGCGATCCACAGGTCGTGGTTGTCGCCGTGCGGATCGATCACGTGGCGGAAGATGACGCCCCCGTCGGTGGACTTGAAGAGGTTGACCTGGGGCGCCCACACGGCGTTGGAGTCCTTCGGGTCGGCGAAGATCTTCGAGTAGTACCACGCCCGCTCGCGCAGCTTATGGTCCGAGTTCAGGTACGCCCAAGTCGCGCCGCCGTCGTCGGAGCGGTACACGCCGCCCGAGTCGGCCTCGATCAGCGCCCACACGCGCGCCGGCTTGGCGGGCGACACCGCGATGCCGATGTTGCCCCACAGCCCGACCGGGAGTCCGGGATTCTTGGTGAGCTCGGTCCAGTGCTCTCCCGCATCGGTGGACTTGAACAGCCCGCTGCCCGTGCCCCCCGACACGAGCGTCCAGGGACGGCGCACCGCCTGCCACAGCCCGGCGTACAGCACGTCCGGGCTCGAGGGGTCGAGGATCAGGTCCGCCGCGCCGGTCGAGTCGTTCCGGAACAGGACCTTGTTCCAGGTCTTGCCGCCGTCGGTCGTCTTGTAGACGCCGCGCTCGGCATTGGGCCCGAAAGCGTGCCCCTGCGCGGCGACGTACACGATGTCCGGATTGGTGGGGTGGACGCGCACGCGCGCGATCTGCTGGGTCTCGGCGAGACCGAGGAACGTCCAGGTCTTGCCGCCGTCGGTCGTTTTCCAAACGCCATCGCCGTGGGACGTGTTGCCGCGAATCGGAAACTCTCCGGTGCCCACGTACACGATGTCGGGGTTCGACTCCGAGACGCCGATGGCGCCGATGGTGCCACCGTAGTATTTGTCGGACGCCGGGACCCACGTGTTGCCGCCGTCCGTCGTCTTGAACACGCCGCCGCCCGTGGTGCCGAACCAGTACTCGTGGGGTCGGGCGGCCGAGCCCGCGACCGCGACGCTGCGGCCGCCGCGGAAGATTCCGATTTCGCGCCAGTTGAGCGCGGCGAACACGGTGGAGTCGTAGCCTTGCGCCGGCGTTGAGCGCGCCGAGAGGAGGAGCAGGGTGACGGCGACGAGGGGCAACGTACGGGCGGACACGGGGTTCGGCCTCCTGGAGCTGGGGTGGAAGAGAGTCCACCACGTAGCACGCAAAGCCCGAACGACGCAAGGGCGCCCGACGGGCGCCCCCGAGTTCGTTTCGCAACACCCCTGTCAGGGTTTGGTCATCATCATCCCGGGCAGTTCGAGCGGCCTTTCCGTGATCGACGACTTGGCGTCCACACCGTGGCCGCGCAGCGCGAGGTCGCCTTTCTTCCCGCGCACCTGCACCAGGCCCAACGGCACCTGGCGCGACCCCCATACGTCGGTGCCGTCGTCGGTGGTCACGTGGAGCGCTCGAAACGTGCCGGCCGGTACCGTGATCGATTGCCACCCGACGATATGTGCAGCGGTGCAACGGGCCGCCCAATCGAAGATGTAGTTGTCGTGCCCGCCCTTCTGGCCCATCATCCCGGCCATCTGACCGGAGACCCTCATGGCCGGTTGCGCACCCAGCTTGAGGATCAACGCACGTGGTGACGCCGACCCGGTCGCGAGGCTGGGCGCGAGAACCTGGACGATGCCGCTCTTGCTCGGATCGGTTGCCGCAAAGTTGCCCTCGAACCAATACAACGTCGTATCGCCCGATCGCTCCGAGCCGACGATCGCGACCCGCAGCTTCCCTCCGGTCACGTCGAACGAGGCCCACTGACCCAGTTTCGCATCGCCCACGGCTTTGCAGACGTCCGCCAGGTCCGTTGCGGTCTGGGCGGCGAGCTCGGGCACCGCGAGGGCGCCGAGCGCGAAGGCTGCCAACAGTCTGCCAGGCGTGAGCATGACGACTTCTCCGTGAGTGGATGTGAGACTTCAAACATAGCACCGGGGAGGTTTGCTTTCTCCCCGTGCCGCGCGCTGCCCTCGCGACCTACGCGACGCTTCCGACCCTGAACGACGACGACGGCCTGCTGATCTCAGCCTTGGGCGAGCTCGGCGTCACGGCCGTGCCCGCAGTGTGGGATTCCCCCGACGTGCGCTGGGAGGAGTTCGCGACGGTGCTGGTGCGCTCCTGCTGGGACTACCACCGGCGCTTGCCGGAGTTCCTCGCGTGGATCGGCCGGCTGGAGCAGTCAAGCATCATGCTGTGGAATCCGCCCGCCCTGCTGCGCTGGAACAGCCACAAGGCGTACCTGCGCGACCTGGCGGCGCGCGGTGTGCCGATCGTGCCGACCCGCTGGCTGGCGCGCGGCGACACGATCGAGCTCGCCCACCTGCTGCGCCGGGAGGGCTGGCGGGACGGGGTGATCAAACCCGCCGTCTCCGCGAGTGCGACCGGGACCTGGCGCAGTTCGCTCGCGACGGCGAGCGCCGATCAGCCGCGGCTCGACGAGCTGCTTCGCGCCGGCGACGTGATGGTCCAGCCGTTCGTACGGGAAGTGGCGGACCCCGGCGAGTGGTCCATCGTGTTCCTGGGCGGCCGGTTCAGCCATGCGGTCTTGAAGCGGCCCTCGGGGGGTGATTACCGGGTGCAGTGGGAGTTCGGCGGCTCGGCGCTCGCCGCCGCGCCCCCGGACCACCTGATCGCGGATGCCGAGCGGGTGATTGCCGCGGCGCCCGGCGAGACGGTGTATGCCCGCGTGGACGGTGTAGAGCGGGACGGTCGGTTGCTGCTGATGGAGCTCGAGCTGATCGAGCCGCATCTGTTCCTCGGGTGGGATCGGGGCGCGGCGGCGCGGCTCGCGGCGGCGGTCGGCGCCGCGCTCAGTCGACCCTGAGCCGGTAGCCCACGCCCGGCTCCGTCAGGAGGTGCTGCGGCTGCGCCGGATCGCGCTCGAGCTTGTGACGCAGCTCCGCCATGTGCACGCGAAGCACCGGCGTCTGTGTGACCGTGTTTGCGCCCCACACCTGGTTCAGCAATTGCCGATGAGTGAGCACCTTGCCCGCGTGCCGCACCAGCACGACGAGGAGCTTGTATTCGGTCGGAGTGAGGTGCACCTCGCGCTCGCGCGCGAACACCCGACGGTGCTCCAGATCCACGCGTAGCTCGCCGGTGGTGAATACCGGCTCGTCCGGCTGCCCCGCGGCGCGCGCCGCGTGCCGCAGCGCAACGCGCATGCGCGCGAGCAACTCGCCCACGCCGAATGGCTTGGTGAGGTAATCGTCGGCTCCCGCGTCGAGCGCCGCGACCTTGTCGCGCTCCTGCCCGCGCGCGGAAATGACCACGATGGGCATGCGCGCCCATTCCCGCAGGCGACGCGTGAGATCGATGCCGTCGCCGTCCGGGAGCCCCAGGTCGAGCAGGATCAAGTCGGGATTCTGGCCGGCCGCCTGCGCCAGACCTTCGCGTGCGGTGGTCGCTTCGACCAGGCGGTACGCCTCGTTCTCCAGCGCGGCGCGCAGGAAGCGCCGCATCTGGGGCTCGTCTTCGATCAGCAGCACCACCGGGGCGGGCTCGGCCACGCCTCAGAAATTACGCGACGTTCGCCTCGGGGGGTACTTGAGGGGGTGGCGAGCCCGCTCGCAGCGCGCGCTCCAGCGCGAGAGCCGCCTGAGCCGCGAACGTCTGCAACAGCCATTGCACGGCAGGCTCCCTGAAGCGATCGGGATCGTCCGGCCGTAGCTCGAGGACTCCGAGGCGTCCGTGCGTGCCGACGAGGGGCAGATAGACGCTTCGGGCGCTGGGGAACTGCGTCGTCCCCACGCCGGCCGCCTCCCACGCTTGGAACGCCCACTGGGCCACCTCACGATCCGGATCCTCGGCGTCCGACGGCGCGCCCCCGACCGGCGCGAGGCGACCACCGGTCTCCCGCAGCAGCACTCGCACGTCGGCCCCGAACGCGGCGCGCACCTGCCGGCCGATGACAGCGATGACGTCGCCCACGGTGTGGGCGGCGAGCAGCTCTCCGCTCATGGGAGATAGGGCGGCCGTACCCCGTTCTCGCGCCTCCGCCGCGACGGTCTCTTCCCGCACGCGCTCGGCAAGCCAACTGATCACAAACGCGGTCACGAGCATCACGCCGAAGGTGACCACGTAGTGGAGATCCGACACCGTGAACGTGAACCGCGGGGGCACGAAAAAGAAATCGAACAACGCCACCGATAACACGGCGGCGAACGCAGCCTGCCGCCGGGTCGCCCGCGACGCCACAACCCCGACACCGAAGAGGTGCAGCATGGCGATGTCTGTGAGGGAGAGCCAACCCATGAGCAACGTGCCGCCGACGGTACACGCTGCCATCACGAGCGCGGCTCGAATGTAGCCTCTCATGCAACCTCCCCTTCGGCCGGCACGCTGACGTGTGGCGGACCCGACAGGGGCAGCGTGAACCGGAACTTAGCCCCGCCCTCCGAGCGGTTCTCCGCCCAGATCCGACCGCCGTGCGCCGTGATGATCCCGCGACAGATGGTCAGCCCCAACCCGACTCCGCTCGTCGCGGTCGCGCCCGGGACTCGGTAAAACTTGTCGAAAATGCGGGTCTCCTCCCCTGGCGGAAGCCCGGGGCCGCGATCGGCTACCTCCACC
This sequence comes from Gemmatimonadota bacterium, assembly GCA_041482275.1. Classification (GTDB taxonomy): domain Bacteria; phylum Gemmatimonadota; class Gemmatimonadetes; order Gemmatimonadales; family GWC2-71-9; genus AG41. The sequence continues at coordinate 92,974 of JBGPDL010000002.1, read as the reverse complement.
CGGACCGCCCCGTCCACGGCGGCGGCGGAGATCTCGATGGGCGTGCCGGGCGGCGTGTACTTCACCGCGTTCTCGAGGAGGTTGATGAAGACCTGCTCGATCAGCACCCCGTCGATGGGGACGAGCGGGAGGTCGGGCGGCAACGTCACCTGTACCGGGTGGTCGCGCAGCCGGTCCTCGAGCCGAATGAGGGCAACCCCGACCGATTCTTCGAGCGGTTGCCATTCCTTCTGGACCTGGAGCGCCCCGCTTTCCACGCGGATCATGTCGAGCAGGTTGCCGATCAGGCGGTTCATCCGCTGCGATTCTTCCAGGGCGGTCTTCAGGAGATCGCGCCGCGTGGCGTCGGAGAGCGTCCCCCGATCCTCGAGCACGCTGCTGAGCGCTCCGGTAATCGCCCCGAGTGGTGTCCGCATGTCGTGGGAGAGCGAGCTCAAGAGCGAGGTGCGGAGTCGCTCCGCTTCGACTTCCACTTGCTCACGCTGGGCACGCTCCGCGAGCATCGCCCGCTCCAGGGCCACGGCGGCCTGGCCGGCGAACGTCTCGAGCAAGCCCTGCACAGCGGGATCCTGGAAGCGCTTGGGATCGGCCGGCCGGAGGCCGAGCACGCCGATGATCCCGGTGGAGCCCACGAGCGGCACGTACAGGCCCTGGGCCGCGGGCAGCGTGTCGGTGCCGGCCCCGGCGACGCGGCCGCGTCCGAACACCCACGCCGCTACGCTCTGCTCCTTCTCATCCATCGGATAGGCGGAAGGCGCGCCGACGGGGGTCTGCAGGCGCCCCGAGCCGTCGGGCAAGAGGATCTGCGCCGGTGCGCCGAACGTGTCGCGAATATGGCGCGCGGCCGCCGAGACGAGGTCGCTTTCTCCCCGCGTCGCCGCCAGCTCGCGACTCATGGCGTACAGCGCCGCCGTGCGACGCTCGCGCTCCCTGGCCGTCTCCGCCTGAGCACGAATGCGCAGCGTCAGGCCGCTGATGAGCAGGGCGATCGCGAGCATGACGCCGAACGTGAGCACGTAGCCGATATCCGAAACGGCGAACGTGAATCGGGGCGGCACGAAGAAGAAATCGAACAGGGCAATGGACAGGAAGGACGCGAAGATCGTGGGCCCCCGACCGTAGCGCGACGCGACCAGCGCCACGCCCAGCAGAAACACCATCGCCACGTCGGTGGGGGAGAGATACCGGAAGACCGCGAAGCCGAGCAGCGTGGACAGCGCCACGACCAGGGCGGCGCGTGCGTATTCCGCAAGCGGCGCCGGCCGTCCCGCCAGCGGCCCGCGCCGCACTCGCTCCTCCTCCACGTCGCCGCTGATCACGTACACGTCCACGTCGCCCGAGCCGCGGACCAGCTGGTCGAGCATCGAGCCGAACAGCTTGTCCCGCCACCGCGGGTGCGTGGGCTTGCCCACGACGATCTTGGTCGCGTTGTGGGCGCGCGCGTAGGCGAGAACCTCTTCCGCCGGGTTGAGACCGCTGAGCGTCACCGTCTGCGCGCCGAGCTCCTGCGCCAACTGCAGATTGTGCACCAGCGCGTCCCGGTCGCTCTGCGAGATCCGTTGGCCGGGGGCCTCGATGTAGAGCACGACCCAGTCGCACTTGAGGCTCGTAGCCATGCGCTTGCCGGCCCGGACCAGGCGGGCGCCCGACGGGTTCGGGCCGATGCAGACGAGGACGCGCTCGCCCGCGGGCCACGTCTCGCGAATGCCATGCTCGCGCATGTAGCCGCGCATCTGCGCGTCCACCCGCTCCGCGGTGCGGCGCAGCGCGAGCTCGCGGAGGGCGATGAGATTGCCTTTGCGGAAGAACTGCTCGATGGCGCGGGCGGCTTGCTCGGGCACGTACACCTTGCCCTCTCGCAGCCGGGTGAGAAGATCATCAGCGGACAAGTCCGCGAGCTCGAGCTCGTCCGCCCGGTCGAGAATGGAATCGGGGACCGTCTCCCGCACTTGGACACCGGTGATCTGCGCCACGACGTCGTTGAGGCTCTCGAGATGCTGGACATTGAGCGTCGTGTAGACGTTGATCCCGGCTGCGAGCAGGTCCTCGACGTCCTGGAAGCGCCTGGTATGCCGCGAGCCGGGCGCGTTGGTGTGGGCCAGCTCGTCAACGAGAACCAGCGCGGGCCGGCGCGCGAGCGCGGCGTCGAGGTCGAATTCATGGAGGGTGATACCGCGGTACTCGATAGCGCGGCGCGGCAGCGTTTCCAGCCCCTCGAGCAACGCCGCGGTCTCCGGGCGTCCGTGCGTCTCCACGACCCCCACCACGACGTCCCCGCCCTCGCGGCGCTTGGCGCGGGCCTCCTCGAGCATGGCGTACGTCTTGCCGACGCCGGGCGAGGCGCCGAAGAAGATCTTCAGGCGGCCCCGGCCGGCGCGGCGCTCCTCCTCGCGGACTTGGGCGAGTAGCGCCTCTGGGTCAGGCCGGCGCTCGGTCATGGCGACGATAACGTAGCACGCCTCAGAACACGTACGACAGCGCGAGCCCGATCGTCACTTGGGTCGGGCTCGGGCTGCCCGGGTTCCCGAAATCGTCTCGACTCGAGTGCTCCACGCGAATCTCCGGGCGCACCAGAGCGTGCGGCCACGATTTGACGTTCAACGTCACCGTGCCGCTGGCGATCCTCCGGCTCGGTGCCGCGGGGAAGCCGAGCACGCCGGACGTCCGCGCGCCGGCGCGGTCGTCCATGTAGTCGCCGCGCAGGGCCAGACTCAGCTTGGGGTCGAGATCGAACACGCCCCACGATCCCGCCCCCCACCACTTCGCGTCGCCCCCCCCACCGCCCGCGCCGATCCCCTGCTCGCCGCCAGCGTCGAATTGTCCGTAGATGGTCGTGGTCGACGCGGGCTTCAAGGTTCCCACGACCTCCCCCCCATACCGCTGGTTACTCACATTGGCGGTCTGCTCCGGGCCGTAGTACCCGAAGAAGGCGAGCGCCGCCCGGTCCGACGGAGTAACCCCGACGCGACCCATGAACGACTTCCCCCTGTTGTTGTCCTCCACGACGTCCCATCCGTTGATCAGCCGGAGCTGGGCGTCGACCACGCCCGAGAGCTTGGCGTCCATGCCGAAGCCGGTGTTCGTGAAGTTCGTCAGGTAGATGTACTGGTACCCGTGCGAGAAATTGGGGTTGAGCACCTCGTCCACGACCTCGACGTCGAGCAAGGTCCACATCTTGCCGGCCTTGAACTGGACGTAGTTACCGCCCCCGGTGGGAACGTTGAGGGTCACGAAGGCCTGTGGGAGATCCCCTTGGTCCCCGAGCTTCAGTCCAGCGGACTGGAGCGGCGGGGCGTTCTGGCCGAACAGGATGTCGACGCGGAATCCCGCTTCGACCTTGTCGGTTGCCACCGGCTTCTCGAGGCTGACGCGGGCGGCGTTGAGGGTGATCTCGTCATGAAAGCGATCGTACAGCCGCCCCACGATGGTTCGGCCCGTCGGTTTAGTGGCGTAGAAATACGACGAGGTCACGTATCCCGAGAGCTTCACCGCAGCGCCGCTCGTGTCGGCGGTCTGGGCTGCCACAGCGAGGGGAGCTGCCAGCGCGATGACGCCCGCAACCCATCCTTGTGGGTTCATCGAGGCCTCCCGAGCGCACTGTCGAGCGCCAGATTGAGCATGAGCACATTGACGCGCGGCTCGCCGAGGAACTCGAACTGCCGACCTTCGACGTGTCGCTGTATCATGCCACGCACGACGGCGGTATCGGCGCTCCGCGCCCGCGCCACACGCGCCACCTGCAACAACGCGCTCGCGGGCGAGATGTGGGGATCGAGACCCGACCCCGAGGATGTGACGAGATCGGAGGGAATCCGCCCCTTCACCCCGCCGTCCAGTCTCACCGCGCTCTCCACCGCTTGCGCGATCAGCGTGTCGGCGAGCTTGACGTCGGTGGGTCCCTTGTTCGTGCCCCCGGAAGCGGTGCCGTCGTACCCGCTCCCGGCCGCCGACGGGCGCGCATGGAAGTACTCGGCCCGCGCGAACGACTGGCCGATCAGCTCGCTCCCGATCGCCTGGCCGCTCGCCTCCCGGATCAGCGAGCCGTTCGCCCGGTGCGGGAACAACAGTTGCGCGACCGCCGTGACGATCCCGGGGTAAACGACTCCCGTGATCACACACAGGAGCAGCGTGAGCACGATCGCGGGCCGGACTTGGTTCTTGAGCATGGTCACACCAACCGCAGCAGGACGAGCAGGACGTCGATCGTCTTGATCCCGATGAACGGTACGATGATGCCACCGACGCCGTAAATCCACAGATTGCGACGCAGGATGGCCGCCGCCGGCGCCGGACGGTAGCGCACGCCCTGCAGAGCGAGCGGGATGAGCGCGATGATGATGAGCGCGTTGAAGATCACGCTGGCAAGGATCGCCGACTGCGCCGAATGCAGCCGCATGATGTTGAGCGCCTGCAGCACGGGGTAGGTGGCGACGAACATCGCCGGAATGATCGCGAAGTACTTGGCGACGTCGTTGGCGATCGAGAACGTCGTGAGCGCGCCGCGCGTGATGAGCAGCTGCTTGCCGATCTCCACCACCTCGATGAGCTTGGTCGGATTGGAGTCGAGGTCGATCAAGTTCCCCGCCTCCTTCGCCGCCTGCGTGCCCGTGTTCATCGCGACCGCGACGTCGGCCTGCGCCAGGGCGGGCGCGTCGTTCGTTCCATCGCCGGTCATCGCGACGAGACGACCGCCTGCCTGCTCGCGCTTGATCAGCGTCATCTTGTCTTGGGGCGTCGCTTCGGCAAGGAAGTCGTCCACACCCGCCTCCGCCGCGATCGCCGCCGCCGTGAGCGGGTTGTCGCCCGTGATCATCACGGTGCGGATACCCATGACGCGCAGCTGGCCGAACCGCTCCCGCATGCCGCCCTTCACCACGTCCTTCAAGGAGATGACCCCAAGGACTCGCGCCGACCCGGTCCCCCGCTCGGCCACGACGAGGGGCGTGCCGCCGCGCCGCGCGATGCCCTCCACCACCGGGGTGAGGCCCGGCGGGGCGTCGCCTCCCTGCTCCCGCACCCAGCGCACGACGGCGTCGCTCGCACCCTTGCGGAGCTCGAGCGCCCCGGCGTTGATCCCGCTCATCCGCGTCGCGGCCGAGAACGGCACGAGCGTCATCTGCTCGGCGAGCGTCCGGCCGCGCAGCCCGAACTGCTCCTTCGCCAGCACGACGATGCTCCGCCCCTCGGGCGTCTCGTCCGGCAGGGAGGCAAGCTGTGCCCGGTCCGCCAAGTGTTCCGCCGTGACGCCCGGCATCGGTATGAACTCCACGGCCTGGCGGTTGCCGAGCGTGATCGTGCCCGTCTTGTCGAGCAGCAACGTGTTGACGTCCCCGGCTGCCTCCACCGCGCGGCCGCTCATCGCGATCACGTTGTGCTGGATCATCCGGTCCATGCCGGCAATGCCGATGGCCGACAGCAGCCCGCCGATGGTCGTGGGAATGAGGCAGACGAGCAGCGACACGAGAATCGGAATCGCCACGCCGCCGCCGGAGTATACCGCAAACGGCTGCAGCGTCGCCACCGCGAACAGGAACACGATGGTCAGCCCCGACAGCAGGATGATCAGGGCGATCTCGTTGGGCGTCTTCTGCCGCTTCGCGCCCTCGACGAGCGCGATCATCCGGTCCAGGAAGGTCTCACCCGGATTGGCGCTGATCCGAATGACCAGGAAATCGGACAACACCCTCGTGCCGCCCGTGACCGCCGAGCGGTCGCCGCCCGACTCGCGAATGACCGGCGCGGACTCGCCCGTGATCGCCGACTCGTCCACCGAGGCAACGCCCTCGATCACCTCGCCGTCGCCCGGGATCATGTCGCCCGGCGTGCACAGCACCACGTCGCCCTTGCGCAGCACGGCGCCGGGCACGGACTCGAACGACGCCCGATTGCGCGCGTTACGGAGCCGCTTGGCGGTCGTCTCCGTCCGCGACTTGCGCAGCGTCTCCGCCTGCGCCTTGCCGCGGCCCTCGGCCATCGCCTCCGCGAAGTTCGCGAACACCACCGTGAACCACAGCCACAGCGTGATCTGCAGCGTAAACCCGGTGTCGCCGGCGCCGCCGACCGCGTCCCGTACGAGGACCAGCGTCGTGAGCACGCTGCCGACCAGCACGACGAACATCACCGGATTCCGCACCATGTGGCGCAGGTTGACGGTCTTCGCGAACGCGTCCCGGATGGCGCGCTTGACGATCGGCGGATCGAACAGCGGCCGCTTGGTGAGCGCCATGCTAGAACAGCCTCCCCGCCTGCATCAGGAAGTGCTCGACGATCGGCCCGAGCGACAGCGCCGGAAAGAAGGTGAGCGCGCTGACGATGAGGATCACGGAGACGAGGAGCACCACGAAGAGCGGCGTCGTCACGGGGAACGTGCCGGCTGATTCGGGGACGATCTTCTTCTCGGCGAGGAAGCCGGCCAGGGCAAGCATCGGCACCTGCATCGCGAACCGGCCGACGAGCGTGTTGAGCCCGAGCAGCGTGTTGTAGAAGTAGGTGGAGCCGGTGAGCCCTGCGAACGCGCTGCCGTTGTTCGCCGCCGTGGACGTAAAGGCGTAGATGATCTCGGAAAGCCCGTGCGGGCCCGCGTTGTTCAGCCCCTTCAGTCCCGCCGGGGTCACCGCCGCCAGCGCAGACAGCGTGAGTACGACGCCGGCGAAGACCAGCACGTACAGCATCGCCATCTGCACTTCACGGGCCTCGATCTTCTTCCCCAGGTACTCAGGAGTCCGTCCGACCATGAGCCCGGCGATGAACACGGTGAGGATCACCATGACCAGCATCCCGTAGAGCCCCGCACCGACACCACCGTAGACCACCTCACCGAGCTGCATGTTGACCAGCGGCACCAAGCCGCCGATCGGCGTGAAGGAATCGTGCATCGAGTTCACGCAGCCGCACGATGCGTCCGTCGTCATCGTCGCGTACAAGGCCGAGTTCGCGATGCCGAAGCGGACCTCCTTCCCCTCCATGTTGCCGCCGGGGTTCGTCGCCGACGCCACGACGTCCACGCCCCGCGTCGCGTGGATCGGGTTGCCGCGCGCTTCCGCCCAGTAGGCCGTCGCCACACCGCCGATGAACAGCACGTACATCGCCGCCCACAGCGCCCAGCCGTGCTTTTGGTTCCTCGCCAGGCGGCCGTAGGTGTAGGTGAGGGCGGCGGGAATCGCGAAGATCGCGAGCATCTGCCAGAAATTGGTCCACGGGGTGGGGTTCTCGAACGGGTGCGCCGAATTCGCATTGAAGAAGCCGCCGCCGTTGGTGCCGAGCTGCTTGATCGCCTCCTGGCTCGCGACCGGGCCCATCGCGAGCACCTGCTTCGCACCCTCGACCGTGGTGACCGTCACGTAATGCGCGAAGTTCTGGATCACGCCCTGCTGCACGAACAGGAGCGCGAGCAGGGCGCTGAGGGGGAGAAAGAGATAGAGCGTGCCGCGCACGAGATCGGCCCAGAAGTTGCCCAGCCGCCCGGCTGACCGGCGCACGATCCCGCGCGCGAACGCCACCGCCACGGCGACGCCCGCCGCCGCCGACATGAAGTTGTGGAACCCCAACTGGGTCATCTGCGAGAAGTACGACATCGTCGTCTCGCCCGAGTACGACTGCCAGTTCGTGTTCGTGGTGAACGAGGCCGCCGTCTCGAACGCCTGCCGGTCCACGACCGCTGCCAGGTGCTGCGGGTTCAATGGCAACCGGTGCTGCAGCCGCAGCGCCACATAGGTCAGGAGCATCGACGCGGCGCTAAAGATCAGCATGGCCGCGGCATAGCGCGTCCAGTGCTGGTCCTCCTCCGGATCGACTCCCGCGGCCCGATACAGCAGGCGCTCCACCGGCCGCAGCCAGGTCAACGAGCCGTCGTACACCTTGAGGACGTAGATCCCCAACGGCTTCGTGACGAGCAACAGCGCGATCGAGTAGAACGCGATCTGCAGCCAGCCGCTGCTGGTCATGTCAGAACTTCTCCGGGCGGAGCAGCGTGTACAGCAGGTACAGGAGGATGGCCACGGCGGTGAGGCCGCCGATCAGCGTGTCGAGCGTCATGGCGCCCGCTCCTCGCCGTCGTGCCGCCGGCCGAGCGCGTCACAACCGCGCACGTAGACGAGCATGAGGGCAAAGAAGGCAACCGTCAGGGCGACGTAGGCGATGTCGAGCATCGCGCGTGACGATAGCGACGGGGATGTTAGGGAAGGCTTAGGATTGGGGGCGACCGCGTTAAGATCCCGTAAAGGACGTTATTTTGGCTCCATGGCCGAGGATCGCGCCCCTGCCCTCCCGTCGCCTGTCGTAGCGCCGGTCCCCGCTCCCACGCCCGCGTGGTCGCGGCCCGACGACGCGACGCGCCAGGCGCAGCTCGACATCATGAAGCGGCGGGCGACTGGGATGCTCGCGCTCGCTGCCATGGTGTTCGCGGGCGCGAGCGTCTTCGAGGCCGCGTATCCCTGGCTGGGGTACGTGCGTGCGACGGCGGAAGCATCGCTCGTGGGCGGGCTGGCCGACTGGTTCGCCGTCACAGCGCTGTTCCGCCACCCCCTCGGCCTGCCGATCCCCCACACCGCCATCGTCGCGACCCGCAAGGAACGGATCGGGCGGATCCTCGGGAATTTCGTGCAGAATCACTTTCTCTCGCGCGAGGTGATCGCCGCGAACCTGCGCGCGGTGCGCCCCGCGGAACGCGCCGCCCGCTGGCTGAGCGATCCGACGCACAGCCGGCAAATCGCCCGACAGGTGGCGGGCGGGCTGGCCAAGACGCTCGAAGCGCTCCCGGATCAAGACGCGCGCGAACTGGTGCGTCAGGTGGTGAGCGCCCGCGTGCGGGCCACCCGAGTGGCGCCAGCGCTGGGCCGCACGCTGGCGCTGGTGCTCGAGGGCGATCGCCACCAGGGATTCCTCAACGAAGCCGTCCGCCTCGCCGCACAGGCAATCTCCGACAGCCGGGACTTCATCCGCGAGCGCGTGCGGGCCGAGAGCCCATGGTGGGTGCCGGGCGTGGTGGACGACAAGATCTACCAGCGCATCATCGAGGCCACCGAGGCCCTGCTGCGCGCCATCGGCGCCGACCCAACCCACCCGCTGCGCACCGCGTTCGACACGGCGCTGCGGGACTTCGTGGATCGCCTACAGCATTCTCCCGACGTCATCGCCCGAGCCGAGGCGATGAAGGAGGAGTGGCTGGCGGACCCGTCGGTCGCCGACCTGTCCGCCCGCCTGTGGGAGTCCACTCGCCAGGCCATCGTCGGGTACGCCACCCGGGAGGGCGGCACGGCGCCCACGCCGCTCGAGCGCGGCCTCAGCGCGTTCGGCGGCGCGCTCCTCGCCAACGAAACCCTGCTCGCCGAGATCGACGACGTGGTGATCGACCTCGCGGCCGCCGCCGTAGAGCGGTATCGGCACGAGATCGGCGATCTCATCGCGCTGACGGTCGCGAGCTGGGACGCCGAAGCGACGTCGCGGCGGTTCGAGCTTGCCGTGGGGCGGGACCTCCAGTTCGTGCGCATCAACGGCACGCTGGTGGGAGGCCTGGTGGGGCTCGTGATTTACACGCTGTGGCACCTGTGGCACTGAGCGGAATGCCACCACGGCGTGTTCGCGATCGGCTGGGACGAGCACTATCTGAAGCGGCGGTAACGCCGAAGCGATGGGCGCGCATTAGATTTCCGAGCGGTCGCGACCGTGGCGGAACTGGTAGACGCGCAGGACTTAGGATCCTGTGGGGCAACCCGTGGGGGTTCGAGTCCCTCCGGTCGCATGGCTCGCTAGTCCCTGAGGGAGCGCTGGTCCCACGCGGCCTCGAACGATTGCTCGCACCGCGTGCACCGCTTGTCCCCCGGCGGCCGGCCCCCGGCCCCTGCCCCCCCGAACGGGTGGAGTGACGGCCCGCACAATCGGTAGTACCGGCCGTGCGGCCCGTCGCTATACTCAGAACATGAGCCTGGCGCTGCGGTATACACCGGGAGTGACGCGGTCGCGGATGGTCTCGCGCCCGTGCGCTCGGCGCGTCCGGCACAATCCTTGTATCCACCCGTGTCGGTGCGCCGCGACGCGCGAGGGAAGGCGGGGGATGTAGGCGGTATCCCCAAGGCTGGTGATCCAGCGCCCCCGCGCCCTCATACGAGAGAGCGCGGGGGCGCTGGCGTTTTACGGTACGCGGGAGTGGTTCAATGAACGCCTTATTCGTCACAGGAAGACTGCTGCTCGAGATCGCGAGCGCCGGTTTCGGCGTCACGCTGGGCTTTGCCGTGAAGAACTGGCTGGCACACCGGGAGCGGGAGCGAGCGAGTTCGGTTGACACCTCCGCCGGAGACGGATAGTATCCGTTTCGTGCGCCCCGGTTTCGCTTGCCCGGTCTTCGGCCACGCCGCCTTCCGCGCGATTCCTATCGCGCGGCCGCCGCGCCTTTCGGGAGGTAGCGTGCTGAGACCGAGCTAGTCTCCGGTCACCAAGCGGATGCACCTGATCAGCGCGCGGCCTCTCGACTCCCGAGAGGCCGCGCGTCGTTTGGCACACACGATCTTCGGAAACGAGGCCTCATGAGCATCGCCCTCTACGACACGACCCTGCGCGACGGGACGCAGCGCGCCGGCCTCTCCCTGTCCGTCGAGGACAAGCGCAATATCGCCCACCGGCTCGACGAGCTCGGCGTCGACTACGTCGAGGGCGGTTGGCCCGCCTCGAATCCGAAGGACGCCGAGTTCTTCCGCCGCATGGAGAGCACGCCGCTCCGGCACGCGAGACTCGCCGCGTTCGGCAGCACGCGCCGGCCGGGCGTCCGCCCGAGCGACGACGCGAGCATCGCGGCGCTCGCGGCGGCCAACACCCCGGTCGTCACGCTCGTGGGCAAGAGCTCCGTCCTCCACGTCGAGCGCATCCTCGAAACCACGCGTGCCGAAAACCTCGCCATGATCACGGACAGCGTCGCGCATTGCAAGCGGCTCGACAAGGAAGTGGTCTACGACGCGGAGCACTTCTTCGACGGGTACGCGCTGGACCCGGACTACGCCCTCGCGACCGTCGCGGCGGCGGCCGAGGCGGGCGCGGACTGCGTCGTGCTGTGCGACACGAACGGGGGCACCCTGCCGGCCGCGGTGGAAGCAGGCGTGCGCGCTGCTCGCGGCCGGCTGCGGACGCCGCTCGGCATCCATACGCACAACGACGCGGGGTTGGCGCTCGCCAACGCGCTCGCAGGCGTCGCCGCGGGTTGCGTACACGTGCAGGGTACCATCAACGGCTACGGCGAGCGTTGCGGCAACATGGACCTGATTCCGCTGATCGCGACGCTCCAGCTCAAGCTCGGCTACCCCCTGCTTCCTCCCGACCGGCTGCGCCGGCTCACCGAGGTGGCGCACGCGGTGGCAGCGGTCGCGAACCTGAACGCCGACCCGCACGCGCCGTACGTGGGTCGCCATGCGTTCACCCACAAAGGCGGGCTGCACGCGGCCGCGGTCGCGAAGCTGGCCGAGAGCTATCAGCACGTGGATCCGGCGCAGGTCGGGAACGAGATGCGCGTGGTGGTGAGCGAGCTGGCCGGGCGCGGCAACGTCCGCCTGCGGGCCAGGGCGCTCGGCCTCGATGCCGGCGATCGCGAGCGCGACGTGGTGCAACGGCTCAAAGAGCTCGAGGGCCGCGGCTACCAGTTCGAAGCCGCCGAGGGCTCGTTCGAGATGCTGCTGCGCCGCGCGGCGCCCGACTACGCGGCTCCGTTCGAAGCGGCGGGATTCATGGTGACAAGCGAGACACACGGCGACCGGACGACGGCCCAGGCGCGTATCGACGTGCGCGTCGGGGGCGCCACCTGGCACGGCGTTGCCGACGGCCAGGGCCCGGTCAACGCCCTGGACCGAGCCGCGCGGCAGGCCCTGCGGCACGAGTATCCGGAGCTCGCCGAGCTGCGGCTGCTCGACTACAAGGTCCGCATCGTGGACGAGCATCTCGGCACGGCCGCGCGGCCGCGCGTGCTGATCGAGTCTGCCTGGGGCCGCGAGCGATGGACGACGGTCGGTTGCTCCGACAACATCATCGAGGCGAGCTGGCAGGCGCTGAGCGACGCCTTCGAACTTGCCCTGACGCGACGGCGCGAGCGCCCGCGCGCCGGGCGCGCCACGGATGCGGGGCGGGCGCGGAGCGACGCCGGGGCGACCTCATGACCGCCGATCTCCTGGCCGGCAAGCGCCTCGCGGTGCTGGGGGCCGGCAAGATCGGCAGCCTGCTGGTGCGGTCGTTTCTCGCCCAGGGGCTCGTCACCGCCGACCGGCTACGCGTTACGGTACGGCGCCCCGAGCGGGCCCAGGCCCTCGCCCGGGACCTTGGGATCGACGCGTCCACCGATAACCGCGCCGCGGCTCGAGACGCCGACGTCGTGCTGCTGTGCGTCAAGCCGCAGAGCGTGACCGACGTGCTCGCAACCATTCGCCCGGAGCTCGGTCCCGAACAGCTCGTCATTTCCGTGGCCGCATCGGTGCCCACCCAGTACATCGAGCAGCACCTCGGCGCGGAGATCCCGGTGGTGCGGGCGATGCCCAACACTCCCTGCGCGGTCGGCTCCGGGATGACAGGGCTCTGTGCCGGCCGGTTCGCCGGAGCGGCGCACCTGGAGACGGCACGGGCGTTGTTTCAGGCCGTCGGGCGCACCGTGGTGGTCGAGGAAAAGCTGATGGATGCCGTGACGGGGCTCTCGGCCAGCGGCCCCGCGTTCCTGTACATCATCCTCGAGTCGCTGATCGACGGGGGGCTGAAGGTAGGTCTGCCGCGCGACGTCGCCACGTTGCTCGCCGCCCAGACCATGCTCGGCGCGGCGCGCATGGTGCTCGAAACGGGCGACCACCCCGCCCTGCTCAAGGATGCAGTCACCACGCCCGCCGGGTGCACGATCGATGGTATCCTCGAACTGGAGGATGGGAAGCTGCGCGTCACCCTCATCAAGGCGGTGGTCAAAGCCACCGAGCGCGCAGGCCAGCTGCTCGTCCGCACTTGACGGCGCCGCGGCCCGCTGTTCGGTTTGCCATCTCCATGCGCTTCAGCACGGCCGACCTGTGCGACGCTTTCGGCGACGCCGTCCACGCGGCGGTGCCATTGTTCCGGGACTTCGGGGCCACCCCCACCTTCCACGGGCCGATCGCCACGGTCCGCGTTTCCGACGACAACGCCCTGGTTCGCGAAGTGCTCGAGACCGCCGGCGGCGGCCGCATCCTCGTGGTGGACGGTGGGGGCTCGACGCGCTGTGCGCTCGTCGGCGGGCGGCTGGCGCAGCTCGCCCTGACCAATGGGTGGGCGGGCATCGTGGTGAACGGCTGCGTGCGGGATTCCGCCGAGATCGCGAGGCTGGCCGTCGGCGTCCGGGCGCTCGCCGCTGTGCCGCGCAAGAGCGCCAAGGCCGGAGCGGGCGAGAAGGAGGTGGCGGTCGCGTTCGCCGGCGTCACGTTCACGCCGGGGCACTGGCTGTACGCGGACCCCGACGGCATCGTCGTGTCCGCGCGGGATCTGCTCCGCTAGAAGAGATGGCCGCGGCGCATGATCCACAGGGCGATCAGCGCGCCAAGGGCCATCCAGAAGAGAATCCGCAGACCGCCGCCCCGCGCGCCGCGGTCCTCGACCGCGGGGGGCGGTCGCAGCGCGGGTCGCGACTGGCGCGCCGCAGACGGCCCCGCGGCGGGGGGGGCAGCGGCAGAGCCCATCCCTGCCACGGCCTGCTCGTAGATGCGCCGGACGTCGGCGGGCATCTCCTCGACGCTGCCGTATTTCTTACCGTTGACGACGAGCTCCCGGAAGGTGGCCTTGATGCTCGCGCGCTCGCCGCGCTGCAACAGGGAGAGGACTTCCTCGCCTCCCGTGGTCTTGAGACTCTCCAGTACCGCCTCGTAGTCCTTGCGGACATCCGGCGGCATCGACTCGATGCCGTCGTACTCCTTGCCGTTGAGCACGATCTTGGCACTCACGAGACCCAAGGTATGATGCGGCGCCCGCGGGGGGCAAGATGGCGCCGGCCGCCGCGCTGGCGCCGCTCGAACCGACCCGTAACTTTGCCGGCGTCACCCACCTCGACTCGAGGGATCCCATGCGTTGCGTGCGTTCGATCGCCGCCCTTGCCGTCTGCTTCGCCGCTCCCGCCGCGTGTCTCGCCGCCCAGGAGACGCCTACCGAGAAGACCGCCGCCGCCGCCGTCATCCGCCGCATGGGCGAGCTCGAGCGGTCGCTCGCCCTGCCGGCGCTCGTGGCGCGGCTCACCGCGGCGCGCGATCCGCGCCGGGACGCAGTGGTGGCCCGCGCCAAAGACCTGATGGACCGCGAGCTGCTCGCGATGGCCGACGACATCACACGCCATCCCGAAACGGGCCACAAGGAAGAACGCTCGGTGAAGATCCTCACCGACTACTTGAAGGCCCACGATTTCACCGTGGAGCCCGGCGTCGCGGGCTTGAAGACGGCATTCGTCGCGCGCTATGCCAAAGGCAGGCCCGGCCCGAGCCTCGGCGTCATCGTCGAATACGACGCGCTGCGCGGTACCAGTCGCGACTTCCACGGCGACCAGCACAGCGCCCAGGGACCGGTCGGCCTCGCCGCCGCAGTGGCGGTGGCGGAGTTCTTCACCAGCTCGAAGACGCCCGGCACCGTGACGGTGTACGGCACGCCGGCGGAGGAGCTCGCGTCGCCCGCGGCCAAGACCGTGATGTACGACGCCGGCGTATTCCAGGGCGCGGACATCCTCATCCGCTCCCACTCGTCCACCGCGACGCAGGCGCCCGGCCCCGGATTCGGCAGCTGCTGCATGAACATCAACGTCATGCACTACGTCTTCTCCGGCGCACCGGCGCACCAGCTGCAGGCGTGGGACGGGCGGGACGCGCTGATGGGGGTGATCGAGCTGTTCAACCATATCGACGGCCTGCGCAAGACGCTGCGGCCGGAAACCAGGATTCAGGGGATCATCACCGAGGGGGGCAAGGCGCCGAACGTGGTCCCGGATCGTGCCGTGGCGGAATTCTGGATCCGGTACCCGGATCCCGTGTACTTGGCACAGGTCACCGACCGCGTGAACGACGCGGCCCGCGGCGCGGCCCTCGCCACGGGGACCAAGGTGCGCATCGACGTGGACTCGTCGTCCCGCAACGGGATCTCGGTCGCAGCCCTGGACGACGTGGCGTTCGCCTACATGAAGAAGTTCGGCGCCACCAAGGTGGACGACGAGCCGGGGCGGCCGCTGCCTTACGAGGAGACGGGAACCGTCGCGACCCAGATTCCGGGCGTCGGCCTCACGGCCCACAGCTCGAACGGCGGCTACCACACCTTTGAAATGGAAGCGGACGCGCTCGGCGAGGTCGGCCACCACGGCTTTCTAGTGGACGCGCAGACCATGGCGGCCGTGCTGTACCACTTCGCCACCGACGCGCCCTATCGGGCCACCGTCAAGCGGGAGTTCGACGGCTTGAAGGGCCTGTACGACGACTATCTCGCGGCCCTGCGGAGCGCCTATCCGCTCCCCACGGTGCCCGAGCCTGCGGGGAACTGAGCGATGCGCCGGCTCGTCTTCGCGTACCTCGCCACGGCGTGCGGCGCGGCGCCGCTCGCTGCGCAGCAGCGCGCCATCAGGGATAGCGATCTGTTCGCGTTCCGCTGGGTGGCGGGCCCGCAGATCTCACCGGACGGCCGCCAGGTGGCGTATGCGCTCGTGACCGTGAACGCGAAGCACGACGGCTACGAGACGAGCATCTGGACGGTCGCGACGGACGGCGCCTCCGCCCCGCGCCGGCTCACGGCGGGACTGCGGGACGGGGCACCGCGCTGGTCGCCTGACGGCGCGACGCTCGCGTTCCTCCGCCCCAAGGACGGCCACCCACAGCTCCACCTGCTATCGCTCGAAGGCGGCGAGGCACAACCGCTCACCGATCTGCCGAAGGGGGCCGGGCCGGCCGCCTGGTCGCCCGATGGGAAAACGATCGCGTTCACGAGCTCGACCACGCCGGAAGACCTCGCCAAGCCGGACAGGAAGGACGACCCGAAAAGCGATGTCCGGGTCATCACCCTGGCCGAGTACCGGAGCGACGACGAGGGGTACGTGGATCCGGCCGAGCACGCCCACATCTGGACCGTGCCGGCCGCCATGCCTGGCGACAAGGCCGCCACCGCGCATCAGGTGACGTCCGGCGCATTCGACGAGAACGCCCCGCAGTGGAGCCCGGACGGCGCGCGGATTTTCTTCGCCTCCGACCGCGTGCCCGAGTCGTACTATTACGCGCCCGACAACAACTATTACTCGGTGTCCGCCGCCGGTGGAGCGCTCGACACGGTCGTGAACATCGACGGCCCCGTGTTCGGGCCCGCGCTCTCCCCCGACGGCAAGGCCGTGGCCTTCCGGGGCTGGATCAATCCACGAGCGGCGCGCTCGTACGATCAGTCGGACCTGTTCGTGTGGAGGGCGGGCCGCGCTCAGAACCTCACCGCCGACTACGACTTCGACATGGGCGGCGGCGTGCTGGGCGATCAGGCGCCGCCGCGCGGCGGCGAAGGGTCGAGCCCCAACATCTGGACCGCCGACGGGCGGTCGGTGATCGTGACGACCACCGAGCGGGGGCGCTCGAACCTGGTGCGGTTCGACGCCCAGACAGGCGCGCGCGCGGCGCTGACCACCGGTGATCACGCCGTGCTCGCCTACACCGCGACGCCCGACGCCCGCGCATTCGCGCTGACGATCGGCGATCCCACCCATCTTCCCGACGTGTATGCCCTCGACACCCGGACCAAGCGCCTCACCCAGCTCACGCACGTCAACGACTCGCTGTTCGCGCAGCTCAAGCTCGTGACGCCCGAGGATTTCTGGTATCCGAGCTTCGATGGCAAGAAGATCGAGACCTGGATCCTGAAGCCCGTGGGCTACACGCCCGGCAAGAAGTACCCGCTGATCCTCAACATCCACGGCGGGCCGCACACCGCCTACGGATACATCTTCTTCCACGAGATGCAGTGGATGGCCGCCCAGGGCTACGTGGTGGTGTATCCCAACCCCCGAGGGAGCACGACGTACGGGCAGGAGTTCGGCAACGTCATCCAGTACCGCTATCCGGGCGACGACTACAAGGACCTGATGATCGCGGTGGACTCGGTGGTCCGCCGCGGTTACGTGGACCCGGCCAAGCTGGGCGTGACGGGTGGCTCGGGCGGCGGGCTGCTCACCGACTGGGCGGTGGGACACACGCACCGCTTCGCCGCCGCGGTGTCGCAGCGCGACGTGGCCGACTGGCTGGGATTCTGGTACACCGCGGACTTCACGCTCTTTCAGCCGACGTGGTTCCGCTCCACGCCGTTCCGCGATCCGCAGGAATTCCTCGCGCGCTCCCCCGTCCGCTACGCCGACAGCGTCACCACTCCGCTCATGTTCATCCTGGGCGACGCGGACCTGCGCGCACCGCCCAACCAGGGGGGCGAGGCGATGTTCCGGGCGCTCAAGTACCTCCACAAGACCACCGTGATGGTCCGCTTCCCCGGCGAGTCGCACGAGCTGTCGCGCTCCGGGAAGCCGGTGCATCGCGTGGAACGGCTGCAGCACATCCTGAACTGGTTCAACAGGTACCTGCAGGGGAAACCGACGACGCTGTACGACACGCGATGACCGCGCCCCTGCACACCCTGCTCGACGTCGCGCTGCGGACGTCGATCGTATACCTCGCGCTGCTCGTCGGCCTGCGGCTGACTGGCACGCGCCAGCTCGGCCAGATGTCCACGTTCGACCTGGTGCTGCTCCTCATCATCGCGAATGCGGTGCAGAACGCGATGGTGGGGCCCGACACGAGCCTCGCGGGCGGGCTGGTGGCTGCCGGCGTGCTGATCGGCTGGCACCGGGTGGTCGACTGGTGGCGGCTCAGGTTCCGCGGCTTCGCAAAGCTGCTCGCCGGCGAAGGCATCATGCTGATCCACGACGGCAAGATCCTCGAGGCCCACTGCCGCCGCGCGGGGATCACGCGCGAAGAGCTGCAGCAGGCGCTGCGCGAGCACGGCGTGGCGAACATGCACGACGTGATGGTCGCCGTCCTCGAGCCCGACGGGGCGATCAGCGTGGTGCGATACGACGATATCAGGGCGGGCGACCGACCGCATCACCGCATCAGGGCGATTCGCAGGAATCCGTAGGCAGGGGACAGAACGGGAAAAGGCTAGACGCGACCCCCCAACTCTCCTGCTGTGCGTCTGTGCGTCTAGCCGTGGCATGTTCTGCTCCCTGCGTGTCCCGCTGGACCTGTTAGATTTCTTCCCGATGCCCGCCATCCTGATCAAGAAGACCTCCGAAGAGCCCGGCGCCGCCTCCCTGGCGGTGACGGTGCCCGTGGAGCGTGTCCGCGAGGTCGAGGAGCGCGCCACGTCCGACTATCAGCGGCGTGCCCGGCTGCCGGGGTTCCGGAAGGGGAAAGCGCCGGCCGCGCTCGTCAAGAAGCAGTTCGCCGAAGACATCCGGAAGCACGCGCTCGAGGAGCTGATCCGCGAGAGCTGGACCGCGGCGCTGGCGCAGGAAGCGTTGAAGCCCATCGCCGACCCGCACATTCACAACCTCAAGTGGGACGTGGGGGCGCCGGTCACGTTCGAGTTCCACGTCGAGGTGAAGCCCGATATCACGCTCGAGCGCCTCGGGAATTTCCAGCTCAAGCGCACCGTGCCGAAGGTCACCGAAGACCACGTGCTCGCCCAGCTCAACGAGTTGCGCGAGCAGAAGGCGCCGTGGACCCCCGTGGCGGGGGAGAAGCCCAAGCCCAAGGACCTGGTGCACGTCACCCTCGCGACCCGTGACGGCGACGCGGTCAAGGATCCCCAGCCCCATCAGCTGGTGTTGGGGGAGGGGCGCGCGATCCCGGACGTCGAAGCGCGCATCATGCAGCTGCTGCCCGCAGAAACGGTCGACGCCACGGTCCACTTCCCGAGCGATTTTCCCGAGGAGGCGAAGCGGGGGCAGGCACGCGACGTGCGTATCACCCTGCATGAGGTGAAGCGGCAGCAGCTGCCCGAGCTCGACGACGCGTTCGCGCGCGAGGTAGGGGACTTCGACTCGCTCGAAGCGCTGCGCCGCGCCGTGCGCGAGGACCTGGAGAAGGAGGCGGCGCGCGAGGCCGACGCCCAGCTGCGCCGCGACCTGATCGACCAGATTGTGCAGGCGAATCGCGTGGTGGCCCCGCGACCGCTGGTCGAGCGGGCGCTGTACGTCTACGCCCAGGCGTACGGGATCTCCGAAGAGCGCTGGCCCGACTTCGCGCGCGAGTTTCAGCCCGTGGCCGAGCAGCAGGTGCGGCGCGACTTGATTCTCGATTGGGTCGTGGACCACCACGCGCTGCGGGCGACCGCAGCGGAGCTCGAGGAGAAGCTCGCGGAGCTGGCAGGGCGGCGCGGGGTGCCGGCGGCCGAGCTCCGCGCCTCGCTCGAGAAGGCAAAGCGGCTGCGCGACCTGGAGCGCGGCCTCACCGAGGAGAAGGTATTCGCGTTCCTTCTCCCGCAATCCACCGTGGAGCAGACGTGACGACGAACCAGATCTACCCGCCCTACATCATCGAGCGCTCGAGCCGTGGCGAGCGCACCTACGACATCTTCAGCCGCCTGCTGATGGACCGCATCGTGTTCCTCGGCACGCAGATCAACGACGAAGTCTCGAACATCATCATTGCGCAACTCTTGTTCCTCGACGCCGACAACCCCGAGCGGGATATCTACCTGTACATCAACTCGCCGGGCGGCCTCGTGTCCTCCGGGATGGCGATCTACGACACGCTGCAGTTCCTCCGGGCCCCCGTGAACACGATCTGCATGGGGATGGCCGCCTCGATGGGCTCGTTCCTGCTCGCCGCCGGGCGCAAGGGAAAACGCTCCGCGCTGCCGCACGCGCGGATCATGATGCACCAGCCATCGGGCGGGACGCAGGGCACCGCGGCCGACATCGAGATTCAGGCGCGCGAGATCCTGTACCTGCGCGGTAAGCTCAACGAGCTGTACGCCAAGCACACCGGCAAGCCCCTGGACCAGATCGAAAAGGACATGGACCGGGACCGCTTCATGTCGGCGGAAGAGGCGAAAGACTACGGCCTTATTGACCACGTAATCGCCAACTTCCAGCAGATCGACGACGGGAAGAAGAAGTGACGCCTTGCGCGCGCCGGGCGACTTTCCCATACTAGGGCCAGATGTCCCACGATAAGCACCTCCGCTGCTCCTTCTGTGGCAAGTCGAAGGACTCGGTCCGGAAGTTCATCTCCGGGCCGTCGGTCTACATTTGCAATGAGTGCATCGCCCTCTGCAACGAGATCCTGGCGGAGGACGAAGAGCGGGAGGTCTCCGAGGCCATCACTCAGGTCCCCACCCCCGCCGAGATCAAGGAGGTGCTGGACCAGTACGTGATCGGGCAGGAGAGAGCGAAGAAGACCCTCGCCGTGGCGGTCTACAACCACTACAAGCGTATCAACTCGCACCAGGGGCGCGAGCCCGAGGTCGAGCTCGACAAGTCGAACATCCTGCTCATCGGCCCGACCGGCGTCGGCAAGACGCTGCTCGCGCAGACGCTGGCGCGCATCCTCGACGTCCCCTTCACCATCGCCGACGCCACCACGCTCACCGAAGCCGGCTACGTGGGCGAGGACGTGGAGAATATTCTCGTCCGGCTGCTTCAGGCCGCCGACTTCAACGTGTCCGAGGCGGAACGCGGCATCGTCTACATCGACGAGATCGACAAGATCGCCCGCAAGTCGGAAAACCCGAGCATCACGCGCGACGTGTCGGGCGAGGGGGTGCAGCAGGCGCTCCTGAAGATCCTCGAGGGGACAGTGGCGAGCGTGCCACCCCAGGGCGGCCGCAAGCATCCGCAGCAGGAGTACATCCAGGTCAACACCAAGGACATCCTGTTCGTGTGCGGTGGGGCGTTCGACGGGCTCGAGAAGATCATCGAGTCGCGCACTGGACGCCGCCAGATCGGCTTCACCAAGGAAGAGATCGCCAAGGGCGCGGCCGAGAAGATCAAGAAGAATCCGTTCATCGACGTCGAGCCCGACGACCTGCTGCGCTACGGTCTCATTCCCGAGCTCGTGGGCCGGCTCCCGGTGGCGGTGCCGCTCGACGCGCTCGACGAAGACGCCCTGATCCGCATCCTCATCGAGCCCAAGAACGCGCTCTCCAAGCAGTACCAGAAGCTGTTCGAGCTCGAGGACGTGCGGCTCACGATCGAGAAGGACGCCCTCAAGGCCATCGCCCAGAAGGCGGTCAAGCGCAGCACCGGCGCCCGCGGCCTGCGCGCCATTCTCGAAGAGATGATGACCGATATCATGTTCGATCTGCCGAGCCGCGACGACGTGCGCGAGGTCGCCATCACGGCCGAGTGCGTCACCGAAGGCCGGCAGCCGCTACTCGTGACCGAGCGGGTCCGCCAGAAGAAAGAAGCCTGACCCCCCCCGCTCCCGCCGAGCCCCGCTTCCTCGGCTCGTTTCCCCGGGCCGACGTTTCCCTTGCTCCCGCCCTCCCTGAAATCGCCCTGCTGGGCCGCTCCAACGTCGGCAAATCGAGCCTGCTGAATGCCCTGGCGGGGCGACGGATCGCGAAAATCTCCGGCACGCCGGGGAAGACGCGGATGCTGAACGTGTATGTCCTGGGAGCGGGGAGCGGGGAGCGGTGCCCTCCGGCGCAGCGTCAGGAACCGCTCCCTGCTCCCCGCTCCCTGTACGTTCTGGATCTCCCCGGCTACGGGTACGCGCGCGCGTCGCAGACCGACCGCCGGGCGTTCCGCCTCCTCATCACCCACGCGCTCAAGCGCCCCACCCTCGTCGGGGTACTCTGGCTGCTCGACATCCGCCACGAGCCGTCCGCGGACGACCGCGCGATGCAGGAGCTGTTCGCCGAGCGCGGCACGCGGGTGCTCGTGGTCCTCACGAAGAGTGACACGCTGGCGCGCGCCGGGCGCGGGCGGCGAGAGCGCGAGCTGCGCCAGACGCTCGAGCTGGGCGACGATCAGGTGATCGCGACCAGCGCCCGGCGGATCGAAGGGATTGAGGAGCTGCGGGAGGCGATCGCGGGGCTGATTCAGGAGCGTACGGCGTAGCTGCGAAGGGCGCCGAGCGGCTTCCGCCCCGACACCAGCATCGCCGTGGACAACGCGTCCGCCGCCGTCGCCGTGCGCGTCACCACCGAGGCCTGCGTGAGCGCCCGCGCCGGCCACCCGGTCGCCGGGTCCATCACGTGCCCGGCGACGAGCGAACCGTAACGCACGATCGCCTCCGTGTTCGCCGCGGTGGCGAGTGCCGCGTCGCGGAGTCGCGTCGCAGCCACGGCGCGATGGTGCCGGTCTGGATCGGCGATCTCCACCAACCAACCCGACTCTCCGGGCGGCGCGCCGAGCGCGGCCACGTCGCCGCTCACGTCGAGGAACGCCCGACCCAACCCGCGCCCGCGCAACACCTGAAGCGCCCGGTCGATGCCGTAGCCCACGCCGATCGAGCCGAAGTCGAGCTGGGTGTGGGCGCTCGGCAGCCGGGCCACGTCCCCGTGGAGCAGCACCACAGCCGCCGCCACGGCGGCGCGTGCCTCGGCGAGCTCAGACGCCGCCGGTGCGCTCGCCCGCGGCCGGCGAAACCCCCACACGCGCATCAGCGGCTCGACCGCAACGTCGAACGCGCCGCCGGTTTGCCGTTGGAACGCTCCGGCGAGCTCGAGCACCGCGCGCAGATCCCGGTCGACGCGCATCCCCTTCCGGCCGGCACAGCGGTTCAGCTCGCACAGGTCGCTCGCGTCGTCGAACAGGGTGAGCCGGGTCTCCACCCGCCGCAGCTCCGCGAGCGCCGCGGCGCAGCCATCGAGCCCCTCCTGCTCCGAGGCGGCGAACACCATGACGTGCACCGCCTGGCCCATGGCCCACGACCAGCGCTCGACGAACACGTCGTCCCGGACGTCGAGACATGGCATACCCGTCCCCAGCGCCCAACAGCCGGCGCCTACCACCTGCAAGAAGTCACGCCGCTGCACGACGAAGCTCGCGGAGGATCAGATAGGACTGCACATAGAACGTCACGGCCAGCACCGAGCTCGAGGCCTCGAGCAGCCACGCGAATCGCGCGTCCCCGTAACGCATGAGCCACATCGCCGCAAACGAGACCAGCAGGGCGGCGAACGGCTCGGCCACGAGCAGCCGCTTCCAGCGCTCCCCCATCCGCTCGCACAAGGCCACCCCGATCCCCGTGATCACGAAGATCACCGCCATCGAGAGCAGGTGCGTGTGGGTGATCGTGAGCATCTCCGCGAACGACTTCGGGAACTGCATCGCGCCTTCGACCGCCTCGGGGTTCGCGCCGCGGTAGCGCGACGCGATCCCCGGCGGCGTGAGCCGCGTGGTGTGCCACACGAACACCAGCGACGTGGTGTAGCCCACGACCTGGACGATCATCGTCCAGCGCGCCAGGGTGCGGAGTGTCGCCGGTACGGTACGCCAGGTGACCGTCATTGGATCGCGCCGCTCTGGTGCCAGGCGGTCAGCTGCGCGAGCAGCCGCCGCACCCCCAGGGTCACCGCGTGCACACTGATCGTGGCACCGGAGATGCTCCGGATCTCTCTCCCCACCCGGAGCGAGTCGCCGGTGCCCTTCCCGCGGAACTGCCGCCGCCACGCCTCGTAGGCCACCTCGCCGCCGTACGGCTCGCGATACACCAGGATGTCCACGTCCCTGAGCCGGTCCGCCGGGTCGACAGCCACGAGAAAGGTGATCGGCTGGTCTTTGCCCGGCACATTGCCCACCGCGGCGAAGCCGAGCAGTGAGTCAGCGCGCGACACCCGCATCACGGTGAAGCTATCCACCCGCAGGGTGTCGACGCGCGCGCCGGGCCCGAACAGCCGTGTGAGCGAGGCGGCGACCCTGCCCGGCGGGGCACCCGGTTGCTGGGCCACGAGCAGCAGAACCGCGAGCACGCCGTTCATGTCAGAACTGGTAGCCGACCCCGAAACTCAGGACGTCGTGCTCCCCCGCTCCGGCGGCGTTGCGCACCAGCTGGTAGTCTCCCTTGAACGCCGTGTTCCAGGTAGGCTTGTAGGTCAGGCCGAGCGTGGTGATCCGGCGCGCGAGCGCGCGGTCGCGCGTGACGCCCACGGGGACGTCCGCCTGCGTGTCGTAGCGCTCGTGGCGCACGAATGCGTCGACCTTCTGAGACGAAGCCGGGGCGAGTGCGCGCAGCACGTTGCAGGCCACCTCGATGTAGCCGCCCGCGATGCGGCTCCCCACCGATTGCCCGTACGCCGCGTTGATCGCCTGCGCATCGCTCACGCTGATGCCGGCGAGGACGCCGCGTAGCGCGAACGCCCCGACGTCGTGGCGCGCGTCCACCGCCAGCAGCGTGACCGGGGCCCCGAAGCTCCCCGTCCCCACGGCCGTGTTGGTGTCGGCCGTGCCGCCGTACCAGAACGAGCCACCGACCTTCCAGCCCGGGCGCGCCCACTCGAGCCGCCCGGTGATTGATGGATTGGCGAAGCTCGCCTGGCGTCCCTCCTGCCGCCCGCCGCGGATTCCCTCCGCGTCCGAGAAGCCAGCGGCGCGAAGCCCGTTTACGAGATACACGCGATAGACGAGCCCGCCGCCACCCGGCATCGTGCCCACAGCGCCGATCCCGATTTCACGCCACGTCGTGGGGATCACGTCGTGATCGAAGCCGGGCCGGTCGACGCCGTTGAAGGTCGGCGGCTCGTGCGTCTCGTTGATGATCCCCACCGGCGGCAGGACGAGGCCGGTGCGAATGGTCAGCCCGTCGCTCAGGCGGTAGTCGAGATAAGCCTGCTCAAGCGAGACTTCGCCGCCCGCGGCGCCGCCCTCAACCTTCGCGTCCTCCACTTCGAGCTCCGAGCGGAGCGCCAACCGGGCGTCGAAGCTGTGGGCGAGGTACACGACGAACCGGGCCAGGTTGACGACGGGCGGCGTGCTCGGGCCCGTGGGGTTCGAGTAGTGGACCTCGCCGTAGCCGCCCAGCGTGGTACGCTCCTGCGCGGCGCAGACCCGCGGCACGACGCTCAGGAGGGCGAGACCCAGCGCCCACTTGCAGCCCGCCTTCGCCATGAGCGACCCTGTGGGAGAATTAGTTGAGAACCATTATCAGGCGATCGGATAGCCGAATCTAAAAGTCGGGATTCCGGCGGTCAAGCAGCTTATTGTTGTGCCTCATGCAGCTCATCCTCACCGCGCTGTTGCTTTTCGCCGCCGCCGGCCTGGGTTGGGGGGCGATTCGTCTCCGGCGACGCCTCGCCCAAAGCGAGCGGGACCGGCAGCGCGCCGCCGACGAGTTGAACCGGCGGCTTTCCGAGCTGTTCTCCCTCCAGGAGCTGTCCTACATCCTGTCCGGCTCGCTGCAGCTCGACCGCATCGTGGAGCAGGTGGTGGGCTACGCGATGCGCTTCCTCGACGCGCAGGGGGCGCTGATCGCCCTCGCGCCCGACGGCGAAGGAGGAGGCGGGGGCGAGCCACGCCTGCTGCGCGTGACGGCGGCCGAGGGGACGCTGGCACCGCTCACGGGACGCACCGTCCGCGCAGACGATCCCGGCCTGGTGGCGCGCGCGCTGGGCCGCGAGCGGCTCGAACTGGTGCGCAACGTGGGGGCGGAGCCGGCGCAGCTGATGGACGGTCTAACGGTGGATTCGGCGGCCGCCGTCCCGCTGCGCGCGCACGGTGTGGTGGTGGGCACGCTCGTGATTGCCAATCCGCGCGAGGGGGGGTTCGGCCCCGAGGACACGCGCCTGCTCTCGACCGTGGCCACGCACGCCGCCATCGTCATCGCCAACGCCCGCTTCTTCGAGATGGTGCGCCACGCCAAGGAGCAGTGGGAGACGGCGTTCGACGCGCTCTCGGAGGGGATCGCCGTGGTGGACGACGCCGGCCGGGTGCGGCGCGCCAACCACGCGTTCGCGTCGCTCGTGGGAGCGCCGATCCCGGCGGTGATCGGGCGTGACCTAGTCGAGGCGCTGCTCGGCCCTTCCCCCGCCCTCTCCGAGCTCGTCGCCGCCGCGCGCCACGGCGGCCGGCCGCAGCCGCTCGTGCTCCGCTCCGCCACGCTCGGCCGCACGATCCGCGTGAACGCCGCCCGCATCCCGGCGCCGGCGCAGGAGCAGAACCTCGTGGTGCTCGTGGAGGACGTCACGGACCAGCAGGCGATGGAGGCCCAGCTGATCCAGAGCGAGAAGCTCGCCGCGGTGGGGCAGCTCGTCTCGGGCGTGGCACACGAGCTTAACAACCCTTTGACGTCCATCGCGGGCCTGTCGGAGTTCCTGCTCGAGCAGAAGGAGCTGGGAAGCAAGGACCGCGGGCACCTGCGCGTGATTCACGAGCAGGCCGACCGGGCGGGCCGGATCGTGCGGAACCTGCTCACCTTCGCGCGCCAAGGCCCAGGCGAGCGGGTCACGGTGGATTTGAACGACGTGATTCAGCGCACCCTGCTGCTGATGAGCTACGACCTCCAGCTCAAGGACATCACCATCGAGAAAAACCTGGCGCATGTCCCGCCGGTGTTGGGGGACCGCCACGCACTCCAGCAGGTGGTCATTAACCTGCTGAACAACGCGGCGCAGGCGGTGGCGCTCAATCCGCCGGAGCGGCCGCGCGCCATCCGGGTGCACACCTGGGCGAACGACCGTGTCCGCCTGCGGGTGTCCGATTCGGGACCGGGCATCGCCGACGAAGTGCTGCCGCACCTGTTCACGCCGTTCTTCACGACCAAGGAGCCGGGCCAGGGCACGGGGCTGGGGTTGTCGATCACGTACTCGATTGTGGAGGCGCACGGCGGGCGGATCACGGTCGAGCAGCCGGCGGACGGGGGTGCGGCGTTCCTGGTCGACCTGCCCGTCGCGCCCGCCGACGCCCCGCGCCGCGACACGCCCGAGCCTCACGCGGCCGTGGCTCCGGCCGCGGCGAAGCGCGCCATCCTGCTCGTGGACGACGATCCGGCGGTGCGCCGCATGGTGAAGGCCTTCTTCGGGGGCGAGGGACACACCGTGGAGGTGGCGCGCAACGCCCAACACGGGCTCGATCTGGCCCGCAGCCGCATGTACGACCTGATCCTCGCGGACCGCGAGGCGCGGGCACGCGATCAACCGTTCGTGGAGCAATTGGTGGAGTCGCACCCGGGACTCAAAGGTAGGGTGCTGGTGGCGACGGGGGCGGTGCCGGCGGCCGACGATGCGCTGGTGCGTCTGGGCCTGCGCTACGTCCGCAAACCTTTCAACCTGCGCGATCTGCGGGACGAAGCCGCGCGGGTGTGGGCGGCCGCGCTGTCGTAGGCCTCGGCCGGCCAGCCGAAGGTCGCGAGATTCACCGCACCGCCCGCAGAAAATTTCAGCCCTTCCCGCAGCAGCAAGGCACGCTGCACCACGCTGCCGTGGTCGGTGCCGGACAGCGAGATACGGCCCGCGGCGTTGAGAACGCGCCACCACGGCACATCCGAGTCATCGGGCAATGCCGAGAGCGCCCAGCCCACCGTGCGGGCCGCGCCGGGCCGGCCGGCGAGCCGCGCCACCAGGCCGTAGGTCGCGACCCGGCCCTTGGGAATGTGACGGACGATCCGATAGATGCGATGGTAGAACGGATTCACATGCCGTCGGTATCCCTCGAGGTCGCCTTCAACCTACCGCCGCCGTGCCATCGTCCAGCGCGGGCGCCTGTTAGCATACCCGCAGCACGTCCTCCAGCAAGCCCGCGTCCCCCGAGCCGAGGATTGACAAAACGTCTTCCAGTGCTCTGCGCTCCCGGGGCCAGGAGAACCGCCCGGCCGCGGCGGCGGGCGCGAGCCATTCGGCACGATCGTGCTCACCCGAGTGTCGCGCCGGCGCCGCACCGTCCACGAGCGCCGCAAACACCGGAATCAGCGCGATCGCGTCCGTCCGGTGGCGGTACAACGCCTCCACGCGCGACACGTTGTAGAAGCGCGCAGGTTCGAGCCCCGTTTCCTCGCGCACCTCGCGCAGGGCCGCTTGCACCGGCGTCTCTCCGAGCTCGATGTGACCGTGCACCGTCTCCCACGAGCCGGGCGAGCGGCCCGCCGGCCCGCGCCGCAGCACCAGCACCTCGAGCCCCGTCCCGCTCGCGCGGAGCACGTACGCGTCCACGAACGCAACTTCCACGTCGGTCATGAGGACTTCCCTGCGAGCGGCTAGCGCCGCCGTCCCAGCACCGCCTCGAGTCGCGCCGACAGGGCCCGCGCGCGGAACGGCTTCGTGAGAAAGTCGTCGGCGCCGAGCTCGAACACCCGGACCTCGTTGTCTTCGTCGCCCTTCGCAGTGAGCACGATGACCGGAATGTCGGCCGTGGCGGGGCGCGAGCGGAGGTGCGACAGCACGCCGTAGCCGTCGAGCCCGGGCATGTTGAGATCCAGCACGATGATGTCGGGGCCCACCCGGTCCACTTGATCGAGCGCCTGCACGCCGTCCCGCGCCTCGGAGACGATGTAGCCGTCGCGCTCGAGCAGATCCTTCACGACCTTGCGCAGGCTGTCCTCATCGTCCACGAGCAGCACCTTGCGTGCCGGCAGGCCGTGCGGCCCCGAAACGCGCAGCGGCTCCGGCTCTTCGAGCAGCTCGAAGTGCTCGGTCAGCGACGCGGAGGCCGGCGCGCCTTCGCCGACGCCACCGTGGCCCGCGTGGGGCCCCGGGTGTGCCTGCGGCATCCCGCCGCTCCCGCGGCGTGGGGCGGCCGCAGGCCCGGAGGGCCGCTCGTCCTCCTGCGGGATATCCACGACCCGCGTCAGCTCGTCGAGCGTCGACTCCCCCCGCAGCACGTGCTCCAACCCGGATTCCCACAGGCCCTTCATGCCGGAGCGGCGGGCCGCGGCGGCGAGGTGGTCCGCCGTCTCACCCGCGGCGATGCGCCGCTCGACCTCGGGGGACACCGTCAGGACTTCGACGATCGAGAAGCGGCCCCGGTATCCCGTCATGGCGCAGTCGGGACACCCGGCGGCGCGGTACAGCGGCGTGCCCTTCGGGACCCATTTCCTGAGACGGTCGGCGGGCGCCTCCATCCATACTTCCTTGCAGGTGGGGCACAGCTTGCGCATCAGCCGCTGCGCCACCACGCCGCGCAGCGCCGCCGCGATCTTGTAGGCCTCGACCCCGATGTCCACGAGCCGCGTGACCGCGTTCGCCGCGTCGTTCGTGTGCAGCGTCGACAGCACCAGGTGACCGGTGAGCGACGCCTGCACAGCGACCTGCGCCGTCTCGCGGTCGCGGATCTCGCCAACGAGGACCACGTTCGGGTCCTGGCGCAGGATCGAGCGCAACGCCGCCGCAAAGGTGAGCCCCGCCTTCTCCTGCACCTGCACCTGCACGATCCCCTGCATCCGGTATTCGACCGGGTCCTCGACCGTGACGATGTTCACGCCCTCGCTCTTGATCTGGTTGATGCAGGAGTAGAGCGTGGTGGTCTTGCCGGACCCCGTGGGACCCGTGACGAGGAGAATCCCCTCGTGGTTCTCGAGCAGCCGCTTAATGCCCTCGGTCTCGTTGGTGTTCAGCCCCAGCGAGTCGAGCGATTTCACGGTGGCACGCGAATCGAGGATGCGGATCACGACCTTCTCACCCTGCGACGCGGGCAGGGTCGAGACGCGCAGGTCGATCGGCTGGCCGTTCACCGCCACACGCGCGCGGCCGTCCTGCGGCCGCAGCCGGTCGGCGATGTCGAGGGAAGACATGATCTTGATGCGGGAGATGAGCGGCAGCCCAGCCTGGCGCGGGATCTTCATCACCTGGCGCAGGACGCCGTCGATGCGGTAGCGCACCGCCACGCCGCCCTCTTCCGGCTCGATGTGGATGTCGCTCGAGCGCGCCAGGATCCCTTCGGAAATGATCAGATCCACGAGCCGCACCACCGGCCGCTGGCTCGCCTCCGCCTCGGACGCCGCGATCTCCTCCGGGGCCAGCTGATCCTTGAGCTGGACCAGCTCGGCCGAGCTCCCCATCCCCTCGAGCAGCTTGTCGACCGCTTTTTCTGGCCGGTACATCTCGTCCAGCTTCTCGGCGATCTTGGACGGCGCGAGCAAGAGCATCCGGATCTCACGGGCGGTCGCGAAGGCAAGCGCCTTTTCGGCATCGAGGTCGAACGGATTCGCGGTCGCCACTTCGAGGTAGGAGTCGGTGGCGCGGAACGGCAGGATGTGGTAGCGGCGGGCGACCGCCTCGGGCACGCGCTCCTTCGCCGCCGGATCCATCTGATGCAGGTCGGCGAACTTCAGCCGGAAGCGCGCCGCGAGCGCCGTCAGGATCTGCTCGTCACTCGCGACCTTCTGGGCCACGAGCGTCTCCCATAACGTCGCCTGCGGTACGGCTTTCTCCCGCAGCTCAGCGAGGAGCTCGGGGGTGACCACTCCCTCGAGGGAGTGCGCCAGCCATTCGTCCGGGAAGTTCGTCGTGGTCATTCGGTCAACCTTCCAAAGCTACCCGGCCGACCGGCGCCGTCCAGCCCGAAACGCTCACAGGATGCCCCAGAAATCGCGCGCGACGTCCAACGCGAGTCCGACCCGGTGCGTGGCCGCGGCGAACCCGACGTCCCACCGGAACACGCCCAGCCACTCGAACCCGAGCCCAAGCGTGACGCGGGTGCCGGGCGTGGCCGCCCACGGCGTGCCGGCGAGCGGCCGCGCGGCCCAACCGAGCGCGACGTACGGCGCCACGGTGAGGGTGCGCGGGGTGCGCGCGTAGGGACCGACGCCGACGGCGACGAACGGCACCGGGACCCGCCACTCGACATGCAGGAGCGCCATGCGGGCGCCGCCCCAGCGGCGGAACTCTTCGCCCAAGAGCGTCCCGCGCCCGCCGAGCACGAAGGCGCGGTGCGCCGGCAAGTCGGCGCTCGCGGCGCCGCCCGAGGCGCGGACCAGGAGATGCGTGGCCCCGGCGGGAAACAAGACATGGCCCCCGGCGGAGAACCGCAGATAGGTGGCGCCGCCGTCCTGCCGCCCCGCCTCGAGCGCGGCCTCCACGTGCAGGTCGCGCCGCACGGCAAAGCCTTCGCTCTTGCGCGTGAACGCGAGCTGCACCAGGTCGACGCCGGTTTCGCCGAGGGCGGGGTTGGGCCGGAAGCGGCCGTTCGCGGGCGAGGCGACGACGGGGAGCGAGCCGATGAACTCCCGCCCGGCGCTGGCGCGCCACTCTCCGCGCGCGCCGACGCCGTGGCGGTACGTCAGGCGCGCGCCGTCCGCCAGGTAGTAGTCGCCGTAATCGCGCCCGAATTCCTGGGACGAAAGGGAATTGAGGAGCGGCGCGATCACGGGCGCGTCGCCCACGTCGCGCACTTCGCGGTACACCGCCGCTTCGAGCGCGACCCGGCCCTGGCGGCCGACCGCGCTCGCTGACCCTTTGGGCCGATGGTCGGCGAAGCCGTAGCTCCCGAGTGCGCGCAGCTCGCGCCGCTCGCCGCCGCCGCGCAGCACGATCCCGGCCCCGAGCGTGAGCCCTTCCACCCGATTGGCGCGCAGCAGGTCGGACACGCCGCGGACGCCGAGCCGGCGGCCCTTGAGCCCCGTCAGGGCGCGGCGCCCGGCGATCTGCTCCACCTCCGCCCGCACGCGCGCCAGATCGTTCTGGCGGACCGGCTCGGCCACGTCCTGCAGCGCGGCGCTGAGCGGCTCCGTCCACGGGAAGGAATCGCGCTCGGCTTTCGGCAGGAACGTGATTTCCTCGCCCGCAAACCAGCTCTTCGCGAGCCCGAGGTTGAACGCGTAGCCGTCGATTTCCCAGCGGGCCCGAATGATCCCGCGCACCGGCACGTCGAGCCAGGTCGCCCGGCGGCGGATCTCGATCTCCTGCCGGTAGGGCAGCCAGTAGCGCTGCTCCCACAGCGCGTTGTCGAGCACGATACTCACGTCCTCGAGCTGGTGATCGAGATAGGAGCGGGGCGTGAAGTTGAACGCCATGCGCACCAGATCCGCCGTCTCGGCGTCCAGGTACAAGGTGCCCACGATGCGGGGAAGGCCGAAATCCTTGGGCCGCACGCGCAGCGCCACCACCCGGACCTCGCGCTCCGGAAACGCGATGACGGTCGTGTCCCCCAGCGCGAAGTCGTACGTCTCCGGGCCGATCGGTGCGAGGGGATGAGGCACGTCGCGCACCTCGTCCCCTTCGCCCAGCCGGATCGCGGCGCCGAAATTGTTCTGGATGATGCCGAGGTGGTCGCGGTGATAGTTGATGTCGGTGGGCAGCTGCGCCTGGTCGCGCCAGCCGACCACCCGCTGCTTGCTGCTCGCCGGGGCCCTCCAGTACACTTCCAGCTCCAGCTGATCGGCCTTGACGAGGCGCGGGGGCTCGGCGAGCCCCTGGCCGAACGCCCCGAGAAAGAAGAGGAACCCGTGCGCCTGGGCTTTGTAGTCGTGCAGCGAGGTATCGGCCACCGCGCCGCCGCGCCGCAGCACGGCGCGCCGCGCCAAGGCGAGCGCTGCGTCCGAGTTCCACGCTTGTGCGCGCGCCGGGGCCGGCGAGGTGAGCACGCCGAGGGCGAGGGCGGCGGCGAGCGCGGCGCGCATCGGGCCGAAATCTTGCGGCCCGGGGGTCCGCGGGCAACGGGGCATACCCGGTGTACCCCGTCCCCCGCGGTATGACCGACGCGCGCGCTGAGTTCCTCGCCCGCGCGGAGCGCGGTGGCATGGTCCCCGTGGTGCGCGAGGTCGTGCTCGACGGCGACACCCCGCTCGCGGCGTTCGCGAAAGTCGCCCGGCCGCCGTTCGCGTTCCTGCTCGAATCAGTGGTCGGCGGAGAACGCTGGGCCCGCTACACCTTCCTTGGCACCGAGCCGCGCGAGGTGTGGCGCTACCGCGGCCGGTCCGTCGAGCGCTGGACGCGGAGCACCGGCTGGAAGGCCGCCGGCGAGACGGACGACCCGATCGGCCACCTCGCCCAGCGCATGCGCGCGCTCCCCGGCGCGCCGGTTCCCGGCCTGCCGCGTTTCACGGGCGGCGCCGTCGGCTACTTGGGCTACGACCTGGTGCGCACCGTCGAGCGGCTGCCCCATCCGCCCGCCGACACGCTCGACGTGCCCGACGCCGTCCTGATGATCGCCGACACGCTCGTGATCCTCGACAACCTGTTCGGGCGAGCGATCGTCCTGGCGAACGTGGAGGTGCCGCCCCGCGCGGCTCCCGCCGAGCGGCTGCGGCTGTACGACGCGGCGGAGGCGCGGGTGGAGGAGATCATCGGGCGGCTCGGCGACCGGCACGAGCTCGCACCCCTCGCCCTGCGGAACGGTCTCCCCCCCGTGGCGACCGAGTCGCGTTACCCGCGCGACGCGTTCGAGCGCGACGTGGCGCGCGTGCTCGAATACGTCGGGGCGGGCGACACGTTCCAGACCGTCCTGTCGCGCCGTCAGGAAGCCCCCGGCGCCGTCGATCCCTTGCTGCTGTACCGCTACCTCCGGGCCCTGAACCCCGCCCCCTATCTCTTCCACCTCCAGCTCGACGATTTCACGCTGCTCGGCAGCTCGCCCGAGGTGCTGGTCCGGGTCGAGGGAAGCGAAGTCACCGTCCGCCCGATCGCCGGAACGCGCCCTCGCGGCCGCACGCCGGAGGAAGACGAGGCGCTCGCGCGGCAGCTCCTCGCCGACGAAAAGGAGCGCGCCGAGCACATGATGCTCGTCGATCTGGGGCGGAACGACGTAGGGCGGGTGGCGCAGTTCGGTACCGTGCGTGTCACCGAGCTGCTCGCTGTGGAGCGTTATTCCCACGTGCAGCACCTCGTGAGCGAGGTGCGGGGCGAGCTGCGCGACGGCTACGACGCGCTCGACGTCTTCAAGGCCTGCTTCCCCGCGGGCACGGTGACGGGGGCGCCCAAGGTCCGCGCGATGGAGATCATCGACGAGCTCGAGCCCGAGCGCCGCGGGCCCTACGCCGGCGCGGTGGGGTACGTCGGCTGGGGCGCCACCAACCTCGACACCGCCATCGCGATCCGCTGCGCGCTGGTGCGCCGGGACCGCGTGGTGGTGCAGGCCGGCGCGGGGATCGTGGCCGACTCGGATCCGGCGCGCGAGTTCCGCGAGACCGAAGACAAGGCGCAGGCCGTGCTCAAGGCCTTGGCGCTCGCGAAGGCAGCAGGGTGAACTATATTGGCGGCTGTGTTTAAGCTGCTGAGCACGACGGGCGAGCAGTCCATCGACCTGCAGCCCGGCCGTACCATCGTCGTCGGGCGCGCGGTGACGAGCGACGTCCCGATCTACGACCCCACCATCTCCCGCCGGCACGCCGAGGTGTCGCTCACCGACGGCGGCGTGAAAGTGAAGGATGTCGGCTCTTCCAACGGCACGTTCCTGAACGGCGCCAGAATCACCGAGGCGCTTGCCGGCGAGAACGACGTCATCACGTTCGGCAAGGTGGCCTTCCGCGTGAAGGAGGTCAGCGCGCCCGTCGCGCGGCCGCAAGTCGTGCCGCCCGCATCGGCCGAGTTCGCGGGCGCCAAGGCCGCGGCCGGCACCATCGTGCGCCAGCTGCCCGTCAGCGTCTCGGGCGGGATCCCCGCGATCGTCACCGCCGCTCCGTCGGGCGCTTCGCACCTGAAGGTTACGGCCAAGTCGCTCGAGGAGCTGCGCGAAAAGAAGCTCGAGCTGCTGCTCGAGATCTCGAAGGAGCTGTCCAAGCAGCAGGAGCTCGATCGGCTGCTGGACAAAGTGGTCGAGTTCACGTTCCAGGTCATGAACGTCGACCGCGTATCGATCCTGCTGCTCGAGGCCGCGACCGGGGAG
Organism: Gemmatimonadota bacterium; assembly: GCA_041482275.1. Lineage (GTDB taxonomy): Bacteria > Gemmatimonadota > Gemmatimonadetes > Gemmatimonadales > GWC2-71-9 > AG41. Next base: position 58,302 of record JBGPDL010000002.1, on the reverse strand, counting down.
CTGGTGCCGCGGATCTCTAAAGGGCGCACGGCCCAGTCGTCGGCCTCGAAGCACGTGCCGCAGTCGATCGCGCGCCGGGTGGTGGAGGATCGCGTCGCCATCCTGTCGGACAACACCGCGGCCGACGAGCGGTTCAAGGGGAAGTCGATCCTGATCCAGAGCGTCCGCAGCGCCATGTGCACGCCGCTCATGGGGACCGACCAGAAGGTGCTCGGCATCCTGTACGTGGATAACCTGACGGCCACGCACTCGTTCTCCGACGACGACCTCAAGTTCCTCATCGCGTTCGGCTCGCTCGCCGCCGTGGCGATCGAGAACTCGCAACGCTCCGAGCGGCTGCGGCGCGAGGCGCTCGTGCTGTCGAACTTCCAGCGCTATTTCGCCCCCAACCTCGCCGCCCAGATCGCCCAGCAGGAGGGCGCGGTCCAGCTCGGCGGCCAGAAGCGGCCGGTCGTGATCTTTTTCTCGGACATCCGCGGCTTCACGAGCATGTCGGAAACGATGGGCCCGGACGACATCGCGACCCTGCTTACCGAGTACTTCACCGAGATGGTGGAGATCGTGTTCGAGCACGGCGGCACGCTCGACAAGTTCATGGGTGATGCGATCATGGCGCTGTGGGGAGCGCCGATCGCGCACGAAGACGACGCACAGCGCGCCATCGCATGCGCCGTCGACCAGCTCGTCGCGCTCGAGAAGCTCAACGCCAAATGGAAGGAACAGGGACGGCAGGAGCTCGGCATCGGGATCGGCATCAACTTCGGCGAGGTGTTTGCGGGGAACATCGGCTCCGACCGCCGGCTCGAGTATACCGTGATCGGCGACGCGGTGAACACGGCATCCCGCCTCTGCTCCAGCGCCGGCCCAAACGAGATACTCATCTCCGAGCCGTTCTTCCAGCAGCTCAAGCAGCCGCCCGAGGTCGAGACCCTGGAGCCGATCCAGATGAAGGGGAAAGCGAAGAAGATTCCGGTCTACCGGGTGAAGCGGTAGGGCACCCCGAAGCGCGCCAGCAGATCGAGCGCGAGCCGCAGGGGCAGCCCCATCACGCCGAAGAAGTCGCCGTGAATCCCCTCGACCAGCGCGGCGCCCTTCCCCTGGATCGCGTACGCCCCCGCCTTGTCGAGCGGCTCCCCCGTGGCGACGTACTCGGCGATCAGGTGGTCCGAGAGGCGCCGGAACATCACGTCGGTCACGTCGAGTGCGTGCTCGACCCTGCCGTCGCACGCCACCGCCACCGCCGTCAGCACCTGATGCTTCCGCCCCTGCAGCCGCTTGAGCATCTCGACCGCCTCGTCCGGCGTGGCGGGCTTTTCGAACACGCGACCGCGCAGCACCACCGTCGTATCCGCCGCAAGCACCACGGCGCCCTGCTCCCGCGCCGCCACGACCGTGGCCTTCTCGCGCGCCAAGCGGGTGACGTAGCCCTCCGGCTGCTCCGCCGGCCCGCGCGTCTCGTCCACCTCGGGCGCCACGGCCCGGAACGGGATCCCGAGCATCTCGAGCAGCTGGCGCCGCCGCGGAGAGCCGCTCGCGAGGACGATCATCGTTCGAGAATCAACGTGACGGGCCCGTCGTTGACCAGTTCCACTTCCATCATTGCCCCGAACTCTCCCGTCTCCACGCGAGTCCCACTCCCTGCTCCTCGCTCCTTGAGCAGCGCCACGAAGCGCTCGTACAACGGGATCGCGATCTCTGGTGGCGCCGCGTCCGTGAAGCTCGGACGCCGTCCCTTCTTCGCGTCGCCGTACAGCGTGAACTGCGAGACGACCAGCAGCCCGCCGGCGACGTCGGCGAGCGCCAGGTTCATTTTGTCCTGCGAATCGCCGAACAGCCGGAGACCGAGGATCTTCTCCGCCATCCAGCCGAGGGTGTCTTCGCTGTCTGCGGGCGCGAACCCCGCGAGGACCACGAACCCCACACCGATGGATCCGGTGACGCGACCACCAACGCGAACCTCTGCACGGGCCACGCGTTGCAGGACGACCCTCACTCCACCGTCACCGATTTCGCCAAGTTCCTCGGCTGATCCACGTTGCAGCCTCGCCGCACGGCGATGTAGTAGGCGAGCAGCTGCAGCGGTAGCACCGTGAGCACCGGCGTGAGCAGATCGAGCGTCTCGGGCACCTCGATCTTCTGGTCCGCGAGCCGCGCCAGGCCCGTATCCCCTTCGGTCAGGACCGCGAACACCCGCCCGCCGCGGGCCTTCACCTCTTCCACGTTGGAAACCACCTTCTGGTACACCGCATCCTTGGGCGCGAGGAACACCACCGGCATGAGGTCGTCGATCAACGCGATCGGGCCGTGCTTCATCTCGGCCGCGGGATAGCCTTCGGCGTGGATGTAGGAGATCTCCTTGAGCTTGAGCGCGCCCTCGAGGGCCACCGGGAAGTTGTAGCCGCGGCCGAGATAGAGCACGTTGGTGGCGCGCATCATGCGTTCGGCGATCCGCTCCACCTCGGGTGCCTTCGCGAGCACCTGCTCCACCAGTTCCGGCAGCCGCCCCAGCGCCCGCACGACCTCACGCCCCTGGAGGATCGAGAGCGCCCGCAGCCGGCCCATCTTGAGAGTGAGCAGGGCGAGCGCCGCGATCTGACTCGTGAACGCTTTCGTGGAGGCCACGCCGATCTCCGGTCCGGCGTGCAGGTAGATCCCGCCGTCCACCTCACGGGCGATGGTGGATCCCACCACGTTCACGAGACCCAGGGTGCGGGCGCCGCGGCGTTTCGCCTCGCGCAAGGCGGCGAGCGTGTCCGCGGTTTCGCCCGATTGCGAGATGCCCACCACGAGCGTGCGCTCGTCCACGATCGGGTTGCGGTAGCGGAACTCGGATGCGTACTCCACCTCGGAGGGGATCCGCGCCAGCTCCTCCATCATGTACTCGCCGATCAGAGCCGAGTGCCACGAGGTGCCGCAGGCGATGAACACAATGCGGTTCACCTGGAGCAGCTGCTCGTCGTCGATGTTCAACCCGCCGAGCTTCGCCGTGCCGTCCTCTTCCAGAAGCCGTCCCCGCAGCGTGTTGCGCAGGCTCTCGGGCTGCTCCAGGATCTCTTTGAGCATGAAGTGGGCGTGGCCGCCGCGCTCGATGGTGCCGAGATCCCAGTCGACGCGGGTCACCGTCTTCTCCTTCTCGACCGAGTCGAGATCGAGAATGCGGTAGTCCTGTGGCCGCACCACCGCGATCTCGCCGTCGTCCAGATACACGACGGAGCGCGTGTGGGCGAGCACCGCGGAGGCATCGGAGGCGACGAAGTTTTCCCCCGTCCCGATCGCGACGAGCAACGGGGAACCGTGCCGCGCCGCCACGATGGTGTCCGGCTCGCGGGTCGACACCACCGCGATGCCGTAGGTGCCCTCGACCTGGTGCAGCGCCCCGGCCACCGCCTCGACCAGCGCCGCGCCCTTCGCCAGCAGCTCCTCGACCAGATGCGCTAGCACTTCGGTGTCGGTCTCGGAGCGGAATACGTGGCCGCGCTTCGCGAGCGCGGTGCGGAGCGCCCCGGCGTTCTCGATGATGCCGTTGTGGATCAGCGCCAAGGTGCCGCCGCAATCGGTGTGGGGGTGCGCGTTGACGGTGTTGGGCGCGCCGTGCGTGGCCCAGCGTGTATGGGCGATGCCCGTGCGGCCGCGGGGGAGGCTCTGCCCGAGCTCCCTCTCGAGCACGCTGATCTTACCCGCCGCCTTGTGCACCTCGATGCGCCCGTCCTCGACCAACGCCATCCCGGCCGAATCGTAGCCGCGGTACTCCAGGCGCTTCAGTCCTTCGAGCAGCAGCGGGGCCGCCTGTCGTGCCCCGGTGTAGCCTACGATGCCGCACATAGACGCCGTCCTTCGTCGACCAGGTCCCGCGCCGCCGCGCCGGTCGGCGCTTCGGCGATGAGCCGGATGATCGGCTCCGTATTCGACGGTCGCACGTGGAGCCAGCGGTCGCGCCAGGCCAGGCGCAAGCCGTCCTGCGTGTCCGCCCGGGCGTCGGCGAGCCCTCGGCGCAGCGCGGCGTACACCGGCTCGAGCGCCGGGCCTCGGGGCACCTTGGCCTTGACGATCACGTACCGCGGGGCCGCCACCACCAGCTCGCTCACCCGACGGCCCTCCCGGGCGAGCAGCGTGAGCAGCAGCGCCGCGGCCACCGGCGCGTCGCGCCCGACGTGCAACGCGGGATATATCACCCCGCCGTTCCCTTCGCCGCCGATCGGGGCCCTGAGCTCGATGATCTTCCGTGCGACGTGAGCCTCGCCCACCGGCGTACGCACGACCTCGGCGCCGCACTCGCGCGCCGCGTCTTCGACGACGAGGCTCGTGGACAGGTTGCAAACGACGACGGCACCCTTCCGTCTTCCCTCTTCCCCCTGCCCCAACACCGCTCTCACCGCCAGCGCCAGCGTATAGTCCTCCCCGATCGGCGCGCCTCGGTCGTCCACGATCGCCATCCGGTCCACGTCCGGGTCCACGGCGAGGCCGACATCCGTGCCCGAGCGACGCACCAGGGCGGCGAGCTCACCCAGGTTCTCCGGAATCGGCTCGGGCGCACGAGGAAACCGACCGTCCGTCTCGAGGTTGATCCCCACGACACGACAGCCCAGCCGCTCGAGCAGCGTGCGCATCACGGGGCCTCCCGCCCCACGCACCGCATCGAGTGCCACCGCGAACCTCCGCTTCCGAATCCCCTGAAGGTCCACCGCCGACAGCTGCAACACTCCGTCGAGATGCCGCTCGACAGCGTGGGCGTCCGTCTCTACCCTTCCCCCTCCCCCCGCGACCGTCAGGGAGTCCTTGAGGGTCCCCCGTTCCCCCTGCGGCGCGGCGAGCTCGGACACTCGGCGACCGTCGTCCCCGTCGAGGAATATCCCGTCCGAGCCGATGAACTTCAGTGCGTTCCACTCGATCGGGTTGTGGCTCGCCGTGATCGCGATCCCGCCGCCCGCGTGGTGGTACTCGACCGCGAGCTGGACCGTGGGGGTGGGCACGAGGCCGACGTCGACCACGTCGCAGCCGGCAGCGGTCAGGCCGGCGGTCACGGCGGCGGTGAACGCGGGTCCCGAGGTCCGCGCATCGCGCCCGACCACGACGGACACACGCGTCCCCCGTCCCCCGGCCCTCCCCTCGCGCACCCAACGCCCGAACGCGCGGGCCCAGCGCGCCACGATCTCCTCGGTCAAGTCCTTCCCGACGATGCCGCGGACGCCCGAGACCCCGACCATCAAGGTGTCGGTCATGCGGACAATCTAATTCGGTGCCGATGAGCGGCGGAGCGCCTCGATGGATGGGCCAGGCAGATGGAGGGGTCGGACCTCGGGGGTCGAGACCGGGAGCGCAGTCTTGTCGGGAAAGGCGGCGAGGAAGGCGTCCACCGCCGGGGAATGGAACTGGGAGTCCTTGCCTTCCTCGAGCTCCTGCAGCGCCTTCGGCACCGACAGCGCGGGCCGGTACGGGCGGACGCTGGTCATGGCGTCGAACGAGTCGGCGACGGTGACGACCCGTACCTCGAGCGGGATCTCGTCGCCCCGCAGTCCGTCGGGGAACCCCTTGCCGTCGAGGCGCTCGTGGTGCGATCGGACGATGGCGAGGGCGGGAGGCACGTCGCGCATCAACGGCGCCAGGATGCGAGCCCCGATCACGGGGTGCTCCATGATGTGCCGGTACTCGGCTTCGGTGAGCTTGCCCGCCTTGTGGAGGACGGCCTCGCTCACACCGATCTTGCCGATGTCGTGCAACTCGGCGCCGAGGGCGATGAGGTCCATCCCCGGCTCGGGCAACCCCATCATGCGGCCGATGCGAGCCGAGTAATCGGCAACACGCTGCGAATGGCCGCGCGTGTAGGGATCCTTTTCTTCGAGGAAGTACACCAGGGCCTGGAGGCGCTCGAGCGACAGCTCTTCGATGCGGCGCGCCTGGTGCTGCACGCGCTGCTCCAGCGTGTGCCGGTAGTCCTCGACCTCCATCTTCAGACGGCGCTTGTCGAGCGCTTGCATCACGCGGGCGCGCACCTCGTCCAGGTGAAACGGCTTGGCGACGTAGTCGAGTGCACCGAGCTGCAGGCACGCCACGGCGCTTTCCACCTCGGCCACGGCCGTCACGACGATGACGGCCGTGTCGGGCCAACGGGCGACGATCTCGCGCAGCAGCGTGACCCCGTCCATCTGCGGCATTCGCAGATCAGAGATCACGAGCGGCACCGGATCGTGCTGCAGCATCTCCAACGCTTCGGTGCCCGACCCCGCTTCCCCACAGGTGAAGCCCTCGCCTTCGAGCAGCCGCACGAGGACTCGCCGGAGCCGTGGCTCGTCGTCCACCACCAGGCACTTGACGGCGTTCGGCTCTGGCATCGTGAGCGTAACGTAAAGGTCGCTTGCTCGGCACGGAAGGCGCCCTTACGTTCCGGCCATGACGCAGGTATCGGGTGACGACCTGAAGACGCGCTTCGGAACCCGCGCGGTGCACGCGGGCCACATTCCCGATCCGCTCGCGGGCGCCGTGATGACGCCCATCTATCAGACTTCGACCTACATCCAGGAAGGCCTGGGTCGACATAAAGGGTACGAGTACGCACGCACCCGCAATCCCACGCGGGATGTGCTGGAGCGGAACGTGGCGGCGCTCGAGGGCGGGCGTCACGGGTTGGCCTTCGCTTCGGGACTCGCTGCGCTCGACGCCGTGCTGAAGCTGCTGGCGGCGAGCGACCACGTCGTGAGCGGCGAGAACGTGTACGGCGGCACGCACCGCCAGATGACGCACATTTGGGCCCCGCTCGGGGTGACGTTCGCGTTCGTGGACGCGGGCGTGACGGCCAACATCGCGGCTGCCGTGACGCCTCGGACCAAGATGATCTACGCCGAGACGCCCACGAACCCGATGATGCGGCTGTGCGACCTGGCCGCCGCCGGCGAGATCGCGCGTCGCGCCGGCGCCCTGTTCGTCGTGGACAACACGTTCGCCACGCCCTGCTTTCAGCGGCCGCTCGAGCTGGGCGCGGACATCGTGCTGCACTCGACCACCAAGTACCTGAACGGGCACAGCGACATGGTCGGCGGGATGCTCGTGGTCAACCGGGACGATCTCGCCGAGCGCCTCAGCTTCCTGCAGAACGCCGTCGGCGCGGTGCCCGGGCCGTTCGACTGCTGGCTGGCGGTGCGTGGCACCAAGACGCTGGCGCTGCGGATGCGGCAGCACGACGCCAACGGCCGCCGCATCGCCGAATGGCTCACGCGGCATCCCAAGGTCGAGCAGGTCTACTATCCGGGCCTGCCGTCCCACCCGCAGCACGAGCTCGCGTGCCGCCAGATGAAGGGGTTCGGCGGCATGATCTCGGTCGAGCTGGGCTCGGTGGATCGGGCGAGGCGGTTCGCCGAGGGCACCCGGATCTTCGCTCTCGCCGAATCGCTCGGCGGCGTGGAGAGTCTCATCGGTCATCCGGCCTCGATGACGCACGCCAGCGTGCCGCCCGACATGCGGCGGGCGATGGGGCTCACGGACAGCCTGGTGCGGCTGTCGGTGGGAATCGAGGAAGTGGAGGACCTGATTGGGGACTTGGAGCAGGCGCTGGCCGGGGCGGGATGAGCGAAACACGCGGCCAGGCGCGGCGTAGTGACAGCCCATCTTTGTACAGGAGCCTGACATGACAGAGTCCACCCTGCCGGCGGCGCGCCCGCGCAAGATCCTCACGCAGATCGCGCCGGTCACGTGGGAGCACCCCGCCGACCGCGCCGCGCTGCAGACGCTTCGGTCCGTCCCCGGTTTCGATCAGGTCGTGAAGAAGATCGTCGGCTTCTTCGGCGAGCGCGGCATCCGCCTGCTGTTCCAGGCCAACGCCGTGCGCGTGGGACCGACGCAATTCCCCCGGATGAACGCGCTCTACGCCGACGTGCTCACCTCGCTCGATTGGCCCGAGCGGCCCGAACTGTTCGTGTCGCAGACACCGTTCGTGAACGCCGGCGCCTACGGCATGGAACGCCCGTTCATCGTCATCAACTCGGGCGCGCTGAACCTGCTCGACGACGACGAGATGCGCGTCCTGCTGGGACACGAGTTGGGGCACGTGATGAGCGGCCACGCATTGTACCACACGATTCTGGTGCTGATCGTGTTCGTGGGGATGAACTTTCTGCCCTTCCTGGCAGGCATCGTGCTGGCACCCATCCAGTTCGCGCTGCTCGAGTGGTATCGCAAGAGCGAGCTCTCGTCCGATCGCGCGGGCCTGCTCGCAGCCCAGGACGCGGCCGCCTCGATGCGCATGTTTCTCAAGATGGCGGGCGGGGGCGACATGAAGCAGATGGACTTGAACGCCTTCCTCCAGCAGGCCAAGGAGTACGAGGAGTCGAGTGGCGCGCTCGACCGCGTGTTCAAGATCCTCAACACGCTTCCCCAATCGCACCCGTTCAACACGCTGCGCGCCGCCGAGCTGCAGCGCTGGATCGAAGAGGGACACTACGACCGCGTGCTGCGGGGCGAATACACCCGCCGCGGACCGGAAGCGGAGCAGCGCCCCATCGACAAGGACGTCGACGAGGCGCGCGAGCACTACATGAAGGAAGCGAAGGCGGTGGTGGACGACGTGGTGGGCGGCGCCAAACGGGCCGCCCAGGCCTTCGCGGACGCTTTCAAGAAGAAGTGAGAATCCTGGTCGTCGGAGGGGGCGGCCGCGAGCACGCGCTCTGCTGGGCGCTCAAGCGCGACACCCCCGACGCGGCCCTCTTTGCTGCACCCGGAAACCCGGGCACGGCACAGCTCGGCACCAATCTCGCGATTCCCGCCAGCTCGGCGAACGAGCTCGTCGCGGCCGTGCGCCAGCACAACATCGATTTCACCGTCGTCGGCCCCGAAATGCCGCTCGCCACCGGGCTCAGCGATACGTTGCGCGCCGCGGGCCATCCCGTGTTCGGGCCCAGCGCCGGAGCGGCCCGCATTGAGTCGTCCAAGGCATTCGCCAAAGACCTGATGCGGCGGGTCGGGATCCCGACGGCCGCGAGCCGGACCTTCACGGCGCTCGAGCCCGCCCTTGCCTTCGTCAACCGGCACGCCGAGCCACTGGTGGTGAAGGCCTCGGGCCTAGCGGCCGGCAAGGGAGCCGTGGTGTGCGCCCGGCGCACCGAGGCCGCGCGCGCGGCGCGCGCCATGCTCGCCGATGACGCGTTCGGCGACGCCGGCCGCGAGATCGTGATCGAGGACTTCCTCAAGGGCGAAGAGCTCTCGGTGCTGGCACTCACCGACGGCGAGCGCCTGCTGCTCCTCCCAGCCGCGCGGGACCACAAACGACTGGGCGAGGGCGACACCGGACCCAACACCGGCGGCATGGGCGCGTACTGCCCCGTCAGCGTCGCGACGCCCGGGATGCTCGAGCGTGTGCGGCGCGAGGTGCTCGAGCCGGCGATCAGCGAGCTGGCGGCGCAGGGCACCCCGTTCCAGGGAGTGCTCTACGCCGGACTGATGCTCGCCGCCGACGGCACGCTCTACGTACTCGAGTTCAATTGCCGCCTGGGCGATCCCGAGACGCAGGCGCTCCTGCCCGTGCTGCCCGGCGTGACGCGCCACCTAGCCGACATCGCGGCGGGCAGGTGGGCGCCCCGCGAGCGGGCCCTCACGGCGACGCGCGCCGCAGTGGCGACCGTGCTCGCCGCACCGGGCTATCCCGACAACCCGCAGCTGGGCGCGGACATCGTCGTGCCGCGCGATCTCGAGCCCGGGACGCTGGTGTTCCACGCTGGAACTCAGCGCGACCCGGACGGTACGCTGCGGGTGCACAGCGGGCGGGTGCTCACCATCACCGGGCTGGGCGAAACCGTGGGCGAAGCGGCGAAGCGCAGCAGCGACGCGTGTGAGCTGATCACGTTTCAGGGGAAGACGTACCGACGGGACATCGGCTGGCGGGAGATCAGGGAGGGGCGTGCCGGAGCTGCCCGAGGTTGAGACGATCGTCCGGGAGCTAGCGCCGCGGCTGGAGGGGTTCAAGATCGCGCGCGCCCGCCTGGCGAAGACCGACGTGCTGCGCCGGGTCTCCAAGCCACGCCTGCTCCGCACACTGCGCGGCAACGCCGTCGAGGAAGTGAGCCGGCGCGCCAAGCACGCGGTGTTCCGGCTCGCGAGCGGCCACCGACTGGTGGTGCAGCCCCGCATGACCGGCTCGCTCGTGGTGTATGAGCGTCCCCTCACCAAGGACGAAGCGAAGTACGCCGTCCTCACCTGCACCCTGGAAGACGGCCGGCTGTTCGTGTACCGCGACGTGCGCCGCCTCGGCACCGTCTGGCTGCTCGACGAGCGGGCCTGGGCGGCCTACACCAGTCGCATCGGCCCCGAGCCGCTGGACGACACCTTCACCCCGTTCGTGTTCGCCGAGCGGCTCGCGGGCACGCGCACCGCCATCAAGAAGGCGATCATGGATCAGCGGCGCCTGGCGGGGGTCGGCAACATCTACGCGAACGAGGCGCTGTTCCAGGCGGGCATCGACCCCTCGAAGCCCACGAGCAAGTTGTCGCTCGACGAGTTCGCGCGGTTGCACGCCGCGGTGACCGACGTGCTCAAGCGCGCGGTGCGCTCATCCGGCACGACAGTACGGGACTACCGCACCGGAACGGGCGAGGCGGGCCGGTTCCAGTTCGAGCTCAAGGTGTACGGGCGCGGGGGCGAGCGCTGCATCACGTGCGGCAAGAAGCTCGTGACCACCCACACGATCGATCTCCGCGCGACGACGTTCTGCCCGAACTGCCAGCGCTAAGACAGCCACGGACTTGACGCGGCCTTGATTGGGGTGCAGTAAGAGTTGGGGAGCGAATTTCAGGGAGCACCTCGATGTCGCGTCTTCCGGCTCGTGCCGTACCGCTCGCGCTGATCGCCGCCTGCACCGTCTACAAGACGCCCGCGGTGTCGGAATTGCCGCGGCCGAGCGCCGGTGACTCCGTCGCGGTGGCGTCGTCGGTCAAGGCCCACCTGCTCGACGGCTCGACCGTGGTGTACCGCGCAGGCGTGGTCATCGCGCGCGACACGATCCGCAGCGCCCGCGCGCGTGCGGCGTACCGCTATGGCTTGACGCTCGCCGACTCGGCGCCCGCCGACGCGCTCCCGCTCGACAGCGTCGTCGGCATGGAGACCTTCCGGAATGCCGTCAACGGCCCGGCGTCCGCTCTGCTCACCGTGCTCGCGGTCGCCGGCACGGCCCTGGGGGCTGCGGCGCTCGCCGTCGCGATCTTCGGCTCCTGCCCCACCGTCTACGCCGACAGCGCCGGCGAGCCGGTGCTCGAAGCGGAGGGGTTCTCCTACAGCATTGCGCCGGCCTTCGAGGCCCGCGACGTGGACCGGCTGAGGACGCAGGCGGGCGCCACCGGAGACGTGCGGCTCGAGGTCCGCAACGAGGCGCTGGAGACGCACTACATTAACCAGCTCGGATTGCTCGCCGTGCGGCACACGGCGGACGAGCTGGTGGTCCCGGATGCCGGCGGCCACGCACTCGCGCTGCGCGGGCTGACCGCGCCCGCGACGGCACGCGACCGCGCGGGCCGCGACGTCCGGGCCGAGCTGCTCGCAGCCGACGGCGCAGCGTTCAGCACGGATTCGGGCGTCACCGAGCGCGCGACCGCCGCCGACCTGAACGACTTCATCACCCTCAGCTTCCCCGCTCCCGCCCGCAGCGACACGGTCGCCCTGGCATTCCGAATGCGCAACAGCCTCCTCAACACCGTGCTGCTCTACGAGCTGATGCTACGCGACCCCGGAGCGCGCAGCCTCGACTGGATGGGACGGGAGCTCCAGGAGATCGGCCCGGCGGCGCGCCTCGGGCGCTGGTACGCCGGGCGCATGGGCTTGCGCGTAGCGGTGTGGGACGGCACGGCGTGGCGTGAAGTCGCGCGCGTCCCTGACACGGGCCCGGTGGCGTGGAAGGACGTCGCGGTGCTCGTCCCCGTGCCTCCGGGCGACAGCCTGCGCATCCGGTTGGGGTTCGTGGCGGACGACTGGCGCATCGACCGGATCCAGCTGGCGCTCGGCGCGCGTCGCCCGCCGGCCGCCGCGCTCGAGCCGCTCGAGGTCCGGAGCGCAGACGGCCTGCCCGACACGGCCGCCCGGGCGAGCCTGCGGGCTCCCGACGAGCGCTATCTCGTGACCTCGCCCGGCCAGCGGTTCGAGGTCCGGTTCGCCGCGGGGCCCGCCCGCGCCGATTCGGAGCAAACATTCCTCCTCGTGTCGGAGGGATACTACGTCGAGTGGCTGCGGGCGTCCTGGGTGCGGGGCGCTCACCGCACGGCCACGTTCGAGCCCTCGGACGACGCTCTGGTCGAAGCGCTGCACCGCTGGCAGGCCGAGCGGGCCGGCTACGAGCGGCGCTTCGCCGCGAGCCGGGTGCCCGTGCGGTGACCGTAATTCGCGGTGTCGCGCTGCTCGGCGGCCTCGCGCTGGCCGGCTGCCACCTGGGAACGGGCGTCGGCTCGTTCGCCCCCGCCACGCACGCCGGCGGTGTGCCCGTCAGCGTGGAGAGCCGCGGCGCCAGACTCGACGCGGAGCTCCTGTCCGTAAGCGACACCGGGCTGTTGCTCGCGAGCGATTCAGGACTCGTGTTCGCGCCCTACCGCGCGATTCGCGGAGCGACCTTCGGCCAGGTGTCCGAGGAGATCTCCAAGGGCGAGGCGCCCCACGCGGCGACGCGGGAACGGTTGCGCCTGATCAGCCGCTTCCCGCAAGGCGTATCCGCCGAGCGGGTGCGCGCCCTGCTCGCCGCGTATCACCAAGACTCGCTCCGCGTTCTCGAGCCGTGACATCGCGGCTCGCGTGGCTCGCGCTCTGGCTCTTGCCCGGCGCGGCGCGCGGCGCGCCCGCAGTGCAGACGGACTCCGGTGCGGCGGCATTCCTCGCCCGCGCCCGGGCCGGCACGGAGCGCTACCGCGACCGGTCCGCCGCGATCGCGGATGGATACCACGCCATCGGCGTGGAAGCGCCGGCGATGGGACAGCACTGGGTCCATCCGGGCCGACTCGTTGCCGCCCGGCTCGAGGCCGACCATCCCCCGGTTCTCGAGTACGCCCCGATTCAAGGGCGGCCCACGCTGGTGGGCGTCGCGTACGCACTGCCCCTCGCGGCCGCTGAGTCGCCTCCGGACTTCCCTGCCGGTCGAGCCGGATGGCACTCGCACGCGGGGGGCGTGGAAGAGGAGAGCTTGAAGCTGGGCCACGAAGACGCCCTGGCGGGCGCGCGGGAGGAGCGCGTGGCGGTACTGCACGCCTGGGTCTGGGTCGACAACCCGGCCGGTGCGTTCGCACCACTCAACTGGGCGTTGCCGTACCTCCGCGCGGGATTCGAGCCCCGCAGCGGGCCGGACGCCTGTGCCAAGGCGCTCTCGCTCGTGGACGGAGGGGAGACGTTTTGGGAGGCGGCGCTCGCGCGCGCGCTCGACAGCGACGCGCCAGATGCCGAAGCGCTACACCGGGTTCTCGCCGCCTATGCCGACACGGTTGCGGCCTGGCGCACGCGCCACGGCGCCGCCCGCCGCGTGCGCGACGACGAGGCCGCGTGGCTCGCAGCGCTGTGGGACCGCGCCCGCACCGCCGTGCGGGCGGGGCTGCGCCCGGAGGCACATGAGCGGTTGAACGCGCTCAGCGGGTTCTAGCTCGTTCATAGCTCCACCACCCTCCCCCGCGGCGGGATCCCCGCCTCGAGCTCCAGGATGCCCACGCTCGGCGGAATCCCGAAGCGCGGATGCCCCGCGCCCCCCGGATTCATGACCGTCACCGTCCGGTCCACCAGCTCGAGCAGCGGCTTGTGCGTGTGCCCGTAAACGATGATCTCCGCCCTGGGATACGCCGCGTGCAGCTTCTCGGGAGTCGGATGTCCGAACTGATCGCCATGGGTCACCACGACCGCGAAGCCGTCGAGCTCGACCTCGGCCACCTGCGCCAAGCGCGCTCGCAGCTCAGGCCCGTCCGCGTTCCCGTACACCGCGGTCACAGGGGCGAGGGCCTCGAGGTCAATCAGGATCTCCCGCTCGCCCACGTCCCCGGCATGCAGGATGTGATCCACCTGCCGGAAGGCGTCGAACACCTCGGGGCGGAGCAGCCCGTGAGTATCGGAAATGATGCCGAGCCGCATATTAGTCGGCGCTATGAACGATCGGCTCGTCGCGCAAATCCTCAAGACGTGGCGCGTGAACAACCGCATCACGCTCGCGCTCCTCGGGGCGATCTCCCCGAAGGGACTCCAAGCGATGCCACTCGGCTCCAAGGGACGGACGGTGGCCGAGCAGTTTGCCCACCTGCATCGGGTGCGGCTTGGCTGGCTCGCGTACAACGCGGGACGCGCGCGGGGATACTTCTACCGCTTGCCCAAGCGCCCCGCGCTCACGCGGCCGGGACTCAGGTCCGCCTTCCTCGCATCTGGCAACGCGGTCGAGGCTCTGATCGAGACGACCCTGGCCGCGGGGACCAGGGTCAAGGCCTTCAACGGGAGCCCCATACGCTGGATGGATTACCTCATCGCGCACGACGCCCACCACCGCGGGCAGATTCTGCTCGCGCTCAAGCAAAACGCGATGCGCCTCCCTCCCAGAATCGCGCTGCGGGCGATGTGGGCCACGTGGATGTGGGGGAAGAAATGATCCGCTTCACTCCTGCTGCCACCGCTTGACCAACGCGATGTCGAGCCCCAGGTGGTCGAGCACGCGCTGCACCACGAAGTCCACGAGGTCAGCCACCTTCTGCGGCTTGTGGTAGAACCCGGGGGCAGCCGGCAGCACGATGGCGCCGGCCTCCGTGGCGCGGGTGAGATTGCGGAGGTGCACCAGCGAGAGCGGCGTCTCGCGCGGCACGAGCACCAGCGTGCGGCGCTCCTTCAGCACCACATCCGCCGCGCGCTCGATGAGCGAGCGGCTCGTGCCGTGCGCGATCGCGGCCACAGTGCCCATGGAGCACGGGCAGATCACCATTCCCGCCGTCCTGGCCGAGCCCGACGCGGGCTCGGCGCCGCGGTCCTTGTCGTCGAACACCCGCACGCTCGTCCAATCGCCCCCTGTGGCCTTCTTGAGCTCGCGGTCGTCGTTGATGCCGCACTCCTGCGTGAGCAGGCGCCAGCCGTGGCTCGAGATCAGCAGCCACGTGGGCACGGTGTGCACCGCGAGCATCTCGAGCAGCCGCACACCGTACGGCGCGCCGGAGGCGCCGGTGATCGCGAGAATGACGGGAAGCTTGCTCATCAGCGCCCGCGGCGATTGGGAGTGGGAGAGCGCCGCGGATGAGCGGGCGGACGAGCCGGGGGCGGTACGTGGTGCGTGGTACGTGGTTGCCCCCGTGGCACCGGGGGCTTCCGACGCGGCGGAGAGACCACGCACCACGCACCACGCACGAGGTTCATGTCACCCGATCCACGAGAGCACCCAGGAACACCACAATGCTCACGATGCCGTTCGCGGTAAAGAATGCCGCATTGAGCCGCGACAGGTCGCCCGGTTTCACCATCCGGTGCTCCCAAGCGATGATCCCCGCGCCGAGCGCCACGCCACCGTAGTACACCGGCCCCAGTCCCGCTCCCACACCGAACGCGATCAGCGAAACCACCGCGAGCCCGTGCAGCCCCTTCGCCAGGGCGATGCTCCGCCCCTGTCCGAACCGCACGACCGCGGAGTGCAATCCTTCGGTGCGGTCGAAGTGCTCGTCCGGCAGCGCATAGAAGATGTCGAACCCGCCCACCCAGAACGTCACGGCGGCGGCCAGTACCCACAACAGCCACGAGGGCGCGCTCCACTGGCCGGACACCGCGAGAAAACCGGCCGGCCCGGCGATCGCGTCGCCAAAACCGAGCCACAGGTGGGACCACCAGGTGAACCGTTTGGAGTAGCTGTAGAAGGTGACGACCGCGAGCGCGATCGGTGCAAGTCGGAAGCACAACGGATTGAGCGCCCGGGTCGCCCAGAGAAACAGCGCCGCCGCGGCCAGGACCGCCGCCCACGCCTGAGCGAGCGTCAGCCGGCCGGCGGGCAGCTCGCGCCCGCGGGTGCGAGGATTGCGGGCGTCGAGTTCGCGGTCGGCGATGCGGTTGAACCCCATCGCCACGAAGCGGGCTGCCGTGAACGCCAGCACCACGAGCCCGAGCGTCCGCGGCGTGACGGGCGCGCGCCACGACGCTGCCACGACGCCGAGCAGCGCGAACGGCAGCGCGAACACCGTGTGCGGGAGCTTGACGAAGTTGGCGTAGCGGACCAGGAGGCTCTCGCCCGCGTAGGTCTGGCCCTCGCGCTGCGCCTCAGAGCTCGATGCCAAGTTCCCTCCACATCTCGTCCACCCGCCGCTTCGTTTCCGGGTCCATGACGATCTTGCCGGGCCATTCCCGCGCAAACCCTTCTTCCCTCCACTTGCGCGTCGCGTCGATTCCCATCTTCGAGCCGAACGTGAAGCCGCGGCTCGAGTGGTCGAGTACATCCATCGGTCCGAGGCTGAAACGGACGTCGCGCTCCGGATCGATGTGGTTCAACGCCACCCACCATGCCTCCTTGGCATCGCGCACGTTCACATCCTTGTCCAGCACGACGATCACCTTGGCGAGCGACATCAATCCCTGGCCCCACAACCCGTTCATCACCTTGTAGGCCTGCCCCGGATACTGCTTGTCGATGCTCACGAACACGAGATTGTGAAAGATCCCCTCCGCCGGCATGTGCAGGTCCACGACCTCGGGGAGTGTGAGCTTCAACAGCGGCAGGAAGATCCGCTCCGTCGCATGACCCAGCCAGTAGTCCTCCATCGGCGGCCGCCCCACGATGGTGTGCGGCCAGATGGGGTCCGTGCGCATCGTGATTGCGGTGACGTGGACTTTGGGGTAATAGTCCGCGAGCGAATAGAACCCCGTGTGGTCGCCGAACGGCCCCTCGAGCACCAACTCTTCTCGGGGATCGATGTAGCCCTCGAGCACGAGCTCGGCTTCCGCCGGGACTTCCAGATCCGAGGTGACGGCCTTGGCGAGTCGCACCGGCTCCTTGCGCAGGAACCCGGCAAACAGGAACTCGTCAATCGTGGGCGGCAGCGGCGCGGACGCCGCGTATATGGACGCGGGATCGCCGCCCAGCGCGACCGCCACCGGCATCCGCTCACCGCGCCGCGCCATCTCGCGCCAATGCGCCGCCCCGACTTTGTGGCGCTGCCAGTGCATCGCGAGCTCGTTGCGGCCGATGACCTGGATGCGGTACATCCCGACGTTGCGCACGCCCGTCCCGGGATCGCGCGTGATCACCCCCGGGAGGGTGATGTACGGGCCGCCGTCCTCCGGCCAGCACACGGGCACCGGGAACTGCGACAGGTCCACGTCCCGGTCGCGGATCACCGTCTCCTGACACGGCGGCCGTCCGCCCGCCGTCTTGGGCGGGAATTTCGCGATCTCCGCGAGCTGCGGCAGCATCGCCAGCTTGCCGAGCAGGCTGTCGGGAACCTTCAAATTCAAGAGCACCGCGATGCGCTCCCCGATGTCGTCGAGGCGTTCCACCCCCAGCGCCAGCGCCATGCGAGCCTCGGAGCCGAACAGGTTCACCGCGACGGGATAGCGCGCCGCTCCCCCCGACGTCAACGTGGGGTGCGCGAACAAGAGCGCCGGCCCGCCACCCGGCGACTTCATGCAGCGGTCGGCGATCTCCGTCATCTCCTTGTCGACCGAGACGGGCCGCGCCACGCGCACCAGGTCGCCCCGGGCGTCGATCGCGTCCAGGAAGGCGCGCAGATTATCGAGTGCCATGATGGACGGCGCAGATCCCGCCCGTGAGGCGCTGGTAGCTCACGTCGGAGAAGCCAGCGCCCTCGAGCCGGCGGGCGAGCGCGTCGGGATCGGGGAAGCCGAGCACGGACTCTGGCAGGTAGGTATAGGCGTCCCTATGTTTCGACACCGCGCGGCCGATCGCGGGGAGCACGCGCCGGAAATAGAAGAGGTACAGCGCGCGCAGCGGCGCGAAGCGCGGGGTGGCGAACTCCAGCACCACGAAGCGTGCGCCGGGCCGGAGCACGCGATGCGCCTCCTTGAGCCCGGCGTCGAGATCCGCCAGGTTCCGTACTCCGAAAGCGACCATGGCGCCGTCGAACCGGGCGTCGGCGAAGGGGAGCGTGAGCGCGTCGGCGCCGACTGGTCGGGTGCAAGCCGCCTTGCCCTTTCCCCGTGCCAGCATGGCCACCACGAAGTCCGCGCCGATCACCCACCCCGAGAACCCGGGCTCGCGGGCGAGGGTGGCCGCGAGGTCGAGCGTGCCGGCGCAGAGATCGAGATAGGTGCCGTCGGGCCGCCGCTCCCACCCGAGCCGCCGCACGGCGGCGCGGCGCCACGAGCGGTCGGCGTTGAAGCTCAGCAGATGGTTCAAGACGTCGTAGCGCGGCGCGATGGCCGTGAACATGCCGCGCACGTACGACCGCTTCGCGTCGCCGCCCGAGTGCGCGGCCACCTCGAACGCAGGAGACGGCGTCATAAGCGCGAAAGATAGGCCGGGCAACCTGACGGGCGCCAGCGACCAAGAGGTCGTGGCGTGGGCGGCCCAAGGTCACGAAGCCGCGTTTCGCGAGCTGGTCCGCCGCTATGAGCGGCCCGTCTTCTCGCTGCTGTATCGGATGGTCCGCGACCGCTCGCTCGCCGAAGACCTGGCCCAGGAGACGTTCATCAAGGTCTTGAACGCCATCGGCTCGTACAACCCGCAGTTCAAGTTCTCGTCGTGGATCTTCAAGATCGCGAACAACGCCGCGATCGATCAACTGCGGCGGCGCGAGCTCGAGACACTGTCGCTCGACGGCTCGCCCCACGCCACGACCCCCGACCAGATGCAGGCCACCGCGCTGCAGCTCGGGGACAAGGGCGAGAGCCCGCTCCAGGAGCTCGAGGCGCGCGAGCTGGGCGGGGCGATCGAGCATGCCATCGCCCGATTGCGGCCCGAGTACCGGGCCTGCATCCTGCTGCGCCACGTCGAAGGGCACAGCTACGAGGAGATTGCGCGCATCCTGGAGCTGCCCCTGGGCACCGTGAAGACGTATATCCACAGGGCGCGCAATGAATTACGGGGTCATCTCGAGGACCGGCGCCCGTGAAACCGCCGTCGCCCCCGTGCCGTAGGACGGCACCATGAGCGAGCCCATCGTCCAGCACCTGCCGCCCGACGAGATCGAGTTGTGGGCTCAGGGTCTCTTGCCCGCCGCGCGCGACTTCCACCTGGCCGCGTGCGCCGAGTGCCGCGCTACGGCGGAGCGGGAGCGCAAGCTGATCCGCGAGCTGGCGCAACTGACGCGCTTCGCGCCGGAGTTCGGTTTCGTAGAACGGGTGATGGCGAAGGTGAAGATTCCCGCACGCTCAGGCCCGCACCTCCGCCCCCACACCGACTCCTAGCAGGCGCGCGGCGCTGCCGTCGCGCACC
Source organism: Gemmatimonadota bacterium (assembly GCA_041482275.1). Lineage (GTDB taxonomy): Bacteria > Gemmatimonadota > Gemmatimonadetes > Gemmatimonadales > GWC2-71-9 > AG41. Next base: position 38,960 of record JBGPDL010000002.1, on the reverse strand, counting down.
GCGATCTCCACCGTTCCGCCGCTCCCCACCAACGCCACCAGGGCCCCGCGCGTCACGTCGCCGAACGTGCGCGCCAGCGTGCCGATCTCCGTGCCTGCGACCTTGATGCGCACGCCGGGCTCGACCGCCTGGCCCGGGATGTTCGAGATGAGCGTGCCGAAGCGGTCAACGTAGATCACCTCGCCGATCACCACCGTGCCGTCGTGACGAGGGGCCGGGAGCGGGGAGCGGTACACGTCGGTGATGGAATGACCCACGTGCGAAAGCGACGCGCCGAGCGCGAGCTTGCCCGCCGCCGGCGCGAACACGTCCCGCGCGTGGAAGGTCGGAGCGGCCGTCGCCGGGACCGGCAATGCGGCGAAGTGCGCCTCTGCCGGGAGGAACGAGAGCAGGCCGTTGTCGGGCGCCACGAAGAAGTGGCCGGCCAGCGACGCGGCCAGCGCGCGGCGATCCGTGCCGACGCCGGGATCCACCACCGCGAGGTGCACGCTCCCCTGGGGGAAGCGGTGCCACACTCGCGACAGGACGTACTGCGCCGCGCGCACGTCGCCCGGGGGGATGTGGTGCGTGATGTCCACGAGGGCGGCCCCGTGCACTTGCGACAGGAGCACGCCCTTCACCTCGCCCACGTAGCTGTCGGCGCCGCCGAGATCCGTAACCAGGGTAATGAGGGTCGCCATCAGCGAATCATCCGTTACACCGTCGCGCGGCGCCAGCCGCCACGGAGCCAGAAGAGGGTCATCACGATGCCGCGGGAGATCGCGGTGACGGAAAGCGCCAACCAGATGCCGAGCAAGCCGAAGGCGCCGGACCACCAGGCACCGAGCGGCACCCGCAACAGCGTGAGCGTGGTGCTGGTAATCTGCGGCCACAGGGTGTACCCCGCCCCCGCGAGCGCTCCTTCCAGAATGATCTCGAACGTCTGGCCGATCTGCGCGAAAGCGATCACGCGTAGGTAGAGACTGCCGTCCGCGATCACCGCGGGATCGTCGGTGAAGAGCGCGACCAGGAGGCGCGGGATCGTGAGAAACGCGATGGCCGTGGTCGTCGTGACGGCGAGACAATAGCCCACCGTCAGGCGCACCGCCTGGCGCGCGCGGGCTTCCTGCCCGGCGCCCAGATTTTGGCCCACGAGGGCGGACGCCGACAGCGCGAACCCCGAAATCGCGATGAAGCCGAGCCCCTCCACTTTGTGCCCCACGCCGAGCGCCGCGAGCGCCGCCGTTCCGAAGCGCGACGTGTACCGGGTGAGCCACATGTAGACGATCGAAAGCAGCACCCCGGCGAGGGAGAGCGGCGCGCCCACGCGAAACACGGTCGGGATGGCGCGCCAGTCGGGGGCGTCGAGGCGGATGAGACCGCGCTTCCAGGCGATCCCGATCCCGATCAGGAACCCGCCGCCCCGCACCATGACGGACGTCGCGGCCGCACCCTCCACCCCGAGCCGGGGGAAAGGCCCGATCCCCGCGATGAGCAGCGGGTCGAGCCCGATGGACAACAGCACGGAGGCCATAAGCAGGAGGAACGGCGTGCGCGTGTCACCGGAGGCGCGGAACGTCGCCTCGATCGCGAAGAAGCCGAACACGAGCGGCCCGCCCAAGAGCCACGTGTCGAGATAGGAGTGTCCCAGCGTCGCCACCTCGCGCGGCACGTTCATCAGGCGGAACAGATCGGCCGTGAGCGCGAACCCCAACAAAGACACGGCGGTCCCCGCCGCCAGTGCATACAGCACCGCGGCGCCCGCGGCGCGGGCTGCAGCGTCGGGCCGCCCTTCCCCGTGGCGGCGCGCGGCCACCGCGATCAGGCCCACCTCCACCATCTCGCCGAGCGACAGCAGCACCCAGACATAGAATCCCGCCGTCGAGACGGCGGCCAGGGCGGCGGGGCCGATGAGGCGGCCCACCCACACGGAGTCGATGAGGTTGAAGCAGAAGTGGCAGGCCATCATCGCGACCGCGGGCGCGGCAAGCTTCAGAATGACCGGCCGGAGCGGCCCCACGGTGAGCGAGCCAGGCGTGCGGGCGACGCTGGTCATGGCGCCGGAAGGGTCGTGACCGCAGTCACGGGAGCGAGAGCGGGACGTCTCGGAGGAACCGCTGGAACACGGGATTCCCGGGATGGCGCTCGGCGAGCCGGGCCACCGCGTCGCGGGCGTCGCGCTCGAGCACGGAGCCTTGCGCCGGGTCGCGGGCGGCCTCGCGCTCAAGCGCCGCGGCGAGTACCCAGCCCGCTTCGACTCTCGCCAGATCTCCCTCGGTTGCGGCGCGGCGTATGTAGCCGATCCCGCGCTCCGCGTTGCCGCTGCCGAGGCCGATGATCTTCGCGACCAACCGCGCCAGCGCGCCGGCGCGCGCCAGGCCGTACTGGTACACGCCGAGCCCCAGGTAGCAGTCGGCGCAGCTCGAGTCGACGGCGAGAACGCGGGCGTAGGCGTCGCGCATCGCCTTGCCGTCCTTGGCGGCACCCCAGGAGTGCCCGTGCAGATCGCGCTGGCGCGCGCGGTACCCCAGGGCGGTGGCGAGCCAGAAATCACCGTCGGGACCGGGTGAGGTGGCCCGGGCACGCGCGACCGCAAGGTCGAGCAGCGAGTCGATGCGCGCCGCTTCGTAGGCATCGTTCTCGAGGGCGGCGGCCCACCAGATGTAGGCGCTGGCCTCGAACGTCACCGGGGCGGGATCGGTGGTGTCGCGGGCCGCGAGCTCGGCGAAATAGGCGGCGGCGACGGGGAACCCGCCGCCGTACAGCGTGTCGAGCCCGGCGCGCAGATCGGGCCGCCCGGCGCGGGGATGCTGCAGCAGCCAGAGCGCCGCCACGAGCACCCGCACGTCAGTGCGTGAGCGCGGCGAGCGCGTCGGTCAAGCGGCGGGCGACGGCGTCGAGCGCCTGGGCCGCGGGTGAGTCCGGCTCCGCCACGACGATCGGCCTGCCCGCGTCGGCCAGATCGGGCATCCGCGCCTGCAGCGGGATCTGGCCGAGCAGCGGGACGCCCAGCTCGTCGGCGAGCCGGGTTCCCCCGCCCGCGAGGAAGATCTCGGAGCGCTCGCCGCAATGCGGGCACACGTAGTAGCTCATGTTCTCCACCACCCCGAGCACCGGAACGCCGACCCGCTCGAACATCTTCGCACCGCGCAGGCTGTCGCCCACCGCAACCTCCTGCGGCGTGGTGACGATGATCGCGGCTCGGATGTGCACCGTCTGGGCGAGCGACAGCTGCGCATCGCCGGTGCCGGGCGGCAGGTCCACGAGGAAGTAGTCGAGCTCGCCCCAGTCCACGTCGCGCACGAACTGCTGGATCACCTTCATGATGATCGGACCGCGCCAGATGGCGGGGGCGTCGCGCTCCACGATCAGACCGAGCGACATGAGCTTCACGCCGTGGGCTTCGAGCGGTTGGATCTTGCCGCCCCGCACCTCGGGCTTTGCGTCGGCACCCATCATGCGCGGAATGTTGGGCCCGTAGATGTCGGCGTCCATCAGTCCCACGCGGTGGCCCGCCCGCGCCAGCGCCACCGCGACGTTGGTGGAGACGGTGGACTTGCCCACGCCGCCCTTGCCGGACGAGATCGCGATCACCTTCCCAAGGTGGGGTAGCTCGACCGGCGTGGGCGGGGGGGGGACGGCCCCCGGTGTCGGTCGGGGAGCGGTCTGGCGGGGAGCGGTACCCTCCGTGGCATTGCTCGCATCCAGGACGTTCACGCGCACAGCCGTCACGCCAGAAACTCCTTGGACGGCCCTGCGCACGTCGCGGGCGAGCGACCCGGGATCGTCGCGGCCGAGCAGAAACGTGAACGTGACGGTCCCCCCCTGGTCCACGGCGAGGTCCTTGACCATGCCGCCCGACAGGACGTCGGTCCCGCTGCGAGGATTCTTGAGTTGGGCAAGAGCGCGCTCGATGCGCGCCCGGAGAGGATCGGAAGCGGGCACGGGGGAAAGCTAGAGGGTGATGCCAGATGGAGGCAACGACGCCCGCAACCATGTCGTCGCGCCGCGCGTCAATACCCGAGTACCGTACACCGGCAGGCGCGTTGTGTCACTCCTCAATGGAGAATCGACCATGCAACGCATCGCAGCGGCATTCGCGGGGGTCTTTGTCCTCCTCACTGCAAGTGGACCAGTCCGGAGCGACGAGGACCCACCGGCAGATCAGCTGCCCCATTTCGCCAAGGACGGCGCGCTCCTGCCGCCCCAGGGATGGGAGGCGTGGGTGATGGTCGGTTCGTCCACGGGGCTCTCGTACAACGCTGGCGCCGCGCCCGCGGCGGGCGCAGCGCCCGGGATGTTTCACAACGTCTACATGCAGCCCTGGGCATACCGCGAGTTCCTCAAGACCGGCGCATTCCCGCAGCAGACGATGTTCGTGCTCTCGTTCTACGAGCCCTCGCGCAAGTCTACGCCGGCGCGAGCCGGGTTCTACGAAGGCGACCGGCTGCCCGGCTTCGAAGTGTCTTCACCCAATTCTATCCGCCGCTGCGCGAGCGGCTCGCCAAAGCGACGCCGTGACACCGTGTGAGGCTATAGCGCGGCGTTCCTGAGGAGCTGGATGTAGATCCGCACCGCGTCCGCGTACGCCTGCACGCCCACGCGCTCGTCCGTGCCGTGCACACGACGCAAGTCGTCCTTCCCGATACCGGCGCCGACGAATCGCAGCACGTCGGGGGTGAGCCGGCTGTAGTGGCGCGAGTCGGTGGCGCCCACTACGAGCCACGGCGTCACCACCGCTCCGGGAACCACCTGCCGGATGGTGCGTGCCAGCAGCTGGAACGGCTCGGCATCCACGCTGGTCACGTCCGAAGGGTTGCTCACCGTCTCTTCGAGCACCCGCACACCGATTCCGGCGTCGTGCACGACCTGCCGGACGTGCTCGACCACGCCCGTGACGCTGTCGCCGGGTAGGATGCGGAAGTTCACGAGCGCGCGGGCCGTGGACGGCAGCACATTCTCCTTCACGCCGGCCTGGAGCACCGTGGGCGCCGTCGTGGTCCGCACCATGGCGTTGCCCTGCGGGGTGGCGCCGAACTGCACCGCGAGGATGCCGCCGAACAACCAGCGGTTCGCCATGACGAGCCGGGGCCCGAACGACAGCTCGGGGCCCAGGTAGTCGAACATAGCGGCCGTCGGCCCACGGATGGCGCGCGGCATCTGCTGGTGCTCCAGCCGGATGAGCGCGCCGGCCAGCATGCCGACGGCGGTCTGCTCCGGCGGCATGGACGAATGCCCGCCCTCGGCGTGCGCCGTCAGCTCGATCGTGAGGTAGCCTTTCTCGGCGATGCCCACGAGCGCCACGGGAGCGCCGATGCCGGGAACGAGCCCCGTGGTGAGCGCACCGCCCTCGTCCAGCACGAACTGGGGATGGATGTTCCGGGACGCGAGCACGGCGGCCATCCGCGCCGCCCCGCGACGCCCGCCCACCTCCTCGTCGTACCCGAACGCCAGGTACACGGTGCGTCGCGGCCTGGCCCCCGACGTCACCAGGTTGTCCACCGCCTCGAGGATCGCGACCAAGCTCCCCTTGTCGTCGAGCGCGCCCCGTCCCCACACGTAGCCGCCCGCCACCCGACCCTCGAACGGGGGCTCGGTCCATTTGCCCTCGGTGCCGGGCTCGACCGGCACCACGTCCTGGTGCGCTAGCAGCACGACTGGAGCGAGAGTCGCGTCCGTGCCGGTCCACTCGTACAACAGCCCGTACCCGTTCACCTTCTCGAGCTTGAGGGCGGCGTGCAGTTTGGGGAACGACTCCCGCAGGTAGCGCTGCAGCCCGTCGAACTCGCGCGCTTCGAACTGGCTCGAGTCCTGGTAGGACACCGTCTTGAACCTGAGCGCGCCGGCGAGGCGCGCGGCCAGCGCCGCGGTGTCGAGCGGCTCCGGCGCCGCGGCCGTCACCTGCGGCTGGCGCGAGTGGAATGTGAGCGAACGCTCGAGCGAGACTACGCCGAGCAGCAGCACGACGGCGAAAATGCCGACGAAGGACTTTTTCATGGCGCCAAGCTGGAGCGATGACGCCCGCAGGGCAAGGGGCCGGTCCGGCGATTACACTCCCACCCATGATCGTGCGCTTCGACTACGACGACGTCCGCTACTTCCGCATGGCCCGGACGTTGCTCGGCCGGGCCATCTACTGGACCGGCGTCTACCTCGTGGACGGCCTCCTGGTGGACTCGGGGCCGCCCAACCTCGCGCGGGACGTGCGTCGACTCGTCGGGGAGTTGGGCGTGCGGCAGTGCGTCACCACGCACCACCACGAAGACCACTCCGGGAACCACGGCCTGCTCGCCCGCGAGCTGCGCATCACGCCGCTGGCCCACGCCACCGCGATCTCGCGTCTGGCGCAATTGGAGGCGCGTCCCCCGTTGTACCGCCGGATGGCGTGGGGCAAGCGACAACCGGCGCGAGTGACGGCGCTCGGCGACCGCCTGGAGACGCCGCGCTTCCGGTTCCAGGTCATCCACACGCCCGGACACGCCGCCGATCACGTGGCGCTGTTCGAGCCGGAACACCGCTGGCTGTTCTCGGGCGATCTCTATCTCGCACCTCGGCTGCGCTACCTCCGGGCCGACGAGGACGTATACGCGATGATGGACTCACTCCGCCGCGTGCTGGCCCTCGAGCCGCGTCTGCTGTTTTGCCAGCACCGGGGGCGCGTGGAAGACGGCGCCGCGCGGTTGCGGCTCAAGCTCGAATTCCTGGTCGAGTTGGGTGAGCGGATCCACGATCTACACGGCCGCGGTTGGAGCGAGGGCGCGATCGGGCGGGCGCTGCCGGGGAACGATCTGTTCTGGCGGGTGTGGACGGGAGGCGATTTCTCGAAAGGGAACTTCGTGCGGGCGTTCTTGCGGCGTTAACGCCCGTTGAGATACGTCCGGGCCGCCGCCAGCACCTGCGTCTGGGCGTCGGCGATCGTGCCATCGAGCGACGCCCCCGCCGCTTTCTTGTGGCCCCCACCCCCGAACCGGTGCGCCAGCTCGGCGACGTCCACATCACCCATCGAGCGGAAGCTCACCTTCACCCTCCCGTTCGCGAGCTGGCGGAACAGCATGGCCAGCCGCACGCCCGCGATCGAGCGCGGGTATTCCACGATTCCGTCCAGATCGTCGGCGGTGGTGCCGTGCCGTTGCAGCGCGTCTGGCGGCACGGTGACCCACGCGAGCCCGCGCTCGTGCTCGACGACGAGCGTTTCGAGCACCTCGACCATGAGGCGGATGCGCCCTTCCGGCGCGCTCGCGTACACCGACGCGTAGATCGACTCCGGGTCCACCCCGCGCTCGAGCAGCGCCCCGGCGACCCGGAGCACCCGCGGCGTCGTGTTGGCGAAGCGGAACGCCCCCGTGTCGGTGAGAATCCCCACGTACAGCGCCCGGGCGGCATCGGGAGAGAGGGACCACTCAAGGGCGCTCGCCAGGTCGAACACCAGCTCCGCCGTGGCGGCCGCCTCCGGCGCCACCAGCCGCGGGCCGCCGGGCAGCGAGCCCTGGCTCACGTGATGGTCGATGCACGCCACCACGTGCGACTGCCGGATCGCCCGCGCCAGATCGCCCAGACGGCTCACGTCCGAGATGTCGAGCACGACGACGACGTCGGCGGACTCGATCTCACGCGCGGCGCGCTCCGAGTGGTCCGCTCCCGCCGGCAGCAGGAATTGAAACCGCTCGGGAGTCGGCGTGGGATTCGCGATGGTGGCCCGCAGTCCCCGCGCGGTGAGCAGATGCCACAGCGCCACCTCGCTCCCTATGCCGTCGCCGTCGGCGTTCACGTGCGTGGTGAGCACGACGCGCCGGCCGGGCGCGAGCACCGCGGCCACTTCCGCCGCCGCCCGCGCGCGCTCGGGAGGAATCGAAACGCCGTTGGTCGTCATGACATCTAAGGTAACGAGGCGTAGAACGGGAACGGCGAATGAAGAGGCGTTGCCCGAACGCCTCACCCGGCGCTACGGGACGCGGGTCCCAACGAGCGACAGGCTCTGGCCTCCCAGAGAACCGCTGACGGCGAGGCTGTCGTTCCGGAGCCGGAACGTGCCGACGATCTGGGCGGCCAGGGGGCTGGTCAAGGTGATGGTGATTGCATCCGGATTGAGAGTGGCGTACGCGCCGCTATAGGAGGTGAGTGTGCCCTGATTGGTGATGGACGCGGTGAAGGTCGTCATGCCGAGGGTGACCGTCCCGGAGGCGTCCGGCGGGACGAGGTCCGGCTTCATTCCCTGGCAGAGGGACTTGAGGGTGTAGGTGCCGGGCAGGTCGCCGGAGTTGCCGGAGAGTTTCCCGCCGGTGTAGGTGCTACAGGGGACCGGCCCGGTGCCGCTACCGCTACCGCAGGCGGCGACCGCGACCGTCGTCGCGATTGCCAGCGCGAGGCTCCTCACCCCGTAACACCGCTCACGTCGCGCCAATCCCCCCTCCTCCTCGAATGCCCGAGGTCACGCCATCTCGGGCAAACGTACCGGGCGGGGACGGGAGCGTCCAGCCTCTAGGGCGGGAGCCGACGCAGCGTGCTGTGGCGCCGCCCGTACGAGAAATACAGCGCCAGACCGACCACGAGCCACACGACGAGGCGGATCCAGGTGTCGAGCGGCAGGGTGAGCATGAGCCCGAGGCACGAGAGGATGCCGAGCAGCGGCACGAGGGGAACGAGCGGCGCCCGGAACGGACGCTCCAGGTCGGGCCGCGTATGCCGCAGGATCCACACGCCGCCGCACACCAGCACGAACGCGAGCAGCGTGCCGATGTTCACGAGCTGGCCGAGGATCTGGATCGGGAAGAGGCCGGTGAACAGGGCGACGGCAATGCCCGTGAAGATGGTCGACAGATAGGGAGTGCGATACGTCGGGTGGACCTTCCCGGCCCACGGTCCCATGAGCCCGTCGCGCGACATCGCATAGAACACGCGCGACTGGCCGAGCAGCATGACCAGGATCGTGGACCCGAGGCCCAACACGGCACCCAGGGTGATGACCGGGCGGAACCAGGCGAGCTGGGGAATCCGCTCCACGACCACAATGACCGGCGAGGGAACGTTGAGCTCGCGGTAAGGGACGAGGCCGGTGAGCACGAGGGACACGAGAACGTACAGCACGGTGCACACGGCGAGCGAGCCGAGGATGCCGATGGGCATGTCGCGCCGCGGGTTTTTCGCTTCCTGTGCGGCCGTGCTCACCGCGTCGAAGCCGATGTAGGCGAAGAAGATCAGGCCCGCGCCCCGGAGCACACCCGACCAGCCGAACTCGCCGAACGCGCCCGTGTTGGGCGGAACGAAGGGGTGCCAGTTGGCGCGGTTCACGAACGCGAGTCCGGCGATCACGAAGACGACGAGCACACTGGTCTTCACAATCACGATGAAGCTGTTGAACCCCGCCGCCTCGCGGATCCCGATGACCAAGATCGCGGTGATCGTGAGGATGACGCACACCGCCGGCAGGTTGACGATGGCGCCGGTGGCCTGCCACCCCGCGGCGGCGCAGCCCGCCAGGCCTTGCGTGACCTGGGTCCCGGTGCAGAACGCAAACGGCGGACCGACGAGCGACGCGGGGATGCTGATGCCGAGCAGGTTGAGCAAGCTCACGAACGTCGCGGACCAGCCCACGCCGACCGTGGCCGCACCCATCGCGTACTCGAGGATCAGGTCCCATCCGATGATCCAGGCGACCAGCTCGCCGAGCGTCGCGTACGCGTAGGTGTACGCGCTGCCCGCCACCGGGACCGCGCTCGCCATCTCGGCGTAGCACAGGCCCGCAAAGCCGCAGGCGACCGCGGCAAAGACCATCGAGATCGCGACCGCCGGTCCCGCGGACAGTGCCGCGGCGACACCGGTGAGGACGAAGATACCGGCTCCGACAATCGCGCCCACGCCCAGCGCCGTGAGGCTCAGGGGCCCGAGCGTGCGCTTGAGGGATCGCTCGGACTCCGCGGCCGCTTCGGCCCGGAGCACCGCGATCGACTTGGTGGCGAACAGGGTCATGCCCCCAATCTGCGCGCGCGCGCCGTCCGCACGTACAGGCGCGGGACGGGCGGGCTTCGATGGGGGATGAGCGGGACTTACGGCGTGGGAGTACCGAGCAGGTTGGCCCGGTAGCGCCGCGACAGGCCGAGCCGAGCGCCGCCGTCGAGAATCACCACCGCGTCCCCGTGGAACCACGGCTGCACCTCGCGCACGCGGTCCAGGTTGACGAGCGTCGACCGGCTGATGCGCCGAAACCGCCCCGGGTCGAGCCGCTCCTCGAGCGCCGCGAGGGTCGTGCGCACGGTGTGCACTCGGTCGCCGGCGTGCAGCCGCACGTAGTTCCGCGCCGCCTCGATCCAGTCCACGTCCGCCGTCCGCACGAAGAAGCTGCGCCCGTCGTCCGCGACGAGCAGCCGTTCGGGGTGGCGCCGCGCGGCCAGCTCCTCGCCGCCCGCGGCCACCGCGTCGGTGAGCGCCTGCAGCCGGGCCTCGAGCCCCGCCGCGTGGAGCCGGCGCTCCTCGAGATCACGGTGGTAGTCCAGGGCATGCACCACCGCCAGGATGGCCCAGTAGATCAGGATGTTCCAGTGATAGGACACCGTGAAGTTGTCGATCAGCTGCTGCGCGAGCGGATACGGCTCGCCGCGCAGGGCGTGGAGCGCGTCCTGCACGGCCACGGCGGCGACCAGGTGCACCAACGCGAGATCGAGACTCGCGCCCAGATGGATGAAGAAATGGCGGCTGAAGTTCGCCCGGTCGACCTGGAAGCGGCGCCCCAGCCACACGACCACGAGCGCGAGCAGGCCCCACAGGTACCAGTCCGGCAGCGCGGTGGCGAGGGCCTCCCACCAGGAGGGAGGATGCGCGGCGAAGCGCTGATTGGCAAAATGGAGCTGCGCGCCCGACAGGATGCCGAGCAGCGTCCAGAAGCCAAACCATTTCAACCGTCTCATGGACCGAACGCCCTACTCGGCGCGGCTAGTCTTTCGCGGCAAGCTTCGAATGCCGTACCCCATACAAGAAGTACACCACGATCCCCACCACGAACCAAATGATCAGCCGCTCCCACGTGCGCCACGGCAACGAGGCCATCAAGTACACGGCCGAGAACGCACCCATCGGAGCGACGAACCAGACCCACGGGGTCTTGAAGGCTCGGGGCAAGTTGGGCTCGCGGATCCGCAACACCAGCACGCCGGCCGACACGATGACGAACGCCAGCAGCGTGCCGATCGACACGAGGCTCCCCGCTTCGCGCACGGTGAGGAGCGCCGAGACAAACGCCACGCCGATCCCCGTGATGATGGACGTGAGGTAGGGAGTCTGGAACTTGGGGTGGATCTTGTTGACGAACTGCGGGAGGAGGCCGTCGCGCGACATGGTCCAGAACACGCGCGATTGCCCGAGCAGCATCACCAGGATCACCGACGAAAGGCCAGCGATCGCACCGAGCTTGATGAGCGAGGACATCCACCCCAGGCCGGCCCGGTCGGCCGCGACGGCGATCGGATCCGGGACGTTCAACTCCTTGTACGACATTACGCCGGTCGCGATGCCGGACACGATGATGTAGAGCACGGTGCAGATCAGGAGCGATCCGATGATCCCGATCGGCATGTCCTTTTGCGGATTCTTCGCTTCCTGCGCCGCGGTGCTCACCGCGTCGAACCCAATGTACGCGAAGAACACGATCGCCCCCCCCGTCATCACGCCACTCCATCCGTAGATGCCGGGGCCCTGATTGGGCGGCATGAACGGATGCCAGTTGGCCGGGTTGACCGCGTGCGCGGCTCCGACGATGAACAGCAGCACCACCGCCACCTTCACGAACACGATGACGTTATTGACGTTGGCGGATTCCTTGATGCCGATGACGAGCAGGGTGGTGATGATCGCGATAATGATGACGGCCGGCAGGTTGAACACCGCGGTGATGGTAGAGCCGTCCGCCAGGGTAACCGCGGTGCCACGCGCGGCGGACAGGGCGGGCGGCACGGCGATCCCGATGTCCTTCAGAAACGAGACGACGTACCCCGACCACCCGATCGCGACTGTCACGGCGCCAAGCGCATACTCGAGCACGAGATCCCAGCCGATGATCCAGGCGAAGATCTCCCCCAAAGTGGCGTAGCCGTAGGTGTAGGCGCTGCCGGCCATGGGGACGAGGGAGGCAAACTCCGAGTAGCACAGCGCCGCGAAGATGGAGGCGACGCCGGCGATCACGAACGACAGCACGACGGCAGGTCCCGCGTTGATGGCGGCCACCGTCCCGGTCAGCACGAAGATGCCCGTCCCGATGATCGCCCCGATCCCAAGCATCGTGAGATTCAGGGCCCCGAGGGCGCGCTTCAAACTGTGATCCGTGAGCGCCTCGGCCTGGAGATCGGTGACGCTCTTGCGTCGGAGCAGGTTCATGCGTTCCTCAGCGAGGTTCGAGAAACGGTCGGGTGGACGGCGGGACGGCGGCTAGAGTAGGCCCGGGGTGCGGGCCTGTCAAGCGCTACAGGCTGTAATTCGGGGCTTCGCGGGTGACGACGACGTCGTGCGGGTGGGACTCGCGCAGGCCGGCGATGGTGATCTGGATGAACTCGGTCTCGGTGCGGAGCGCCGGGATGTCGCACACGCCGCAGTAGCCCATACCGCTGCGCAGGCCGCCGACCATCTGGAAGATCACGTCGGACACGGGCCCGCGGTACGGCACCCGGCCTTCGATGCCTTCGGGCACGAGCTTGGACGCCGAGACCTCGCCCTCCTGGAAGTAGCGGTCGGCCGAGCCCTCTTCCATCGCGCCGAGGCTGCCCATGCCGCGGATCACCTTGAAGCGCCGGCCCTCGAGCAGGAACGACTCGCCCGGGCTTTCCTCGGTGCCGGCGAGCATCGAGCCCATCATCACGCTCTCGGCGCCGGCGGCGAGCGCCTTCACCACGTCGCCCGAGTACTTGATGCCGCCGTCGGCGATCACCGGCACATCGCCCGCGCCGCGTACGCCCTCTTGGATCGCGGTGATCTGGGGAACGCCCACGCCGGTGACGACGCGCGTGGTGCAGATCGACCCGGGGCCCACGCCCACCTTCACGGCGTCCACGCCGCGCTCGACCAAAGCGCGCGCTCCGGCCTCGGTCGCCACGTTGCCGCCCACGAGCTGGGCGTCGGGGAGGGCCTCGCGCAGGCAGGCGACGATCTTGAGCACGCCCTCCGAGTGTCCGTGCGCCGAATCCACGACGATCACGTCGCACCCCGCTTCCGCCAGCGCGCGGGCCCGCGCCAGCGCGTCGGGGGTGCCGCCGACGGCGGCGGCCACCCGCAACCGGCCGTGCTGGTCCTTGTTGGCGTGGGGGTGCCGCCGGCGCTTGAAGATGTCCTTGATGGTGACGAGGCCCCGCAGGACGCCGCCGTCGTCCACCACGGGGAGCTTTTCGATACGGTGCTTCGCGAGGATTTTCTCTGCCTCATCGAGCGTCGTACCCACCGGCGCGGTGACCAGACGGTCTTTCGTCATCGCGTCGCGGATCGGGCGGTCGAGCTCGCGCTCGAACTGCAGGTCGCGGTTGGTGATGATGCCGACCAGGCGGCCCGCGTCGTCCACGATCGGGACACCCGAGATGCGGAACCGCTCCATCAAGCGCACCGCCTCGCGCACCGGCCGGTCGGGCCCGAGGGTGATGGGGTGAAGGATCATGCCCGACTCGCTGCGCTTCACCCGGTCGACCTCGGCCGCCTGGCGGTCCACCGGCATATTCTTGTGGATCACGCCGATCCCGCCTTCGCGGGCGATCGCGATCGCCATGTCGGATTCGGTGACGGTGTCCATCGCCGCGGCCACGAGCGGAATGTTGAGCGGGATGCCGCGCGTGAAGCGGGAGCGCACGTCCACGCTGCGCGGGTGCACGCTCGAGAGCCGCGGGACGAGAAGAACGTCGTCGAAAGTGAGGGCGGGGCCCGCGCGGAAGGTTCCCATGGCGAAAGTTACCGGGGCGGAGGAGTTTCCTCAACCTTAGGCTTCGCCGCCTCGGGCTTCCCCGCTTCCTCGACCGCCGCTTTGCCCGCCGCGGCCACCCTTTCGAGGAACTTCCCCGCCTTCCCCACCGCGTCCATCGTTCCCCGGATGATGTTCACGGGAACCCGGCCGGCGCGCAGCGTGTCCTCCAGCGTCTCGGCCACGCGCTGGAACGGCGGCGCGCCGGCCGGGCGGTCGGCGTACTTCGATTCGAGGAACTCGACGTAGTCGAGCACCATGTACGCCTTGTCCTCGGGGAGCACGTCGAGCTTGCGGAGCAGGCGGTCACGCAGGATGTCATTCATGGCAGGGTCTCGAGGCTGATCAGATCCAGCACCGGGTTGCCGAGGAACCGGGTGCGGCCGGCGCGGACGCGCGCGGTGACCTGGATGGTGGCGAGCGGTGCCAGCGCCTCGAGCTGAGCGCGCTTCGCCTCCGGAACCACGACGTACACGAACCCCCGCTCGGGCAGCGGGCCGCGGGCCAGAAAATACGTGGCACCGTTCGGCATCTCGGGCCGCAGCTCGTCGGCCTTCTGCGCCGAGATGAACTGCAGCGTCCAGCGGAGCACCTGGCCCGTGTAGCGCTGCGGGTCGGTTCGCAGCTCGGCGGCCGTGATCCCCACGAGCACGCCGGGCGGCGCGATCTCCAGGTCGGCGCTCTTCACCCATCCCTCGATCTCGACGCGGGTCCATTCCCCCGATCGCCCCAGCACCCGGAGCGGGGCCGACGGCGCCAGCGTCCCCACGGGCTGCCCCTCGGGTGCGCGATACAGCACCGTGCGCCTTGCGGACTCGACGCGCGCCGGGTCGACGGGAGCCGACCCGGGGGGAAGCGGCATGCTGTCGCCCGAGGCCACGGGGCGCCGGATCGGCGTGGAGTGCGCCGCCCCGGTGTCCGAATCGGCAGGAGCGACGCTACGCGAACTCGCGACCTGGGTCACCGATTCGAGGTCCGTCTTCTCGACCCAGCCGGCGCGGGTCACGTGCACCCACCGGTCCGAGCTACCCTCGGCGACGCGGTTCAGGAGGAATCCCTGGGGCAGCTTGCCGATGAGGGCGCCGGCCGGGGCGGAGCGCAAGTTCTCCTCGGGCGCGCGCGTCACGGCCAGATCGTAGCCCGAGCGGGAGGTCGGGGCCACCGACGTCGCGAAGATCCAGCCCTCCACGGTGGCCCCCTGCCAGTCGCCCTGCGCATCGCCGCCCACGACAACGGCCCCGCGCGCCAGCCGCGCCAGGCGCTTGCCGCCCGCTTCCTGGTAGAACCAGGCGCCGTCGGTGGTGACTCGATAGCGCGCTTGGGCCATGAGCGGCAAGGGAAGCGCGAGCGATAGGACAACTGGAAGGGCGCTGAAGGCCCGGCTAGATTGCATTCCCTCCAATATGGCAAAGAGGAATGGGCCGCGCACCCCGGTCGTCCTGATCGTGCTCGACGGCTGGGGCTTCCGTCCCGGCCGGGAGGGCAACGCCATCGAGCTGGGAGAGACGCCCACCTGGCATCGCCTCTGGAGCCGGGCTCCGCGCACTCTCCTCAACGCGTCGGGACTCGCTGTGGGACTGCCCGAGGGACAGATCGGCAACAGCGAGGTGGGGCATCTGAACCTCGGCGCCGGGCGCGTCGTGTCGCAGGACATCGTGCGCATCTCCCAGGCCATCGAGTCGGGCGAGTTTTTCCGGCTGCCGCCGCTCGTCGAGCTGTGTGAGGCCGTAAAGCGGCGCGGCGGGACGCTTCACTTGCTCGGGCTGATCGGCAGCGGCGGCGTGCACGCCCTCGACCAGCACCTCGTCGCAGCCGTCATGCTCGCCCACCTGCACGATCTGCCGGTGGCCATCCACGCGTGGCTGGACGGGCGCGACACGCCGCCGCAATCGGGGCTCGCCTTCATGCAGGAGCTCGTGGACTTGCTCGACCAGTACGGCGGGCGGGCGGTGGTGGCGACGGTCGTGGGCCGCTACTACCCGATGGACCGCGACAAGCGCTGGGAGCGCACGAGGATCGCGTACGACGCGATGGTGCACGGCGTGGGCGAGCCCGCGCCCGACCCGCTCAGCGCGATCCGCCGCGCGTACGAGGCCGGCGAGACCGACGAGTTCGTGCGCCCGCGGGTGATCGCCGGCACGCCCCGCATCCGCGCGGGCGACGGGGTGTTCTGCTTCAACTTCCGGGCCGACCGCATGCGCCAGATCGTGCGGGCGCTTGCAGCGGAAGGGTTCGACGGCTTCGACGCGGGCGCCCGCCCCGCGGTCGACGTCGTTACCATGACGCAGTACGACGAGACGTTCGCCTTCCCGGTGGCCTTCGAGCCGATCACGCTGCGGCGTATCGTCGCCGAGGTGCTGTCCGAGCGGGGGAAGACCATGTTCCGCACCGCCGAAACGGAGAAGTACGCCCACGTCACCTATTTCTTCAACGGCGGCCTGGAAGCGCCCTACGCGGGCGAGGAGCGGCTGCTCGTGCCGTCGCAGAAGGTCGCGACCTACGATCTCATGCCCGAGATGAGCGCACCGGGCGTTACGGATGTACTGTGCAAAGCGATCGAGGCTGGACACCACGACTTCATCCTGTGCAACTACGCGAACGGGGACATGGTCGGCCACTCCGGGGTACTAAGCGCCGCCGTGAAGGCGGTGGAAACGGTAGACCGGTGTCTGGAACGCGTCGTGAAGAGCGCCGAGCGACGCGGGGCCACCCTGCTCGTCACGGCGGACCACGGCAACTGCGAGCTCATGATCGATCCCACGACCGACGGCCCGCACACGGCGCACACGACCAATCCGGTGCCGTTCTGTATCGTGGGCGACGAGACCCGCGGTCCGCTGCGCCATGGGGGCTCGCTCCGCGACGTGGGCCCGACACTGCTCCGCATGCTCGATATCGAACCGCCGCCCGAGATGACGGGGCGCGATCTCAGGGAGACGGACTGATGCGAAAGGCGAGCCGGTTAGACGGGTGGGCGATTAGAGCGGCGGCGATGGTCGCAGCGGCGGTGCTGCTGACCGCCCACCCGTTTCACCGGCTATCCGCCCAGGTCGGCCACGACCCCGCCCATTCCCCGTACGGCGACGTCCGGCGCGGCGGCGTGGCGGTCGTGACGTTCGGGTATCTGGGCGGCGGCCGGGGGAGCGTGGGCGTCGGCCTTTCCAATGGCGTGACGGGGGGGATCCGCTACGAGCCGCAGCTCGGCGCCATCGGCGCGTCACTCGGCCTCGCCTACGGGCGGACGACGAGCTTCGTGGCGGACCCCACCAAGGATTCTCTGTCGCGCAAGAGCGGCCCGTTCGACAACACCGTGGTGCTCGCCGACGCCGGGCTCCAGCTGGTGCTCACCGGCCGGAAGACCTGGCACGGGTTCGCCCCGTATGTGGGCGGAGCGCTCGGCGTGGCCGTCGGCAGCACCGTGGCGCGCGACACCAGCGGCTACCAGTTCGGCACCAAGATCACCCTGGCTCCCAACGCCGGGCTGCGGTGGTACCCCGCCCGGCGCCTCTCCGTGCGCGGCGACTTTCGCCTGCTGCTCTGGAAGCTCAAGTATCCCGTCTCCTACAAGGTGCCGAATGCCATCGACGGCGGCCGCGTCCTCCCGGTCACCGCCGCGCTGGACGAGTGGACGGCGCACCCGTGGGCCACGATCGGCGTGGGATGGACTTTCTAGCGGAGGGATTCCGCCGCGCCGTCGCGCTGCTCTTCTCGGGTGACGCCGAGGTGTACGGCATCGCCCTCCTCACGCTCAAGGTCGGCTTTCTCGCCACGCTCGTCGCCTGCGCGCTGGGCCTCCCCGCCGGTTTTCTCCTCGCGACCAAGCCGTTCTGGGGCCGTCGCGCCGCTCTCACCGTGGTGAACACGGCGCTCGCGTTTCCCACGGTGGTGATCGGTCTCCTGTTGTACGGCATGCTGTCTCGCCGGGGGCCACTCGGCGGGATGGAGTGGCTGTACACCTGGCAGGCCATCGTCGTAGGCGACGTGCTGCTCGCGCTGCCCATCGCCGCCGCGCTGGCCGCCGCCGCGGTCCAGGGCGTGGATCCCCGCATCCGCCGCACCGCCGAGACGCTCGGCGCGAGCCGCTGGCGGACGGCGTGGACGGTGGCGCGCGAGGCCCGCTTCGCGCTCGCCGCCGTGGTCACGACCGCTTTCGGGCACATCGTCGCCGAGATCGGGTCTGCGATGACCGTGGGCGGCAACATCCGCGGCCAGACCCGCACGCTCACCACCGCCGTCGCCCTGTACACGAGTCAAGGCGACTTCGGCCTCGCGCTCGCGCTCGGGCTCATCCTGCTGCTCCTCGCACTGCTGGTGAACATCGCATTGCAGACGCTGCAGGGCCGGGGGGAGAGCCATGCTTGAGCTCGTCGGGGTGCGCCATCGCTACGCGGGCCGCCTTGTGCTCGATCTCGACCGGTTCGCCCTCCCGCCCGGCGCGGCGGTGGCCGTCGTAGGACCGAACGGATCGGGAAAGAGCACGCTGCTGCGGCTGCTCGCGTTGCTCGAGCGACCGAGCGAAGGAGAGGTACGGCTCGACGGCGCAGCCGTAGCCGGAGACCGGGCGAGGCTGCGGCGGCGGGTGACGATGGTGGAGCAGCGCCCGGTGTTGTTCCGCGGAACGGTGCTCGACAATCTGGGATTCGGGTTACGGGTGCGCGGAGTGGGACGCACAGAGGCGAAGCGGAGAGTAGAGAGCGTTGCGGCACGGCTCGGGATCACGCCCCTGCTCGGGCGTCGGCGGCACGAGCTCTCGGACGGAGAGCTGCAGCGCGCCGCGGTCGCGCGCGCGCTCGCGCTCGAGCCCGACGTGCTCCTGCTCGACGAGCCCACGAGCTCGGCGGACCGCGCGGCGGCGCAGGCGCTGTACCGGACGCTCACGGAAGAGCGTGCCCGCCGCCCGCTCGCGATCTGTCTCGCCTCGCACCAGCTGGAAGACGCCTACCGCTGGACTGACGACGTGCGCGCCCTCGCCGAGGGCCGGCTCGCGCCGGTCACACCCGAGAACCTGTTCCGGGTGGAGCTGCCAGCAGGCGGCGATCTGAAACACGTGTGCGTGGGCAGCATCGCAGTCGCGGTGACGAGCGACAAGACCGGCCCCGCCATCCTCGCCGTGCCGGCGACGGACATCTTCGTGAGCCGCGAGCCGCTCGCCTCGTCCGCACGCAACGTGTTTCCGGGACGCGTGATCCGCCTCACGCACCAGCGTCCGGGCGTGGTTCACATCACCGCCGACGTGGGTGTGGAGCTGGTCGCGGTGGTCACCGAAGCAGCGGTGCGCGACCTGGGGCTCACACCGGGCGGCCCGGTGGTGTTCTCGTTCAAGGCCAGCGCAGTGCGCGTGTTGTAGCCATGCCAATCAGCTATCTTACACGTATCGTTGAGTTTAACGCGACACACCGCATCCGGCGGGCGGACTGGAGCGATGCGCAGAACAGGGCCGAGTTCGGCAAAGCGGCCGCAGAGCACGGCCACCGCTACCAGTGCCGGGTCACGGTGAAAGGGCCACTGCATGCGGAAGCCGGCGGCGTAATGAGCCTGCAGGCCCTCGACGCCCTGCTCGAAGCCGAGGTGGTGCGGCGGTTCGACGGCAAGAGCATCAACGCGGCGGCGCCGGAGTTCGGCGACGGCCGGCGGCTCGCGACCGGCGAGGCGATCGCCGCGTACCTGTGGGAGCGGGTCGCCTCGGGGCTGCCGCAGGGCGTGACGCTGCACGCCGTGCGGGTGCAGGAGGGGCCGCATATCTATTCGGAGTATTTCGGTGAATCATGACCCACTAACCCCGGGCGCCAGCCCGGGGTCCTCGGTGCAGCCCGACTCGACAACCCCGGGCTTGCGCCCGGAGTCAGTCCCTACGGTCCCCGGGCACCAGCCCGGCTCGCGCCGCGGGCGCATGCTCGCAGAATCCGCCGCGGTGGAAGAGGTCCCCGTCTGGCTGGAGGTGAATGGCGAGCCGGCGGTTACGTGGATGTGCACGCCCGACCTGCTGGAAGAGCTGGCGACCGGGTGGCTGCACGGCGAGGGGTACATCGAAACGCTCGACGACCTGGTGAAGCTGCGCCCCTGCGCCACCGACCTGGGGTTCTGGGCCGAGGTGCGGCCGGAGCGCCTCGCCGTGGTGAAGGGCGAGGACCGCAAGCGGGTGCTCGCCTCGGGATGTGGGGCGGTGTCGACCTTCCTCGCCGATCCGCACGCGGTGGCGCACGCGCCGGCGCGCGGGGACCCGCCCGCAGCTGAGCGGCTGCGCGCGCTCTTCAAAGAAGTGTTCGGGCGCGGCGAGCGCTACAACGACACCGGGGGCATCCACGCCGCCGCGCTCACCGACAACGAGCGGCTGCTGTTCCACGCCGAAGACATCGGGCGACATAACGCGGTCGACAAGGTGATCGGCGCGGCGGTGTTGGCGCGCGCGCCGATCGCCGGCCGCGGGCTGCTGGTCACCGGCCGCATTTCGGCCGAGCTCGCGTACAAGGCCGCGCGCGCGGGGCTCGCCTACGTGGCGACGCCGAGCGTGCCATCGACCCTCGCTCTGACGATCGCGCGGCGCTCGGGGATCGTGCTGGTCGGGCGGGCGGTGAGCGGGACGCCACACGTTCACCGGCCGGACGCGTGACGGCGGAGGCGCTGCGCGACATTCTCGGCGCGGCGCGCACCATCGCGGTGGTCGGCCTGTCGCCCACGCCCGAACGGCCCAGCCACGGCGTGGCACACTACCTCCAGAGCGCGGGCTACCGCATCGTCCCCGTGAATCCGCGCCACGCCGTCATTCTGGGCGAGCGCAGCTACCCCACCCTCGCGGCCGCCGCCCTCGAACAGGCCATCGACGTGGTGGACGTGTTTCGCCGCAGCGAGTTCGCCGGGCCGATCGTCGACGAAGCGATCCGGGTGCAGCCCCGCCTGATCTGGCTGCAGCTGGGCGTCGTCAACGCGGCCGCAGGGGAGCGCGCCCGCGCCGCCGGCATCCCGTGCGTGATGGACCGCTGCCTGATGGTCGACCATCGGGCGCTCGGGGTCTGAGCGTGCGCGGCGCCGTGCTGGCGGGCGGCGCCGCGCGCCGCTACGGCGGGCGGCCCAAAGGACTGATCGAGCTCGGGGGGCAGCGCATTCTCGACCGCGTGGTGGACGCGATCGCCGGCGTGACCGGCGCCGCCCCGCTGCTCGTGGCCAACGCTCCCGAGGGCCCCACCTGGCGGCCCGACCTCCAGACCGTCCCCGACGTGCGCCCCGACTGCGGCAGCCTGGGCGGCATCTACACCGCCGTCGTGTCCGGCGTGGGACCGGTGCTGTGCGTCGCCTGGGACATGCCGTTCGTCACCGCCGAACTGCTGCGCGCGCTGGTGGAGGGATCGGCCGGTTGGGACGCGTTCCTCCCCGAGAGCGACCCTCACGGACTCCCTACCGGTCGCGGGCGTCGTGGCGTGGAGCCGCTGTGCGCCGTGTACGGGCCCGCGTGCGGTCCCGCCATCGAGCGGCAGCTCGACCGCGGCGACCTCCGGGCCATCGGCTTTCACGCCGACGTGCAGGTCGGTACACTACCGCTCGAGCGCGTCCGGGCGTGCGGCGACCCGGAAGAGCTGTTCCTCAATGTGAACACTCCTGAAGACCTGCAACGGGCGGAGGTGGTGTGGCGGCGACGCGGATGATGTCCGTCATCGGTCGGAAGAACGCGGGCAAGACGACGCTCCTGGTCGCGCTCGCGGCGGAGCTCGCCCGTCGCAAGTTCCGCGTGATGACGATCAAGCACGGCACCCATCCCGCCGACACCGACCAGCGCGGCAAGGATTCCTGGCGCCATTGGCATGAGGGGCACGCGGAGCGCGTGCTCATGGAGGGCCCCGGTCAGCGGGTGTTGTGGGAGAAGACGGAGCAGGAGTCCGACCCGGTCGCGTTGGCGCGGCGCTACCTAGGCGGGGCGGACATCGTGCTGGTGGAGGGATTCAAGCGGGCGCCGCTCCCCAAGATCGAAGTGTACCGGCTCGCGGCGGGGCCCGAGCCGCTGTTCGACCCCGCCGTGCACGACCCCGGTGACTGGGTGGCCATGGTGACGGACAACCCCGCGTATCGCGCCGATTTTCCGGTGTTCCGCTTCTCCGACACGGCCTGGCTCGTGACCCTCGCCAACCTCGCGTGGGACCGGGCCAAGATCCTTCCGCCCTGACGTGCTGACCCCTACCGCCGCAGCGCGGCTGATCCTCGAGCACATCGCGCCGCTCCCTGCGGCTCGCCGGCCGCTACGCGACGCGCTCGACCGGGTGCTCGCGGAGGACGTGACCAGCCCGATCGACCTCCCGGGGTGGGACAACTCGGCCATGGACGGCTACGCGGCGCGGGCAGCCGACATGGAGCGCGCCGGACCGGACCACAAGGTCACGCTCACGGTGGTCGAGTCCGTCGCCGCGGGGCAGTTCCCCACCAAGCCGATCGGCCCGGGCCAGGTCACGCGCATCTTCACCGGCGCCCCCCTCCCGGCGGGTGCCGACACCGTGGTGCGCCAGGAGGATACCGAAGCCGCGGCGCCGGGGCAGGTCACCGTCGTCACCGGGCGCGACGCCCGCAAGAACGTGCGCCACCGCGGCGAGGACATCCGCCGCGGTGACCTCGTCCTCGCCGCCGGCACCGCGCTCGGCCCCGCGCAGCTCGGCGTGCTCGCCTCGATCGCGCACGCGATGCCGCTGGTGCATGACGCGCCGCGCGTCGCGTTCATGGGGTCGGGCGACGAGATCGTAGACCTGGACCGCGCCGAGGAAATCCTCGCCGGGCGCAAGATCGCGACGTCCAACTCCTACACGCTGCATGCGCTGATCCGGCGCACCGGCGGCGTTCCGGTGGACCTGGGGTTGGCGCGCGACACGAAGGAAAGCCTGCGCGAGCATCTCGCCCGGGCGCGTGGGACCGACCTCATCGTCACGACCGCCGGCGTCAGCGTGGGCGAGCACGACTTCGTGCGCGAGGTGCTCACCGAGCTGGGCGGCGAGATCAAGCTGTGGCGCATCGCCATGCGTCCCGGCGCCCCCGTCGGCTTCGGCCTGCTCGGCGGCACGCCGTGGATCGGCCTCCCCGGCAACCCCGTCAGCGCCATGGTCACGTTCGAGCTGTTCGTGCGCCCCGCGATGCGGCGGCTGCTCGGGCACGGCCTGCCGTTCCGGCGCACCGTGCCCGTGCGCGTCGCCGAGCCGATCACGCTCGGACCCAAGCTGCGCCACTTCCTCCGGGCGGTGGTCAACCCCGAGGGAGCGGACGGCGCCCTCACGGCACGCTTGACGGGTCCGCAGGGTTCCGGCATTCTCACGTCCATGGCCCGCGCCAACGCGCTCCTGATCGTGCCGGAGGACCGGTCCACCGTGCCGGCCGGCGACATCCTGACGGCGCTGCTCCTCGACGATCCTCACCACGTCGCCGACGCGCCCTTCTAAGTGGCCGCCCGCCGCGAACTGCTCCGCGCGCTCCGCCTGCTCGCCTGGGCCGCCCTGGTCGCGAGCGTTTACGCGCTGAACGCGCGCACCTCGGGCGACTTGCGCCTGGGGATTCTGTACGTGATTCCGGTGCTGCTTGCCGCGTGGCACGACGGCATGGGATGGGGCATCGCGTTCGCGGCCGTTACGTCGCTGCTTCGCTTCAGCGTCGGTATCGACCAGATGCCCGACACCACCTCACTCGAGATTCGCGTGCTGAACGAAATCGCGTACCTCGCGGTGGTCGGGGTGGCCATCGCCGGACTGTCGCGGCTGCGCCACACGCAAGGCCAGCTCGAGCTGTTCGCCACGCACGATTCCCTTACGAACGTGCTGAACGCCCGCGCCTTCTCCAACGAGCTGGCGCAGGAGCTGGGCCGCCACCGGCGCTATGGGCGCCCGCTGGCGCTCATCTACCTCGATCTCGACGACTTCAAGCGTATCAACGATGCGCATGGCCACGCCACGGGCGACGCCGTGCTACGGCTCGTGGCAGACGCGATGCGCAGCGCCGTGCGCCAGGCGGACGTGGTCGGCAGACTCGGGGGCGACGAGTTCGGGGTGCTGATGCCCGAGACCGACGGAGCGGTGGCGCACGCGGCCGCGTCGCGGCTCGCCGCGGGTATCCGTACGGTGTTCCGCGGCACGCCCTCCGTGACGGCCAGCGTCGGCGTGGTGGCGGCCGCCGGGACCGAAGCGGGGACCGACGACCTCCTCCGCACGGCCGATCAGGCGATGTACCAAGCGAAGCGCGGCGGCAAGGATCGCGTGGTGCAGGTCGCGCTGTGACGGCATGGTAACGACGCTGCAGGAGCTGTTCCTGATCTTCACGTCGGTGCTGTTCATCGTCGATCCCCTCACCGCCGTCCCGACCTTTCTCGCGATGACCGCGCGCGACGCGCCCAACGTGCGCCGGCTCATGGCCCGCCGCGGCGCGTGGACCTGTTTCATCACCCTGACGGCCTTCGCGCTCGGCGGCAGCCTGATTTTCCGGCTGTTCGGCATCACCATCGGCGCCTTCAAGATCGCCGGCGGCGTGCTGATCGGGCTCACCGCCCTCGACATGGTGCAGGCGCGCCGCAGCCAGCAGAAGGAGACCGCGGTCGAGAAGGCCGAGGGAATCGAAAAAGAAGACGTGGGGATCATGCCGCTCGGCGTGCCGATGCTCGCCGGGCCGGGCGCGATCTCCACCGTTATGGTGCTCGCGGGAGCCTCGCAATCCGCGGTTACGACCGCCGGGGTCTACGGCGCCATCGCCCTGACCGCGCTGCTCTGCTACCTGACGCTCGCCGCAGCGACCCGGCTCGAGCAGCAGCTCGGCCAGACGGGGATGCGGATCCTCACCCGGCTCATGGGACTCGTACTGTGCGCCATCGCGGTGCAGTTCATCATCGACGGGATCAAGATGGCGGGACTGTAGCGGAAGAGGGACGAGGGAAGGGGGACGAGCAGGTCGAGGGGGGAATGCCGGACACCTGCGCTACATCCGCTTGTACTTCGGACCGCTGCCGCCCTCCCGGGGCGTCCATCGTGGCCCCAGTACATCCGTGGCCTTGCAGTCGACGCAATTGGGCGCGTTGACCCGCAGCGCCCCCTGCGCCACTTCGTACACCCCGGCGGGGCACAGCCGGGCGTAGAACTCGGCCACGGCGCCCGGCACGTCCGCCCCGACCACCAGGTGAGTCGGAATCGTGTCGCGGGTGGCGTTGCCCGACTTGAACACGCCGTCGACCTTCGAGAACGTGAGCTGGCCGTCGGGGACGAGGGGCGACTCCGAGCCGGCGCCCGGGGTCGGGCGACGCGGCACGGCCGCGTCGGGCTCCATCGCGATCTTGCGGCCGGGGAACCGGCCGCCGGTGAGCGTCATCAGCCCCGCCGCAAGCCCGCCCGCGCAGAAGCCGCGCTTGAAGGCAAGCCGCATGTTCCGCGTGCGGTAGAGGTCGCGCATGATGAACGACGTATTCACGAGGCGGTCGTACTCGGCGAGTCGCGCGGCCGTTACGTCGCCCGCCTTCAAGCCCGCGAAGATGGCCCGCGCGGCGAACATCCCCGACTGCATCGCGTAGTGGATGCCCTTGAGCGACGGCACGTCCACGAACCCCGCGGAATCGCCCAGCATCACGGCGCCGTCGCCCGAACGCCGGGCGGGGACCGAATAATACCCCCCCTCCGGAATGGTCTTCGCACCCCACTCGACCATCTCGCCGCCCTCGAGCACCCGGCGGAACAGCGGATGTAGCTTCATCCGCTGGAGCAGCACATGCACGTCGAGCCCGGCGTCCTTGTAATCGAGCCCCACCACCAGGCCGAGCGCCACGAGATTCGGCTCGAGCGGGTACATGAAACTGCCGCCGAAGGCGTCGTTGGGCAGCGGCCAGCCGAGCGTATGCACGATCGCGTCGAGCGGCTGTTTCGTCTCCCACAACTCCTTCACGCCGAGCGCGAAGATCTGCGGGTTGTCCGCGCCCACGCCCTGCCACTCGAGCCACGCCTGAGCGAGGCTCCCCCGCGTGCCTTCGGCGAGTGCCGTGACCCTCGCGACCAGATCGTTGGGCGCGAGGTAGTTCGCGAGCGGCTGGCCGGCCCGATCGAGCCCGGTGGCGGTCGTGCGCACCCCCGCCACCCGGCGCCCCGCCACCAGCAGACTCGCGGCGGGGAAGCCCGTGAACAAATTCACGCCCAGCGCCTCCGCCCGTTGGCCCAGCCAGCGCACGATCTCGCACAGCGATGCGACGTAGTAACCGGCGTTGTGCATCGTGGGGGGTGTGGGGAGGGTGATTCCACGGCGGGCCGTGAGCAGGCAAACCCGCTCGTTGGTCACCGGGCCACGGAAGGGGAAGTCGGAGTCTTTCAAGTCGGGGAACAGCTCGCGAAAGGCGCGCGGGTTCACGACGGCACCCGAGAGCGAGTGCTCGCCCAGGGCCTCGGCTTTGTCGAGCACCCCGATGTTGAGCTCGGTGCCGTCACGCTTGGCGAGCTGTGCCAGCTCGATCGCGCAGGCGAGACCCGCCGGCCCCGCGCCCACGATCACGACGTCCAGCTCCATCCGGTCGCCCGCGCCGTCCGCCCCGTCCTCCATGATCAGCCGGTCCAGAGGCAGCCGGGGCTGGTACTGAGCCGGGACGAACCGCTCCCCGCCCCCCGCTCCCTCAGCCATGGAGCTTCTTTATCGCTTCAGTGAGTTTGGGAACCACTTCGAACAGATCCCCGACGATCCCGTAATCCGCCACCTTGAAGATCGGCGCCTCCTTGTCCTTGTTGATCGCCACGATGATTCTGGACGTGCGCATGCCGGCGAGGTGTTGAATCGCGCCCGAGACGCCCACCGCGATGTAGAGGGTCGGGCTGACCGTCTTCCCGGTCTGCCCCACCTGGTCCGCGTGCGGGCGCCAGCCGGCGTCCACCACGGCGCGCGACGCCCCAACGGCCGCCCGGCCGCCGAACGCCGCGGCCAGCGCCTCGAGCACCTTGAAGTTGGCGGGCTCCTTGAGCCCCCGGCCTCCCGACACCACGATCGGCGCCTCGGCCACGTCGAGCGTGCCCGCCGGTGCCGCCTTGATCTGCTTTACCACCACGCGGCCTGCCGTCCCGGCCACCGCCACCGTCTCCTGAATGCCGGCCTTGGGACGCTGAACCGGGGTGAACACGTTGGGCCGCAGCGACACAATCGCAGGGCTTCCGGCGATTCTGACCTTGAGCAGCGCCTTTCCGGCGTACACCGGCCGAATCGCGATCACGGCACCGCCCGCGACGCTCACGTCGGTGACGTCCTGGGCGAGTGGACGGTCGAGCCGGGCAGCCACTCGGGGAGCGAGATCCTTCCCCGTGGCGCTCGCCGCGAACACGACGGCTCCGTAGCCGCCGGCCTTCACGCGATCCGCGATCGCGCGCGCGTACCCCTCCGGCGCGTAGCCGCCGAATGCCGGATTCGTCAACGTCACCACCCTGTCCGCGCCGAACCCGCCCAGCTGGTCCGCCCCCCGCACGCTACCGCCCGCGAGGACGAGGGCGTCCACGTTGGCGCCCCCGCCCAGCGCATCCGCCAGGCGTCGGGCGCCGGTCACGACCTCGTGAGACACCTTGCGCAGGGTGCCGTCCCGCTGCTCCAGCACCGCGAGGACGTTGCTCACAGGACCTTGGCCTCTTCGCGGAGCAGACGGACCAACTCGGGAACCGCCGCCGCGCCCTCGCCGACGATCTTGCCCGCCTGTCGCTCGGGGGGCGGCGTGAGGGCGAGAATCTCGATGGCTCCCGGCCCGGGTGCGGTGGGTTTCACGTCGAGCGGTTTCTTCTTCGCCGCCATAATGCCCTTGAGGGCGGGATAGCGCGGCTCGTTCAGCCCCTTGTCGGTGGTGAGCACCGCGGGGAGCGGGAACTCCACCACTTCAACGCCGCCCTCCACCTCCCGCTCGGCCGTTCCCTTGGCGCCGTCGATCTCGAGGTGAGCCACCGTGGTGACGCACGGCAGGTCGAGCAGCTCGGCCACCATCGGACAGACCTGATGGTTGTGGTCGTCGATCGCCATCTTCCCGAACAGGATCAGGTCGAAGCCGGCGTCCTTGAGCTCCGCGGCGAGGGCCTTCGCCGTTTCGAGGCCGTCCGCGTGGACCCCTTCAGTCTGGAGCAGGACGCCGCGATCGGCGCCCATCGCGAGCGCGGTGCGGATAGTCTCCTGCGCCGCGGCCGGCCCGAGCGCGAGCACGACCACTTCACCGGTCCCGGCCTTTTCCTTGCGCCGCAACGCTTCCTCGACCGCGAACTCGTCGTATGGGTTGAGGATGAACTTGACCCCCGCCTCGTCCAGCGACCTGCCGTCGGCGGCGATTTTCACGCGCGTCTCGGAATCGGGTACGCGCTTGATGCATACGGCGATCTTCATTGCGTTGTCCGTCGTCCGCTTTCCGTCAGGCGAGGGCTGTGAGGCGCAGGAAAAGAAACCCGGCCAGCCGATCCTGGCAACGGGGCGCAGAGACCAGCGTGAGAGGCGGCGGGCGAGCCTAGAACTCCCGACTGAGGCTCACCTGCACATGGCGCGGCAGCCCCGGCGTGAGCCAGCGCTCCACCGGCGTGCCCGGTGCCGTGGGATTCTCGGCGAAGGTGCCGAAATTCACGTAGCGCCGGTCGAACAGGTTCCCCACCGCCCAGCGCAGCTCGAACTCGCGCCAGCTCGCCGTGAGCGACAGGTCGGCCACGGCGTAATCGGACAACCGCTCGGTCGCGTTCGCCTCGTCGCCCCGGAGCCACTGCCGTCCCACGTAGCGGCCGTCGAGCGCCGCGGCGAGCGAGAGGCCGGAGCCGGCGCCGCGCGGCCTCACGAGCGGTACGCCAATCCCGGCACTCACCCGGTGATCAGGCACCATCGGGAGCGCATCGCCGGGGCGCACCGTCTCACCCGCCGTGTCGCGGGTGGTGGCGAGCGTCGCCGTGGTCCGGAACGTGGCCCGCGTGTACCCGTAATTCGCGTACGCCCGCACGCCGGCGGGGCCAAGCCACTGCACGGCGATCTCCGCGCCGCTGCGCCGGGTGGCGCCGATGTTCTGGAAGTAGCCGCCCGTCACCGTCGACGCGACGAAGAAGATGTCGTCGCGCACGTCGGTGCGGTACACGTCCGCGCTGGCGTCGAGGCCGCCGCGGGGCGCCCGGGCGTGCCACCCCAGCTCGTACGTCGTCGCCACCACCGGCTTGAGCGCCGGGTCCGGACCGAGCGCGAACGGCAGCGGGCACGCGGCCTGGGGGTCGGCGCAGCCTAGCTCCACCACCGCGGGAGCGCGGAACCCCCGGCTCACGGAGGCGAACACCTCGTGGCGACCGCCGTTCCAGGTGAGTCCGGCGCGCGGCGACAGGCGGCGGAAGATGTTGAGTCCGTTCTGCGTCGAGTCGATCAGGTCCTCGAACGGCACGCGGATCCAGTCGTAGCGCGCGGCGACGGTGGCAGTGAGCCGCGGCAGGACCTCGAGGTTCGCGCCGGCGAATGCTCCCGCGTTCACCTGGTTGGTGCGCACCGCCTCGGTGAGCGAATCGGAGGCGCCGCCTCCCGGCACGGCGAAGATGCGCACGGCCACGTGATCGTAGTCCGCGTCCGCGCCCGCAAGCCAGCGCAGCTCGCGGCGCCCGAGCGGCAGGCGCCCCGAGAACTGAACCGCGCCGCCGGCCGTGCGCGTGGCGTTCCGCTGGCGCGAGTCTTCCCCCACGAAGTTCACGTTGAACTGCTCGCTCGCGAGCGAGCGCCCGAACGCGTTGACCGCGAGCTGCGTCCGCCCGATCAGCCGTTGCGCGTTGAGGATGACGAGGTGCGCCTGGGGCCGGAAGTAGTCGCCGCCCGTGAAATTCGAGTCGGGCCGCGCCGCAGCCAGGCTCTCGGGCAGGCTCCCCGCCTGGGAGATCTTGTTGTCCGCGCCCGAGTAGCTGAGCGTGGCGTCCCACGCGCCGTTGAGCAATCCGAGCTTGGCGAACAGCGTGCCGATCCGGCTCCGCGTGTCCTGGCGCCACCCCCGCTCGCGCTCGTAGCGCGCGCCGACGTAGTAATCCCACACGCCGTGGCGCGCCCCGGCTCGCGCCTTCAGCTCGTAGCGGCCCCAGCTCCCCGCCGACGCTTCGATTTCGCCCTCCGCCGGGCTCGCGCCGCGCCGCGTCACGAGGTTCACCGCGGCCCCGAGCGCATTCCGACCCAGCAGCACCGAAGGTCCGTAGACCACATCGACCCGCTCCACGTCCTCGAGCGGCAACAGGTCGAAGTTCACCTCATGCGCGTCCGGCTCGTTGGCGCGCACCCCGTCCACGTACACCGTGACTCCCTGCGGCAGCCCGATCACCGGCGAGACCTGGAACCCGCGGAGCGACACGTCCATCTGACCCGTGGCGCCGAGCTCGTCCGACGTGGTCACGCCCGGCAGCTGCTCCAGCGCGTCCGCGAGCGAGCGCACGCCGCGCGCGTCCAGGTCCGCGGCGCCGAGCGTCGCGGTGCGTCCCGCGAGTCCGCGCACCAGCTCGCGTACCGCCGGCAGCCGCACGCCGGTCACGACGACAGGGGCGAGGGTGGTGGTGTCCTTGGGGGTGGAGTCGGGCTGCTGCGCGCTGGCGGGCGGTGCGAGCAAGGCGAGCATGAGCGCGCCAGCGAGCAAATGCGGAATGCGGAGTGCGGAATGCGGAATGGATGAGCGGGCTTCGACCTCGCACCCCGCACTCAGCATTCCGCACTCAGTTGAACGCATTGATGCCGGTGATTTCCTGACCCAGGATGAGCGTGTGGATGTCGTGCGTGCCCTCGTACGTATAGACCGACTCGAGGTTCGCGAGGTGGCGCATCGCCTGATACTCCGCCAGGATGCCGTTGGCGCCAAGCAGCCGGCGCGTTTCGCGCGCCGCCTCCGTGGCGATGTTCACGTTGTTCCGTTTGGCGAGCGATACCTGCTGCGGCGTGGCCTTTCCCTGGTCCTTGAGGCGCCCGAGCTGCAGGCACAGGAGCTGCGCCTTCGTGATCTCGGTGAGCATCTCGGCGAGCCGCGCCTGCTGCAGCTGGAATCCGCCGATCGGCTTCCCGAACATCACCCGGGTCTTGGCGTAGCTCACCGCCTCGTCATAGCACGCCATGGCCGCGCCCACCGCGCCCCACGCGATACCGTAACGCGCCTGCGTGAGACACATGAGGGGGGACTTGAGGCCGCCCGACTTGGGCAAGAGCGCGTCCTTGGGCGCGCACACGTCCTGGAGCACGAGCTCGCTCGTGTCGCTCGCGCGCAAGCTGAGCTTGCCCTTCTGGTCCTTGGCGGAGAAGCCCTTAGTGTCGGTGGGAACGATGAAGCCCCGGATCGACTCCACGTCGTCCGGCTTGCCGGTCTTCGCCCACACCACGGCCAGCTGCGCCGTCGACCCATTGGTGATCCACATTTTGGCGCCGTTCAACACCCAGCCGTCCTTCGTCTCCTTCGCGACGGTGATCATCCCGCTCGGGTTCGACCCGTAGTCCGGCTCGGTGAGCCCGAAGCAGCCGATCACCTCGCCCGATGCCATCTTCGGGAGCCAGCGGCGTTTCTGCTCGTCCGAGCCGAAGGCATAGATCGGGTACATCGCGAGCGCCCCCTGCACCGAGGCGAAGGAGCGCACACCCGAGTCCCCGCGCTCGAGCTCCTGCATGATCAGGCCGTACGCGACGTTGTTCAGCCCGGCGCAGCCGTACTCCTCGGGCAGGTTGGCGCCGAACAGCCCCAGCTCGGCCATCTGCGGCACGAGCTGCTTGGGGAAGCGCCCCTCGACATAATGCTCGCCGATCACGGGCATGAGGTTGTCGTCCACCCAGGCGCGCACCGTATCCCGCACCGCGCGCTCTTCTTCG
Organism: Gemmatimonadota bacterium; assembly: GCA_041482275.1. Taxonomy (GTDB): domain Bacteria; phylum Gemmatimonadota; class Gemmatimonadetes; order Gemmatimonadales; family GWC2-71-9; genus AG41. Next base: position 7,276 of record JBGPDL010000002.1, on the reverse strand, counting down.
GACAACAACCCGTCGACGTTGTAGAAGTCGACGCCCTGGAACTTGGCAGCCATGTTTGCCTCAGCGATGTGTGTCGGAGTGCAAAGCTAACGTGCGGCGGTAGGCGACGGCGCCTGCGCGGCCCCGGCCCGGGCGAACGCCGTGGTATCCGATGCCCCGAACCGGCAGTGCTCCGCGTCCCAGCGGAAGAAGGTGATGTGGACCGCCGTGGCCTCGATGGTCACGAAGTTGAAGCTCCCCGGCCGGCCGCCGCGCGACCGCTGGCACACGGTCCCGGCGGTTGAGACGACCACCCGCCCCTCGAGCAGCTCCGCCCCCTCCTGGTGGTCGTGTCCGCACAGCACCACCTCGGCGCCCGACGCCGCGATGCGGCGCTGCGCCTGGCGCCAGCGGGCGAGCCCCATGCGGCGCGAGAGGTCGCCGCGCAGCACGTTGTGGTGCACCACCAGCACGCGCGCCTGTTCCGGCGGCGCGGCGGCGAACACTCCGCGCACGCGCTCGATCTCGCGCTTCGGGAGGTGTCCCTTCACCGCGAGGTCGCGCAGCCGCGGCGTGAGCGATCCCCACGCGACGCCGTGCGACGTGAGCGCGCCCGCGATGATCGCGCCGGGGAGCGCGAGCGTCGGCGCCAGCTCGGGGCCGAGGCAGGCGGCGTACTTCGCGTACAGCGCCGCCTTCGCGAACGGGATGAGAGGTCGCGTCCACCAGCGCACGTCGTGATTCCCGGGAATCATGAGCACCGGCGCCGTGCGGGCCGCCGTCCGCATCAGGGCTCGTGCCCGCTGGAACTCGCCGTATCGCGCCCGCTGCGACAAGTCTCCCGAAACCACCACCGCGTCGGGCCGCAGGTCCGGGACCATCTGCTCGAGCGCCTCGATCTGATCGAGATCGGCGAGGCCGCCGAAGTGCAGGTCGGAGACATGCAGCAGCTGGACGGTCACGACTCCGCCTGCACGGTGTAGGTGAGCACCGTCTCGCCGTTCGCGGGCACCGCGACGCGGAACCGGACTTCCGTGGCGGACAGCTTTTCGGCCGCCACGCTACTCTCCACGACGCGCCAGACCCCGTACCGCGTCTCACGCACGTCCACCGTCACGGCTGTCGCCTTCGCGTTGGAGATGGTGACCTTGTAGGCAGCGGTGATCCGCTGGCGCACGGCGAGGCCGCGCTTGGGTGGGGCGACTTGCTCCTGCGCGTAGTCGGTCTGCACCCGCTCCGCGGTGATGTCGAACGCATCGCCCGACTGGAGGCGCAGGTCGCGCCCCGGCGCCGTGTGGTCGCTCCGCGCCTCGCCCACCAACTGCAGCCGGGCGCCCGAGTCGGCCTGAAAGAGCTGGACGGTCCCACCGGGCAACGGCCGATCGCCGAACGGCGTGCCGCGGGCCCGCTTGAGCGTATACCACACCTGCACCGGGACGCGGTCCGGCTCCCCCGGGGCCTGACTGACAAAGCCGCGCCACGGCAGCGCACCGGGGACGACGTACTCCTGCGTGTACGGGGCCGCCGCCCGGGGGAACAGCGCCGTGGTGACGGGCGTGCCCGGCTCGAGCGACACGCGGGCCGGGAGCTGATACACGTGCGTCTCGCCGACCGCCTGCTCGCTCGCCGCGGCCGGCGCCTCTTCCGCGGCGACCTTCATCGCGCGCAGCACGAACTGCGGACGCGGCGCCGCCCCCGCGCGGTTGATCGATCCCGCGACGAGCTGCACTTCGGCGCTGTCGGCGACGAGCGACTGCGACACGACCGTGGCGCTGCCGGAAACCTGACAGCGCACTCCCGCCAGCACGACCTGGTAGGACGCGTCCCAGCGGGCCGCGCCGTCCGCGACGTAGGCCAGCTCGGTGCGGGGCCGGGCGCGCGTCGCCTCGAGCGCGACGCTCGCCTCGGGGGCGGTGCGCACGAGCTCCGCCGGGAACAGCGGCTCGCCCGGCTCGGAGAGCAGGAAGCGGCCGTCCGGCAGCCGATACTGCGGCGGGTCGGTGCGAATCACCGTCGCCCGCACCGTGTCCGCCCCGCCGCCAGGCCGTGGCCGCACGAACGACAGCGTCTGGCCGACGGCGTGCCGGAGCGCGTCGGCGCGCTCGGACGCGGGCCGGAGCGTCGCCGACACGAGCGCCACGCTCGAGTCGGGCGAGAACAGGGTGGACGGGTCGAGCCCCTCGAGCTTCAGGGTGACCGTGTTCCGGCCCTTGTCGAGCGGCTGCGGCAACGAGCGGCGCACCACCACGCGGCCGTCACCATAAATGGAGAGGGATGTCTGACCAGCGAGCGGCGCTGCGAGCAGGGCGGCGCCCGCCGCTAGCGTCGAGACTACGGACGCCGTGACTTGAGCCATTCGAACATGATCCTCTGCGCGATGCGAAAGGTGAGCACGTACCACGCGACGGCCACCACGGCACCCACTGCGCGGGCCGTGGTCTGCGACGCCGGTGCCACGGATCGAAGCGTGAGCGTTAGATACCCCACAAGCAACAGCGTGGTGACGATGGCCACCAGACGCCCTATACGTGACGCCTTTCTCGCGACGTCCCTGGTGCACGCCGCACACCATTCTCCAGGCGCAAGCTCCGGCGTCGGTTGGTGACAGCGCCCGCACAGATGGCTAGAGCCGCCGGGCCACAGCCCGGGCGAACTCGGTGGTCGAAGCACTGCCCCCCAGATCCTTGGGCCGGACGTTGTCCTTGACGATGGCGGTCTCGAGCGCCCGGCGCAGCCGCCCCGCCGCCTGCAGCTCGCCCACGTGGTCGAGCATCATGGCCGCGGCGAGCATCTGGGCCGACGGGTTGGCGATGCCCTGCCCCGCGATGTCCGGTGCCGAGCCGTGCACCGCCTCGAAGATCGCCGCCTGCTCCCCGATGTTCGCCCCCGGCGCGAGCCCCAGCCCGCCCACCAGCCCCGACGCCTCGTCCGAGAGAATGTCGCCGAACAGGTTAGTCGTGACGATCACGTCGAATTGCGCCGGATTGATCACGAGCTGCATCGCCGCGTTGTCCACGATCCGGTCGTCCGAGGCGATCTGCCCGGCGTACTCCTGCGCGATCTCTTGCGCCGTCTCGAGAAACAGGCCCGATGTCGCCTTGAGGATGTTGGCCTTGTGCACCACGGTCACCTTCTTGCGCCCGTGCTTCTTCGCGTAGTCGAACGCGTACCGCACGACGCGCCGGCAGCCGTCCCGCGTCATCACCGACATCGCCTGGGCGAGTGCCTTGGGGTCGTTCCCGACCTTGAAGGTCCGGTCGTAGCCGATGTACATCCCCTCGGTGTTCTCCCGGATGATAACGAGATCCACGTCGGGGTAGCGCCCGCCGGGGACGATCGACTTGACCGGGCGGACGTTGGCGTACAGCTCGAACTCCTGGCGCAGCGCCACGTTCACCGAGCGGTAGCCATCGCCCACGGGCGTGGTGAGCGGGCCCTTGAGCGCGAGTCCGGTGCGCCGGATCGAGTCCACGGTCGCGTCGGGAAGCGGCGTCCCGGCCTGCTCCACCGCGCTCATCCCGCCGTATTGCTCGTCCCAATCGAACTGTACGCCCAGGGCGTCGAGCACGTGCAACGTCGCGTGGGTGATCTCCGGCCCGATGCCGTCGCCGACGATGAGGGTGGCCTCGTGGCCCCCCCGTCTCCCACTCACGGCAGCCCCGGTGTCAGGTTCTTGACGGCGCGCGTGAGCGCCGTCCAAGGGTCGTCGCCGTCGCCGCGCGCCACCGTGCGGAACCCGACCCGGCCGGTCCGCACGTCCACCATGACCACCGTGAGCTCCGCCGTGGCGGTCAGACGGTCAGGCGAACCGCCCGTGCGCCGGAAGACCAACCCCGCCGGGATCAACGCGTAGCGCCCGCCGCCCGCGCCCGCGAGCGCGCTGAGGGTCCGCAGCTCGCTGCGCAGCGGGTCGGGCACCATCTCCGGCTGCTGCTTCGTGCGGTGGAGCAGGATCGCCGAGCCCATCTGGTCGGGGTTGGGCGCGATGCCCGGGGCGCGGCGCGCGGCGCGCCGCAGCTCGTCGGGGAGCACCCACGTCACCTCGGGAGCGCGCGCCCGGAGCAGCGTCCCGATCACGCTGTCGCTCCTAGCGAGCGCGGCCCGCCGCTCGCCCAGGAGAGATTCCCAGTGCAGCGCGTCTTCCGCGGCAACCAGGGTCAACGGCAGCACGCTCACCTGTTGGGCCGCGACCCCCGCGGTCGGGAGCGGCGCCGTAGGCTCGGGAGTGGGCGACTGGGGCTTGTGCCCGCATGCCGCGATCACAACGGCGGCCGCACCGCACCACGCACCACGCACTAAGCTTTTGATTTGCAATGGATTAGTCACGGCGGGCAATATCGTGTCCGCGCCGCCGATTTTCAAGAAGCGAGCGTCAGCCCACCGTCCACCACGATCACCTGCCCCGTGATGTGGCGCGCCGCCTCACTGCAAAGGAAGGCGATCACGTGCGCCACGTCCTCCGGCTCCGCCACCCGCCCCAGCACGGATTCATGCTCGGCGCGCTCGAGCACCTCGCGCGGCAACTTCGACAGCAGTTCGGTCTTCACGAACCCGGGGGCGACCGCGTTCACGTTGATGTTGGAAGCCCCGAGGTCCACCGCCGCCGACTTCGTGAGCCCGATCAGGGCGGCCTTGCTGGCGGCATAGTTCGCGATGCCGAAGCCCGGCCGGAAGGCTTGATGGCTCGCGACGTTCACGATTTTGCCGAAGCGCTGGGCGCGCATCGGGCCGGCCACCGCCTGAATGCAGTTGAAGGCGCCCGTCACGTTGGTGTCGAGCACCTCCTGCCACGCCTCGGGGCTGAGCCGCCACAGGGCACCGTCGTGCGTCACGCCCGCGTTATTGACCAAATAGTGAATGCCGCCCAGGCGCTCCCGCACCGCGGTGACGAACTTCTCCACCTCGTCGCGGCTGCGGACGTCGCAGCGCGCGCAGTACACCGGCACGCCGAGCCCGCGGATGGCCGTCTCGGTGAGCAGTGCCTGCGCCGCGACGTCGCGGTTCGGCAGGTCGAGGTAGTTGATGGCGACCGCGGTGCCGTGCTGCGCGAACTCGAGCGCCGTCGCCCGGCCCAGGCCGGTGGCCCCGCCGGTGACGATGGCGACTCGCCCGTGGATGGTCTCCGCCAGCCGCTGGGGGTCGGGGCGCGTCTCCGTGGCCGGCGTGCCAGGGTGCATCGCCCCGCGCGGGGCGGCAATCCAGGAAGCAGTGGGTGCCAAGATTTCGAACCTATGTTCGAAATTGAACATCGGCAAGGCGCGGCGTAAGTTAGGCGCCATGAAACGGCTCGCCCCGGTGCTCGTGTGGGCCGGGATCTCCATCCTCGGCGCCGCCGCGTTCGCCGTGCTTGCGCTGGCGCGCGGCGAGGCGGTGAACGCCGCCTGGCTCCTCACGGCGGCGGTGTGCAGCTACGCCGTCGGGTACCGCTTCTACAGCAAGTTCCTCGCCGAGCGGGTGTTCGGCCTCGATGACCGGCGGGCCACCCCCGCCGAGCGCTGTAACGACGGGCGCGACTTCGTTCCGACCAACAAGTGGGTGTTGTACGGGCACCATTTCGCGGCGATCGCGGGTGCCGGGCCACTCGTCGGTCCCGTGCTCGCCGCGCAGTTCGGTTTCCTGCCGGGCACGCTGTGGCTCGTGATCGGCGTGGTGCTGGGGGGTGCGGTGCAGGACTTCGTGATCCTGTTCTGCTCGCTGCGGCGCGACGGCAAGTCGCTCGGCCAGATGGCCAAGGAAGAGGTGAACCCGGCGGCCGGCGCGACGGCGATGCTGGCGGTGCTTTTCATCATGATCATCCTGCTCGCCGTGCTGGCGCTCATCGTGGTGAACGCCCTCAAGGCGTCGCCGTGGGGGTTGTTCACCATCGCCTGCACCATCCCCATCGCCCTGCTCATGGGCTGGTGGATGAAGTCGTGGCGGCCGGGCAAGGTGGGCGAGGCGTCGGCGGTAGGGGCGGTGCTGCTGATCGCGGCGCTGGTCGGGGGCGGCTACGTGGCGGGCCACCCGGCGCTCGCGGCCGCGTTCACGCACTCGGGGCTCGCGATCACCTGGATGATGATCGGATACGGGTTCGTCGCCTCGGTGCTGCCGGTGTGGATGCTGCTGGCCCCGCGCGACTACCTCTCCACGTTCCTCAAGATCACGACGATCCTGGTCCTCGCTGTCGCGATTCTCGTGATCCTGCCGCCGCTCAGGATGCCGGCACTCACGCCGTTCGCGTCCGGGGGCGAAGGGCCGGTGTTCGCGGGCAAGCTGTTCCCGTTCGCGTTCATCACCATCGCCTGTGGCGCCATCTCGGGGTTCCACGCGCTGGTGTCGTCGGGAACCACGCCCAAGATGATCGCGCGCGAGTCGGACGCGCGGTTCATCGGGTACGGCGGCATGCTGATGGAATCGTTCGTGGGCGTGATGGCGATGATCGCGGCGTGCACGCTCGATCCGGGTGTCTACTTCGCGATGAACACGACGCCGGCGGCACTGGCCCAGGCGTCACAGGCGCTCTCGCAGGCGGGCTTCGTCGTGACGCCCGAGACCATGCAAGCGCTCGCCGCCCGCATGGGCGAGACCACGCTCGTGGCCCGCTCGGGGGGCGCCCCGTCGCTCGCCGTCGGGATGGCCCAGATCTTCGCCGGCGCCACGAACGTACTCGGCGGCCGGAGCCTCGACGCCTTGTGGTACCACTTCGCCATCATGTTCGAGGCGCTGTTCATCCTGACCACCATCGACGCGGGCACCCGGGTGGGCCGGTTCATGCTGCAGGAGATCGTGGGGCACGCGTGGCCCCGATTCGCCGAAACGTCATGGTATCCGAGCGTGATCGCATCGAGCGGGGTGATCGCCGCGGGGTGGGGGTATTTCCTCTATCAGGGGGTGGTAGATCCGCTGGGCGGAATCAACTCGCTGTGGCCCTTGTTCGGAATCTCGAACCAGCTGCTCGCAGCGGTGGCGTTGTGCGTGGGCACGACGATCCTGATCAAGATGGGTCGGGCACGCTACGCATGGGTGACGGCCGCGCCGCTCGCCTGGCTCGTGATCGTCACGATGACGGCGGGCTGGCAGAAGGTGTTCTCGGCCGATCCGCGGCTCGGGTTTCTGGCGCACGCCGCGTCGCTCGCGGGTTCGACCAACCCCGACGCCGGGCGATTGATCTTCAACGACCGGCTGAACACCGGCGTGGCATTGCTGTTCATGACCGTGGTGACGGTGCTCATCCTCACGTCCCTGCGGGAATGGTGGCTGGTCCTGTTGCACCGGAAACCCGCTGCGGTGCATGAGGCTCCCTATGTGGAGACCGGAT
>JBGPDL010000001.1:0-100486 GCA_041482275.1 Gemmatimonadota bacterium | reverse complement strand
TCCGTGCGGCTCGCGCGGGGCAAGACCGATGTGGCGGTGGTCACCGGTGTGAACCTCGCCATGCTGCTCGACTTCGTATTCCACCGCGATCTGCCTCCGGCCGACGCGGCCCGGCGCGCAGTCGAAGCCGGGAGCCGGGCCATCCGCACGCCCGCGGCATGAGCATCGCCCTGTACCGGATCGACGATCGACTGATCCACGGCCAGGTGGTCGTGGGTTGGGGGAAACCGCTCAACGTGGGATTCATTGTGCTGGTGGACGACACCGTACGCGCGAGCGCCTGGGAGCAGGAGCTCTATCGCATGGGCGTGCCGGCCGAAATCGAGGTCGTGTTTGCCTCCACGGCCGAGGCCGTGCAACGCCTCCCCGAGTGGGAGCGCGACCCGCGCGTCGGCATCCTCGTGTCGGGGGAGATCGACACCCTCGCCGCGCTCACCGGCAACGGTCGCGGCGTGCGCCGCGTGAACGTGGGTGGGCTGCACCACAGGCCGGGGCGGTCGGAGCGGCTGCGCTACGTCTATCTGAGCGATGCGGAGGCGGCGCAGCTCCGCGCACTCGCGGCGCAGGGGGTGGAGGTCACTGCCCAGGACGTCCCGACCGGGCCCGCCGTGCCGCTCAAGGACTTCACATGATCCTCGAGCTCCAGCTCATCCTGCTCGCGTGGGGCACGCTCGTGGGACTCGACCTGGTGAGCGTGCCGCAAATGATGATCGCGCGGCCCATCGTGGCCGGGCCGATCGCGGGCGCGGTGCTGGGGGACGTGCGGACCGGGCTCGAGCTGGGCGTGTTGTTCGAGCTGTTCCAGTACGACATCCTGCCAGTGGGCGCCGTGCGTTACCCCGAGTACGGCCCGGCGACGGTCGCTGCGGTGAGCGCCGCGCATGCCGCCGCTGGCACGCTGGGTCTGGGCCTCGGCGCGCTGGTCGGCCTCATCACCGGCATGGTCGGCGGGATGAGCCTGCACGTGGTGCGGCGGCTGAACGCGCGGGCGGTGCGGCGCGCCGGGCCCGCGCTCGAGGCCGGCGACCCGCGCGTGCTGGAGCGGCTGCACGCGGCGGGCATTCTGCGCGACGCAGCGCGAGCGGCGGTGGTGACCGCCCTGGGCCTCGGGCTCGCCCATCTGGCGCACGCCTACCTCGCCGGCGGGTTGCCCCTGCGCGGCGTGGCGCTGCTCAACGTGGCCGCCGTGGGCGCGGCGCTGGCCGCGGGCACGGCGGGGACGCTGCGCCTCGTGGGGCGGGGGCAGAGCCTGCGCTGGTTCGCGGCGGGCGTGGTTGGCGGCACGGCGGTGGCGTGGCTGCGATGAGCGAAGCGACGCGCGCGCGGCCGCCGCTCGGACGCACCTTGCTCCGCTTGTTCACGGTGCAGGGGTCTTGGAACTACGAGCGGATGCAGGGTGTGGGCATGGGCGTCGCCGAGGAGCCGCTGCTGCGCGACTTGCGGAGTGAGGGGAACGGCGCGCGCTACCGCGCTGCGGTTGCGCGCGCGGCCCACTTTTTCAACGCGCACCCCTACCTCTGCGGCCTCGCGGTCGGCGCCGCGGCGCGCGCCGAGCACGACGGCGTCGCGCCCGAGCAGGTCGAGCGGCTGCGCACCGCGCTGTGCGGGCCGCTCGGCTCGCTGGGCGATCGCCTCGTGTGGGCGGGATGGCTGCCCCTCACCTCCGGACTCGCGCTCATCGGCGTGGCGTTGGGTCTGGGTCTGCCGGCGGTTCTCGGGTTCCTGGTGGTCTACAACGCCGGTCACGTGGCGTTGCGGTGGTGGGCGTTGCGCGCCGGATGGCGGTACGGGTCGCGGGTGGCGGTGGCGCTGCGCGAGCCCGTGCTGCAGCGCGCCACCGCGCTGTCGGGGCCGGCGATGGCGCTGGCGGTTGGAGCGGCTTTGCCGCTGGTCGCGCAATCCCTGAGCGGGGAGTTCCTCGGCTGGTGGCGCGTGGCGCTCGCGGTCGTGGGGGCGGGCGGCTTCGCGCTGCTGTGGTGGCGGCGCGCCACGCTGACCGGATTGCGGGTCGGTCTCGTGCTGCTGGCCGTCGCGGCGCTCGTGGGGTGGCTGTGGCCGTGATCGAGCGCGGCGTCACGATCGTCAACCCGCTGGGCATGCATGCGCGCCCCGCGGCGGAATTGGTCAAGCTCGCGAGCCGCTTCAAGTCGGCCGTCCAGGTTCGCAAAGACGACCTCGCCGTGAACGGCAAGAGCATCCTGGGCGTGATGATGCTCGCCGCCGAGTGCGGGTCGTCGCTGACGATCCAGACCGATGGGGAGGATGCCGAGCAGGCGATGGCGGCCTTGTTGGCGCTCGTGGCGGACGGGTTTCACGAGATGCACCTGACGGCGGAGCTGCGCGAGGCGGAGCTCCGGGATGCGGAAGAGCGGGAGAACGAGGGATCGTCATGAGCGATCGGCTGCTCAAAGGGATCGGTGTGTCGGCGGGGATCGGGGTGGGGCCCGCCGTCGTGGTGCGCTGGACGATGCCCGAGGTCCCGCACCGCGTGGTGCCGCGCTCGCAGGTGGAGAAGGAAGTGCGGCGGCTCCGCGCCGCGGTGCGCGACGTGAAGCGCTACCTCCAGGAGCTGAAGGCCAAGGCCGAGGACCGGGCCGGCGTGGACGAAGCCCGCATCTTCGACGCCCAGATTCTCATGCTCGAAGACAAAGAGTTCCTGTCGGGCGTCGCGGACCTGATTCGCGAGAACCACCTCACGGCCGAGAAGGCGTACGAGTTCAAGGCGCTGGAAGTGCGCGACATGTGGGCGGCCACGGGGAGCCCGCGCCTCAAGGACCGGCTGACCGATCTCTCGGCCGTCGCGATCCGGGTGATCGAGCACCTCATGCACCGCGGCTCGGACGAGCTGTGGGAAGGCATCACGCAACCCTCTGTGGTGGTGGCGAAGGAGCTCGCGCCGGGGCTCACCGTGCAACTCGACCGGGAGCACGTGGTCGGGCTCGTGAGCGAGGAAGGGACGCGGACGTCGCACGCCGCGATTCTCGCCCACTCGATCGGGATTCCCGCCGTGTTCGGCGTTGCGGGCGCCATCGAGCGGATCGCGCCGGGGACCATGCTGGTCATGGACGGCACGCGCGGTACGGTGCTGCTCGATCCCACGCCCCACGAGATCGCCGAGGCGCGGGCCCGCGAGCTGCGTCGGCGCGAGCTGGCGACTCAGCTCGAGGAGGTCGTGAGCCTGCCTGCCATCACCACCGACGGCGTCCGTATCGTGCTGCGCGGCAACGTAGATCTCCCCGACGAGATCACCGCGGCGCGCGAGCACGGGGCGGAGGGCGTAGGGCTGCTGCGCACCGAGTTCCTGATCACCGGGCACAGTGCACTGCCGAGCGAGAACGAGCAGGCAGACTACTTCCGGCGGGTGGCGGAAGCCTTTCCGGGGCACCCTGTGGTGGTGCGGACCTATGACCTGGGCGGGGACAAGCTGCCGGCACCGTTCCGCGCGGCCTCGGAGGTCAACCCGCAGCTCGGCTGGCGCGCGATCCGGGTGTGTCTCGACCGGCCCGACATCTTTCGACCGCAGCTGCGGGCGGCGCTGCGCGCCGCCAAGCACGGCGACGTGTGGCTCATGATCCCTCTCGTGACCCGGCTCGACGAGCTGGACCGGACTCGCGCGCTCGTGGCGGAGGAGGCGGCGCAGCTCGAGCGTGAGGGCATCCCGGCCGCGACGTCGCTGCCGGTGGGCGTGATGGTCGAGACGCCGGCGGCCGCCGTGATGGCCGATCGCCTCGCCGCGGAGGCCGACTTCCTCTCGGTCGGCACGAATGACCTCACGCAGTACACGCTGGTCGTGGATCGGGGCAATGCCCGCCTCGCGGACCGCTTCAATCCGCATGATCCGAGCGTGCTCCGGCTCCTCAAGCTCGTGGCGGACGCGGCGCGCGCGGCGGGAAAGCCGGCGAGCGTGTGCGGCGAAATGGCCTCGGAGCCGCTGTCGGCGTTCGTCCTCATTGGACTCGGCTACGAAACGCTCTCCGTGGCACCGCCGGCACTGCCGCTCGTCAAGTGGACGGTGCGGCAGGTGAGCGCGGCGCGTGCGCGCCGCGCGGCCGAGCAGGCGCTCGCCGCGCGCACGGCCGACGACGTGCTCGACCTGCTGCGGCTCGCCCTGGCGGAAGCAGTGGACCTGAAGCTGCTCGACCCGACGGCCGGTTGCCCGCCGGGCGACGCCCGGCTAGCTTGAGGGTGTCTGCCCCCTAACCCTCGGTGGGATCGACACATGCCAGCGCAGCGCCACGTCTTCACCTCCGAGTCGGTGACGGAAGGGCACCCCGACAAGATCGCCGACCAGATCTCGGACGCGGTGCTCGACGCCATCATCGCCAAAGACCCCACGGCGCGCGTGGCGTGTGAAACGCTCGTCACCACCGGCATGGCGGTCGTGGCCGGCGAGATCACGACCACCACGTACGTGCACATTCCCGACATCGTCCGGGGGACGATCAGCGCGATCGGCTACACCGACGCGAGCTTCGGATTCGACGCCCAGACCTGCGCCATCCTCACTACCATCGACCGCCAGTCGGGCGACATCGCCATGGGTGTGGATCGTGGTGGCGCGGGCGACCAGGGTATGATGTTCGGCTACGCCTCGGACGAGACGCCGTCCCTCATGCCGCTGCCGATCGTGCTGGCCCACCGCCTCGCCGAGCGCCTCGCCGCGGTGCGCAAGGCCGGCGATCTCTCGTGGCTCCGTCCCGACGGCAAGACACAGGTGAGCGTCGTGTACGAGGGGGCGCGCCCCGTCGGCATCAGCAAGGTGGTCGTATCGACCCAACACTCCGACAAGATCGACAACGTGGAGCTGCGCGAGGGCGTGATCGCGCTCGTCGTGCGGCCGGTGCTCGGGGATGCCGGGTTTGAAGTCCGCGACTCCGATACCCTCGTCAACCCGACCGGGCGGTTTGTGGTGGGAGGCCCGCAGGGCGACGCCGGACTCACCGGCCGCAAGATCATCGTCGACACCTATGGCGGCATGGCGCGCCACGGGGGCGGCGCGTTCAGCGGCAAGGATCCGTCCAAAGTCGATCGCTCGGCCGCGTACGCGATGCGTTGGGTGGCGAAGAACGTGGTCGCCGCGAAGCTCGCCCAGCGCTGCGAAACGCAGGTCGCCTACGCCATCGGGGTCGCCCAGCCCGTCTCCGTGATGATCGATACCTTCGGCACCGGCGTCGTGCCCGACGAAGCCATCGAAGGCGCCGTCCGGGAGGTGTTCGACCTCACCCCGCTCGGCATCAACAAGGCCTTGAACCTGCGCCATCCGATTTACCGCGCCACGGCCGCGTACGGTCATTTTGGCCGGGCGCCCGAGCGCCGCCGCTTCGTGGACAAGGACGTGGACCGGGAGGTCGAGCTGTTCACCTGGGAGCACACGAACCGCGTCGAGGACCTGCGGCTCGCCGTGCAGCGCTCCAAGCACTACTCTTCCGCGAAAGTGACCGCATGACCACGACGGCCCGGACCGCCGCTTCCGACATTAAAGACCCGACGCTCGCCGCCGAGGGGCGGCGGCGCACCGAATGGGCCGAGCGGTCTATGCCGGTGCTGCGCCTCATCCGGGAGCGCTTCGCGCGCGAGCGACCGCTGGCCGGACGCCGCCTCTCCGCCTGCCTCCACGTCACTACCGAGACCGCGAACCTCGTCGTCACGCTGCAGGCCGGCGGCGCCGACGTGGCGTTGTGCGGGTCGAACCCGTTGTCTACCCAGGACGATGTCGCCGCCCATCTTGTGAAGGACCACGGGATCAAGGTGTTCGCGATCAAGGGCGAGGATCACGCCACCTATTACGAGCACATCCGCGCGGCGCTGGCGCATCGCCCCGACGTCACGATGGACGACGGGGCCGACCTGGTCGGCGCCCTCCACATGATCGCGCTCAACCGACTGGACGATCTCGCGCCGCCGGTCCGCAAGTGGATCGAGACCCTTTCCGGACCCGACCGCAAGGCGCTTGTCGCCGGGGTGGCGGGCTCGACCGAAGAAACCACCACCGGGGTGATCCGGCTCAAGGCGATGGCCCGGGACGGCGTGCTGCAGTTCCCGGTGATCGCGGTGAACGATTCCGACACGAAGCATCTGTTCGACAACCGCTACGGCACCGGGCAGTCGACCCTCGACGGGATTCTGCGCGCCACGAACCTGCTCGTGGCCGGGAGCACCGTGGTGGTGGCGGGGTACGGGTGGTGCGGGCGCGGCTTCGCGCTGCGGGTGCGCGGGGCGGGGGCGAACGTCATCGTCACCGAGATCGACCCGCTCAAGGCGCTCGAGGCGCAGATGGACGGCTATCGCGTGATGCCGATGGCGGAGGCCGCGCGCGTGGGCGACGTGTTCGTGACCCTCACCGGGAACACGCACGTGATTCGGGTGGAGCACATGCGCGCGATGAAGGACGGGGCGATTCTCGCCAACTCGGGCCATTTCAACGTCGAGATCGACCTGGACGGCCTGAAGCAGGCGGCCCAGGGGCCCACCCGTGTGCGTCAGTTCGTGGACGAGTGGCGGTTGGGCGGGAAGCGGATCTTCGTCCTGGCCGAGGGCCGTCTCATCAACCTCGCCGCCGCGGAGGGCCACCCCGCCAGCGTCATGGACATGTCGTTCGCGAACCAGGCCCTCGCCGCGGAGCACGTGGTCAAGCACGCCGCCGAGCTCGGGAAGGACGTGCACCGCATCCCGCGTGACCTCGATGCCGAGATCGCGCGGCTCAAGCTCGCGGCGATGGGGGTCGCCGTCGATACGCTTACCCCTGAGCAGCAGAAGTACATGGCATCGTGGGAGATGGGGACCTGAGCGCGAACCAGGTTCAGGTTCGAGTCGCACATCTGGGGCTCGATCGCACGACCAATACGCCGGTCGTCATCCTGCAGGAGCAGGAAGGGGAGCGCGTGCTCCCGATCTGGATCTGCCCGGCCGAGGCGAGTGCCATCGCCATGGAGCTGGCCGGCGTCAAGTTCGCGCGCCCGCTGACGCACGACCTCCTGAAGCACGTGATTCTCGGCCTGGGGGCGGACCTGCGGAAGGTGATCATCACCCAGGTGAAGGAGAACACCTATTACGCCGAGCTGCACATCTATCGTGGCGACGCCGTGATTCAAATCGACGCCCGCCCGTCCGACTCGATCGCCGTCGCCCTGCGGCTCAAGGCGCCGATCTTCACGAGCGAGAGCCTGCTCGCGCTCACGTCGGTCGAGACAGGGGAGCCCGGCGGCGAGTCGGGCACGGGGCCGCTCGATCCCGACGCGCTGAAGACCTACCTCCAAAACCTCGATCCTGAAGACTTCGGCAAGTTCACTCCGTAGCATCGCGCTGCTGCTCTGCCTCGCGGGTCCAGGCGGCGGTGCGCTCGCGGCCCAGGGAGTGACGGTCACGGGCCGGATCCTGTACGGGCCGGCGGGGCGGCCGCTGGCGCGCACCTGGGTCGTGTTACACCAGGTGTCGAGCAGCGGCGACGGCCGGCCGATCGACTCGACCCGGACCGACGGCCGCGGGGCCTACGCGCTGACCATCCGCCGCCCCGACTCGAGCGCCATCTATGTGGTCTCGAGCTGGCGCGCCGGCATCGCCTACTTCTCGGAGCCGGTGCCGCGGGCCGGCGGCGCCAGCGTTGCCCTCCGCCCGCTGTACGTCTATGACACGAGCTCGACGGGGCCCGCGGTGCGGCTGCGGCGCCGCCTGGTGACGGTCGCCAAGGTGAAACGCGACGGCGCCCACGACGTGCTTGAGCTGGTGGAGCTCGAGAATTCCGACAGCGCGACCCGCGTGGCTGCGGACACGCTGCGACCCACGTGGGCGGGCGCCATCCCGGCGGTAGCCATCCAGTTTCAGGCGGGGCAGGGGGACGTGTCGCCCCAGGCGGTGGCGCTGCGGGGCGACTCGGTGGCCATATACGGGCCGCTCCCGCCCCGCGAGCGCAAGCAGTTGAGCTACACGTACGTGCTTCCTGCCACCGTGCGCCGGGTGAGCTTGCCGATCGATCAGGCCACCGAAGAGGTCGACCTGCTGCTCGAGGACACGGCGGCGGTCGTAACCACGGGGAAGCTCGACTCGCTCGGGATCGAGAACATCGAGGGCCGCCGCTTCGCGCGCTACCGCACCCCGACGCTCGCCGCGGGCACCGCGCTCGCGATCGCGTTCACCGAGCGGCGCTTCGCACCCGAAGCGCTGGTGCCGTGGGTCGTGGGGTTCGCAGGCGTCCTACTAGCCATCGCGTTCGTGGTTGCGCTGCGACGGAAACCGCGATAGACTAGCGCTGTCGTTACAAGCGAACGGGGATTCACGGAAGCCGGTGCGAGTCCGGCGCGGCCCCGCCACTGTGACGGGCACGTCTTTGCGGCTCAACGCCACTGGGTGTCATCACTCGGGAAGGCGAGCCGCTCGCCCGGAGCCAGGAGACCTCTCCGTTCGCGCCACCTGAAGATCCCTCGCGGGAGGGATGGTGGCGCTGCGCACCGCGCGCAGGCGCTCGCCCATCTCCGCTCCGTCGGGGGTGGGTTTTTTGCCATGGGCCGTTGGGCACATCGCACCCATCTTGCGGGTCTCCTCTGCGCCGCCGCGGCGTGCGGGACGAGGGACCGCGCCACGCCGTCCGGCGGTCTCTCGGTCACGGACGACGCCGGACGCACCATCACGCTGGCACAACCGGCCCGCCGCGTCGTGTCACTCCTGCCCTCGTTCACCGAGATCCTCTTCGCCGTCGGCGCGGGCGATCGCATCGTGGGCCGGACGACGTGGTGCGATTATCCACCGGCGGTGCGAAACATCCCAAGTGTCGGCGACGGCATGCCGCCCAGCATCGAGGCGGTCGCGGCCCGGCGACCCGACCTCGTGGTGCTGTACCGCTCGGGCCCGAACGTCACGGCCGCGGAGCAGCTCGAACGGCTGGGTCTGCGGACCGTGCTGTTCGACTTGAACCGACTCGAGGACCTGGGGCCGGTGGCGGCGCGCCTGGGCGTGCTCACGGGCCGCCGCGCGGCCGCGGACTCGCTGACGCGCGTCATGGACAGCCTGGCGTCCGCGCCCTTGGTGGCGAGCCGCCACTCGCTCGTGTTCGTCGTTTGGGACAACCCGCCGATCGTGATCGGCGCGGGGAGCTATCTCGACCAGCTAGCCGCGCTCGCGGGGGCCCGCAACGTGTTCCACGACATCAGTTCGCCCTCGGCCCAGGTCTCGATCGAGACGATCGCCGCGCGCGATCCGGATTTCGTGGCCGTCCTCGCCGACACGGCCCAAGCGCCCGGGTTTTCGACACGCCCCGAGTGGCGGGTGGTGCGCGCGGTGCGGACGGGCCGGTGGCTGCTGCTTCCGGGACAGTTGTTCGGGCGACCCGGGCCGCGCGCCGCGGAGGCGGTGCGCGAGTTTCGGCGGCTGCTGGAGGGCGCGCCGTGAGGTGGCTTGGCCTCGGCGCGCTCGGCGTCCTGGCGCTCGCGGCCGCCCTCGTCGTCGGGCCCGCGAGCGTACCGCTGGGCGAGGTGCTCGGCTCGCGCATCGTGTGGGACCTGCGCGCGCCGCGCGCGGTCCTCGGGTTTCTCGTGGGCGGGTCCCTCGCGGTGGCGGGCGCGGGTCTCCAGGCGGTTGTGCGCAACCCGCTCGCCGATCCGTTTCTCCTGGGGCTCTCCGGTGGCGCCGGCCTCGGTGCCGTGGTGGCGATCGCCTGCGACGTGCCGGGGCCTTGGGGCGTGCCACTCGCCGCGTTCGCGGGCGCGCTCCTCGCCCTGGTCTTGGTGTACCGGCTGGGGCTGGCCGGCGGCGCCGCGCTCGATCCACGCATCCTGCTGCTCGGCGGCGTGGCGGTAGGAGCGTTCGCGGCCGCAGTCACGACCGCCATCGTGTCGCTCGCCGAAGCCGTGGCGCTCCGCAATGCGTTCCTGTGGCTCTGGGGCGGCCTCTCGGGGGCGTCGTGGGATACCGTGCTCGTGCTCGCCGTCTACGCGCCGCTGCCGCTTGCCGTCATCGCGGCGGCGGCCCGGCCTCTCGATCTCATGGCCCTGGGGGAGGAGCCAGCGCGATATCTGGGCGCGGATGTGGAGGCCGTGAAGCGCCGCGTCTATGTCGCGGCCTCGCTCCTCACCGCCGCCGCGGTCGCGGTCTCCGGTGTCATCGGGTTCGTGGGGCTGATCGTCCCGCACATCGCGCGTCTGGTGTGGGGCCACCGCCATCGGGCGCTCCTGCCCGCTGCGTTCCTGGGCGGAGGCACGCTGCTGGTCCTGGCCGACACCCTCGCGCGCACCGCCGTGGCGCCCCGCGAGCTGCCGGTCGGGATCGTCACCGCACTGGTCGGCGTGCCCCTCTTTATGCTCTTGCTGCGCCGATGGACCGCGAACTGATCCTCGACGCCCGGGGCGTGGCCTATCGCTATCCCGGCGCAGCGACGGACGCACTCGCGGGCGTGAGCCTCGCAGTGCGCGCCGGGGAGGTGCACGCCGTGCTGGGCCCGAACGGCAGCGGCAAGACCACGCTGCTGCGTGTGGCGCTCGGTCTGCTGTCGCCCGCGGCCGGCAGCGCCGCGATCCTCGGTCGACCCGCGCGGTCGTGGGAGCGCGGTGCGCTCGCGCGGGTGGTGGGGGTCGTGACGCAGCGGGAAGACAACCTGTTCCCCCAGCGCGTGCGCGAGACGGTCTTGCTGGGCCGCTATCCGCACCTGTCGCTGTGGGGCGCCGAGCGCGTCGAGGACCACGCGGCGGTGCAGCGCGCGCTCGTCCGCTGCGATGTGCTGCCGCTCGCCAACCGCTGGATCTGGGCCCTCTCGGGCGGAGAGTACCAGCGGGTGCGGCTGGCCCGGGCGCTCGCCCAGGAGCCGCGGCTGTTGGTGCTGGACGAGCCCACCGCGAGCCTCGACGTGCGCCACGAGATGGAGCTGTTCGAGCTGATCCGGGCGCTTGCGGACCGGGACGGACTCGCCGTCGTGCTCATCACCCACCAGGTCAACCTCGCCGCCCGCTTCGCCGACCGGGTGCTGCTGCTCTCGGACGGGCGGGCGGCGGCCTCCGGAGCGCCGTCCGAGGTTCTTACGCGCGACACCGTCGAGCGCGTGTTCGCGTGGCCGGTGTCGATCGCGCCGTTCGAAGGGCGTCCGCAAATGATCCCCTTACGCCAACGAAAGGACGCTCCATGAGACTCGCCCCGTGCGCGCTCCTCATCCTTGCTTTCCCGGTGTCCCTCGCCGGCCAGACACCGAGCGACACGGCGGAGCTGAATCCAGTCGTGGTCACCGCGACTCGGATTCCGACACCCGCCGCGGACCTGCCGGTCGCAGTCACCGTGATCGGGGCCGAACAGCTGCACAGGCAGGGGATCCGCACCGTGGCCGAGGCATTACGAACAGTCCCCGCCGCGAGCATCGTGACGACGAATGCGTACGGCAGTCAGACCTCGCTCTTTCTGCGCGGCGGGGAGAGCGATTACGTGAAGGTGCTGATCGACGGCGTGCCGCAGAACGCGCCCGGCGGGGCCTACGACTTCGCCAACCTCACCACCGACAACGTCGAGCGCATTGAGGTGGTTCGGGGACCGGCCAGCGTGCTCTACGGGTCCGACGCGGTAACGGGGGTGGTGCAGATCTTCACGCGACACGGCCGCGGGCCGGCGCACGGGACGGTGGGTGTGAGCGGCGGGACGTACAGCAGCAGCGTGCTCGACGCGACGCTCGCCGGAGGAGACGAGCGCGCCGGATACAGCATCGGCGTGTCACGCTTTGCGAGCGATGGCGTGTACTCGTTCAACAATCAGTACCGGAACGAAGTCGTGAGCGGTCAGGTGCAGCTCCGCCCGGACGAGCGGACCGATGCAGCGCTCTCGCTTCGCTACGGCGACGCTCTGTACCATTTCCCGACGGACGGAGGCGGCGCCGTTGTGAGCAACAACCAGCATCAGCTTGACCGCGGCCCTTCGATCGGGCTCGACCTTGGGCACGCCTTCTCGAACCGCGTGGAGGGTCGGATCACCGCCGACTGGCATCGCGACAATCTCCAGTATGCCATCGACAAGAACGGACCGGCCGACACCACGACCTTTCCCTTCAGCAGTTCCGATCGGACCACGCGTATCGGGCTGGACGCTCGGCTCAACCTCCGTCCCACGAGTGCGGTCGTCACCGTGGGAGGTGCGTTTGAGCGAGAGGCGATGAACGGAACCACATTCGAGACGTCGCGCTCGCGGAACGATGGCGCCATCTATCTGCAGGTCCTCACGGCTCCCGAGCGGCCGGTGAGTCTTACGGTCGGAGCACGGCTCGAGGACAATCAGCGCTTCGGCACGTACGCGACATATCGCACGGGCACGTCTGTCCGGCTCGCCGAGGGCGCACGAGCCATTGCCTCCGTGGGCACGGGCTTCAAGGAACCGAGTTTCTACGAGAATTTCGCGACCGGCTTCGTGCGCGGGAATGCGAGCCTGCGACCCGAACATTCCCTGAGCTGGGAAGTGGGACTCGAGTACGCGGTGCCGAGCAAGACGGTGACCGTTCGTGCTACGTACTTCCACCAGCGGTTCCGGGACCTGATCCAGTACAGTTCCGTGGCGCTGGGGCCGGACTCGGTGAACTACAGCAACGTCGCGGGCGCGAAGGTGCGAGGAGTGGAGCTTGGTGTCCAAGGCGCGCTCGGCGCGGGGCTTTCGTTCGACGCGGCCTATACCCACCTCGATTCCCGCGACATCGCGACGGACCAACGACTCCAACGCCGTCCGGCACACTCGGGCAGCCTGCGGCTCGGCCATGCCGTGGGACGACGCGGAACGGCATCGCTCGTTGCCGTCTTCACGGGAGATCGTGACGACTACGACTATTCGACCTTTCCCGCGGCCCCTGTCGTTCTTCCGCCCCACACCCGCGTGGACCTGTCGAGCGCGTATGAGCTGAGCCGGGCCCGCGGCACGCTGCCCGGTGTCGCGCTCACCGCCCGGATCGACAACGTGTTGGGTGCTCGCTACCAAGACGTGAAGAACTTCCCCGCCCGCGGTCGCACGCTGCTCTTGGGCGGGCGCCTCGGTTGGGGCCTGTGAGGGCGAACCGCATCTCCGTACGGCACGAGCGGGGCCCGGTCGTGGTGCGAGACGGCCGCTGGGTATATTGTGACCTTGTGAACACCGCGTCCCAATGAGACAACTCCTCTTCCTCGCGCTCATCCTCGGCGGCGCGTGCAGCGACGCGCTCGAGGAGAAGAGCTCCGCGGGGCAGGTCGTCGGGGTCGTCAACGCGGCGGACCGGACCCTGTCGCTCGTGTCCGCCAGCGACTTCACCGTGTCCACCCGGAATTGGCAGAGCGGCAGCGCCACCCCGAGCACGATCGCCGGCCGCGGGAACGTGTTTCTCGTCCCGCTGGGGCAGGCGGACGCCGTGGGTGTCGACCGCCTGCTCGGACCCTGCGGCCCCGGGGCCCTGTGCGTGCAACCCGACTACGTGCTGCCCCTCGCCACTGGATCGGGGGCGACCGGCGTCGCGATCCAGGACGACTCGATTGCGTGGATCGCGAACCCGAACTTGAACACCGTCACCCGGCTCAATTATCTGAGGGGCGACACAGCCAGCGTCGCTGTCGGCGTCGATCCGCAAGCGGTCGCCATCGCGGGAACCCGGGTGTTTGTGGTCAACAGCAATCTCGTGGGCGCCGCGCCGGCGGGCCCGAGCTGGTTGACGTCGTTCGAGTGCTGCGGCACCCGCACCACCGACTCAATCGGGCTCACCGGGACCAACGCTCGGTTCGCGATCGTCGGGGACGACAGCCTGCTGTACGTGATCACGTCCGGCCGCCCCGGGATGGCTGAAGGTCGATTGTCGATCGTCGATCCCAAGGCGCGTGCCGAGATCGCGGTGCTGAACGGACTAGGGGAGTTGCCCGGAGCGGCGGCGTTTCACCCGGCTGGAAGCCGGCTGCTCGTCGCCTCGCTCACCGAGGGCATCCTCGAGGTCAACACGAATATCCGGGCGGTCACGCGGGGCCCGGGCGACGGCGTAAAGCCCGGCGGGCACGGCATCTCGGGTCTCGCGATTGATCTCCGGGGGCGCGTGTACGCGGTGGACCCAGGCGTCTGCACCGGTCCGGGCACCGTGCACATCCTCACCGCGCCACCCGATTATCGGGAGGTCCATAGCGTGGCCGTCGGGGGGTGTCCCGCCACGGCGGCGATTGCCGCGACGCCGTAACCCATGAGCCTCGTCACCACCCCCGCCGTCGTGCTCCAGACGTATCGCTACAGCGAGACGTCCAAGGTGGTGCGGCTCGCGACGCGAGAGTTGGGGGTCCAGAGTGCCATCGCCAAGGGTGCGCTGCGCCCGAAAAGCCGTTTTGGGGCGGGGCTGGAGCTCTTGAGCGAAGGGACGGCCCAGCTGTACTTTCGTGAGACGCGCGAGCTCCATACGCTCGGCGCGTTCGACGTCGTCACCCTGCGGCGCGAGCTGGCGGCCGACGTGGGCCGGTTCGCCGGGGCCGCCGCGCTCGCCGAGGTCATGCTGAAAATGGCTCCCCCGGCGCCGCTTCCGGCGGCGTACGACACCCTCACCACCGCGCTCGATGCCCTCGCCGCGGCGCCCGCCCACCACGCGGATCCCACCGCTGTGCGGGCCCTCTGGTTGCTCCTCGCGGTGCTCGGTTTCGAGCCGTCGCTCTCGGCCTGCGTGCGCGACGGCGCCGCGATCGAGCCGGAGGGTAACGCCGTGCTGTTCAGCGTGGCGGAGGGAGGCGCCTTCTGCCCGCGCTGCTCGCCCGCTCAGCCGCCCGCGCGGCTGCCGCCCCAGGCGTACCGCGACTTGGTTGCTCTCAACGACCCGCGAGCGGAGTTGCCCCCTCTCGATGCGGCGCATGCCGCCGCTCACCGTCGCCTGGTCGCCCGATTCGTGCGCTACCACCTCGGCGAAGCCGGCCCACTCTCGGCCCTGGATTTTTGGGAGCGTCGCGCGTGGATGTCCCCCAGCCCCACTCCGGTTCCCTCCGCCGCTTCGTAATCGGCACCGCCGGTCACATCGACCACGGTAAGACGGCCCTGGTGAAGGCCCTTACCGGTGTCGACACCGACCGGTGGGAGGAGGAGAAGCGCCGCGGCATCACGATCGATCTCGGCTTCGCGCCGCTGCCGCTCACTGGCGAGATCCAGGCGAGCGTTGTAGACGTCCCCGGGCATGAAGGATTCGTCCGCAACATGCTGGCCGGGGCGACGGGGATCGACGTCGCCCTGCTCGTGATCGCCGCCGACGAAGGTCTCATGCCCCAGACCGAAGAGCACCTGGCCATCGTCGAACTGCTCGGCGTGCGGCGCGGCATCCCGGTGATCAGCAAGCGGGACTTGGTGGACGCTGAGTGGCTCGAGCTGGTGCGGAGCGAGGTCGGCGCGCGCCTCGGGTCGAGCCGGGTGCGCTGGGAGCCCGCCGTCGCCACGTCGGCGGTGACGGGGGAAGGCCTGGACGAGCTGCGCGAGGCCCTCCGGCGGGTGGCCGGGGACCTGGTGGAGCGCCCAGCCGACGACGTGTTCCGGCTGCCCATCGATCGCGTGTTCGCGGTCGCCGGGGCGGGTACCGTCGTGACCGGGTCGACATGGAGTGGCACGGTCGCAGTCGGGGACGCGGTGCAGCTGCTGCCGCTCGGGCGAGAGGTCCGGGTGCGATCGATCGAGGTGCACGGCCAGGCGGCCGACCGTGCCGTACCGGGACGGCGGACGGCACTGGCCCTGGTCGGTGTGGACAAGAGCGAGCTGGCGCGTGGCCACGTGGCGGTCACGGGTCCGGGGTGGCGAGCGACCACCGTTTTCGACGCGGCTGTGGAGCTGCTTCCCGTCACCCGCAAGCCGATCGCGTCCCGGACCCGCGTGCGGGTGCACCTCGGCACCGCGGAGGTGCTCGCCCGGGTGGTGCAGACCCGAGCGATCGCGCCGGGAGAGCGGGGCCCGGCGCGACTGCTGCTCGAGACCCCCTTGGTGGCGCGTGGCGGTGACCGCTTTGTGCTGCGTTCGTTCTCGCCCGTCACGACCATCGGTGGGGGCGTCGTGCTCGACCCGTTTCCGCCGCCCCGGTCTCGCGTGCGGCGGCGCGGGCTCGCCGCCGATCAGGGACCCGCGCAACGGCTGCGTCTCCTGGCCGCCGAGGCAGGGCTTTCGGGGATCTCCCCCGGCACGTTGGCGGTGCGGCTGGGCGTGTCGCCGGGCCGTGTGACCGCGGTCATCGCCGAGGCGGGGGACGCTGTGCTCGCGTTGCCGGACGCGGTCGTCCCGCGCAACGCGGTGGCCGCCGAAGCCGCACGGCTGACGGAGGTGCTCCGCCGCCACCACGAGGAGCGTCCGCTCGACCCGGGGATGTCGCTGCAAGCCCTCCGCGCAGCGGTGCGGGCGCCGGCGCCTCCGTCCGCCGTGATCGATGCCGTCCTGGAGCACGCTGCCGCCAGCCGCGCGCTGGTGTTGGCGGGGAGCGTCGCGCATCTCCCCGGTTGGAGCCCGGCGCTCGACGCGCGCTCGCGTGACGCCCGCGCGCAGATCGCTCGCCGCCTGGGCGACGCCCGCTGGCAGGTGCCCACCGTCGGCGAGCTGGAGCGCGAGTTTCCGGGCTTGCCGGTCCGCGCCCTGCTCGCGCACCTGGCGCGAGACGGCACCGCGGAACCGGTCGACACGGAGCGCTACGCCGCCAGGGGGGTGCTCGCCGAGTTCCGCGCCGCGCTCGAAGCCACGCTCCGCGAGCTCGGCTCCGCCACACCGGCGGAGCTGCGGGATCGCTTCGGGCTTACACGCAAGTACTTGATCCCCCTACTCGAGTGGGCGGACCGGCGCGGGGTCACGCGCCGCACCGGTGACGCGCGCGTGCTCGCGAGGTTGACAGCGGGGAACGGCGACTCGTAGTATTGAACCAGCGCTCTGCAAGCACGGTATCACCAGCAACAAGGAGAGCCGTCTCGGATCTTTTTCTCGTTCGCGTGAGGAGTGCTGGATGAAGCGGTCCGCCTGGGTGCTGCTGGGCCTCGGGCTCTGTGTGGGGGTGGCAGGGGTAACGCCGTCGGCTTCGGGCCAGACCCCGCCTTCCGCCATAGGGCCCCAACAGAATCGCTCGAATCCGTTCAACCCGGCCACGACGATCCCCTTCAGAGTGAGCGGGGAGCTGTTCCTGAAGGGTCATCGACCGGTCGTGTCGCTGCGGATTTACAACGTGCTCGCCCAACTCGTGGCGATCCCGATCCTGCGGGGCACGGACAAACCGCTCGACAGCCTCGCCTTGAGCTGCCCCACCGCGCTCGGCTGTGCCTATAGCGCGTATTGGGACGGCTTCGTGGCCAACACCGGCAAGCCGGCGGCGTCCGGGGTGTACATCTACCAGCTGGTGATCGACGGGAAGCAGCGTTTCACGAGAAAAATCGTCGTCAGGTAACCGACGTACCACACAGACGTAGCACGGGGGCGTCAGCGACGCCTTTGTGCTACGTTTTCGTGTTACGTCCTTCTCGCTTTCTGCCAAAACGGCATTTTTCCTGGGCACGCACGTTGCCTTGAGAGCCGGCGACTATGATCAAACCCGAACGTCTGACCGTGAAGGCGGCTGAGGCCCTGCAGCAGGCGGCGTCGTTGGCGCGCGAGCGGGGCAACCCCGTCATCAACGACGCCCACCTATTCCACGCGTTGCTGTCCCAGGACGACGGCATCGTGGTGCCGTTGCTTCAGAAGACAGGTTTGAATGTCGCGCAATTGACCGCCGACACGGAGCGTGAGCTCGCGCGGTTCCCGATCCAGTCGGGCACGGCGGCCGAGCCCACGCTGTCGCGCGAGGTGTCGCGGGCGCTCGACCGCGCCGACGAGGAGGCCAAGGCGCTCGGCGACGCGTACGTGTCGACCGAGCATCTCCTCCTCACCCTGCTCGAAGAGAAGGGCACCACGGCCAAGCAGCTCCTCTCCGCCGCCGGGGTGGACCGGGGCGATGTCATGGCGGCGCTCCAAGGCGTGCGCGGCACGCATCGCGTCACCGACCAGGAGCCGGAGCAGAAGTACCAGGCGCTCGAGCGCTTCACCCGCGACCTCACCGAGCAGGCGCGCAAAGGCAAGCTCGATCCGGTGATCGGCCGGGATGAGGAGGTCCGTCGCGTGATGCAGGTGCTGTCGCGGCGCACCAAGAACAACCCGGTTTTGATCGGGGAGCCGGGCGTCGGCAAGACGGCGATCGTGGAGGGCCTGGCCCAGCGCATCGTGAACGGCGACGTTCCCGACTCACTTCGCAACAAGCATCTCGTCGCGCTCGACCTGGGCGCGCTCATCGCGGGCACCAAGTATCGTGGCGAGTTCGAAGAGCGACTCAAGGCGGTGCTCAAGGAGATCACGAGCGCCGAGGGGAAGTACATCGTCTTCATCGACGAGCTGCACACGCTGGTAGGTGCGGGCGCCGCGGAAGGTGCCGTGGATGCGTCCAACATGCTCAAGCCCGCGCTGGCGCGGGGCGAGCTGCACGTCGTGGGCGCCACGACGCTCGACGAGTACCGCAAATACATCGAGAAGGACGCCGCGCTGGAGCGGCGTTTCCAGCCGGTATTCGTGGGCGAGCCGTCGGTCGAGGACACGATCGCCATTCTTCGTGGCCTCAAGGAACGCTACGAGGTGCATCACGGAGTACGGATAACGGATAACGCCCTCGTGGCTGCGGCCACTCTGTCCCACCGCTACATCGGCGACCGTTTCCTGCCCGACAAGGCGATCGACCTGGTGGACGAAGCGGCGAGCCGGCTGCGGATCGAGATCGACTCGCTGCCGCAGGAGATCGACGAGGTCGAACGCAAGATCGTTCAGCATGAGATCGAGCTCACGGCGCTCTCCAAGGAAAAGGACAAGGCGTCCAAGGAGCGGCGGGCCAAGGTCGAGGAGGAACTGGCCCAGCTGCGCGAGCGGTCCAAGGTGATGAAGGCGCAGTGGCACGCGGAAAAGGACGCGATCGCTGGCTTGCAGGGGAAGAAGGCGCAGCTCGAGCAGCTGCGCAGCGAGGCCGAGCAGGCCACGCGTCGCGGCGACCTCCAGAAAGCCGCCGAGATTACCTACGGTCGCATCCCGGCACTCGACAAAGACATCGCCGAGGCCGAGAAGCGCCTGGCGCAGATCCAGAAGAAGGGCAAGTACCTGAAGGAAGAGGTTGACGCCGAGGACATCGCCGAGATCGTCGCCAAGTGGACAGGGATCCCGGTGACCAAGATGCTGGAGTCGGATCGCGAGCGGCTCACCCGGCTCGAAGCCGAGTTGGGACGGCGCGTGATCGGGCAGCCCGAGCCGCTCGCGGCGGTGGCGAACGCGGTCCGTCGCTCCCGCGCCGGGCTCCAGGACCCCAACCGTCCCACCGGCTCGTTCATTTTCCTTGGTCCCACGGGGGTCGGCAAGACGGAGACCGCGCGTGCGCTGGCCGATTTTCTGTTCGATGACGAGAAGGCAATGGTGCGCCTCGACATGTCCGAGTACATGGAGAAGCACGCCGTGGCCCGCATGATCGGTGCGCCGCCGGGGTATGTCGGCTACGAGGAGGGTGGTCAGCTCACGGAGGCCATCCGCCGCCGGCCGTACGCCGTCGTCCTGTTCGACGAGATCGAGAAGGCGCACCCCGACGTGTTCAACGTGCTGCTGCAGATCCTCGACGAAGGCCGGCTCACCGACTCGCACGGCCGCACGGTCGATTTCCGGAACGCGGTTCTCATCATGACGTCCAACCTCGGGTCGCAGTACATCCTCGAGATGGGCACCGAGAACTGGGAGCAGGTCGAGACCAAAGTGCTCGAGCTGTTGCGCCAGACGTTCCGGCCGGAATTCCTGAACCGTGTGGACGACACGATCATCTTCCGGCCGTTGTCGAGCGAGGACATCGCCAAGATCGTGGACCTGCAGATCGCCCGCTTCGAGCGACTCATGACCGAACGCAAGCTCGGCCTCGAGGTGACCCCGGCCGCCAAGCAGGTGATCGTCGCCGAAGGCTACGACCCCGTGTACGGCGCCCGCCCGCTCAAGCGCGCGATCCAACGACTGGTGCAGAACCCGCTCGCGCTGGCGGTGCTCGAGGGGCAGTACGGGGAAGGCGACAAGGTGCGCGTCGACCGCGCGAAGAGCGGAACGCAGCTGACGTTCGAGCGTATCCCCGCCGGGGCGGCATCCGAGCCAGCGCGTGCCTAAGGGTGGGGAGCGGGGAGCGCGGAGCGGTACCAAGCGGTCCTCGCCCGTCTCCCCGGAAGACGTTGCCGGCATGGCGGCGGCACTCGCACAAGCCGGCCGCGCGGCGTCCGCCGGAGAAGTTCCGGTGGGCGCCGCCATGTTTCGGGACGGGGCAGTCGTGGCTCAGGCGCACAACGAGACCGTCAAGCGGCGCGATCCCACCGCTCACGCCGAGTTGCTCGCCTTGCAACAGGCGCTGTCCGTCCTCCGGACCGATCGACTGAGCGACTGTACGCTGTACGCGACGCTCGAGCCGTGCGCGCAGTGCGCCGGTGCGATCGTGCTCGCGAAAGTCGGTCGGTTGGTGTTCGGAGCCTACGACCCGAAGGCAGGCATGGCGGGCAGCGTGGGGGACGTGCTGCGGCATCCCGCGTTGAACCATGGGGTCGAGGTTGTAGGCGGCATCGATGAAGACGCGTGCTCCCGTCTCTTGCAGGGGTTCTTCCAGGCAAGGCGATAGATGGTAGGTTAGGCCATGCCCTTCCGTACCATCATCGAGCCGTTTCGCATTCACTCCACGCAGGCCATCACGCACTCGACCCCCGAGGAGCGCGAGGCCGCCCTCCAGCGCGTCGGCTACAACCTGTTCGGCCTCCACGGCGATGAGGTGCTCATCGACCTGCTGACGGACTCCGGGACCGGTGCCATGTCGTCCCGCCAGTGGGCGGTGATGATGGACGCCGACGAATCGTACGCCGGCAGCCGCTCGTTTTACCGGTTCCAGGACGTCGTCCGGGCCATCACCGGCTTGAAGGAAGTCATCCCCACGCACCAGGGCCGGGCGGCCGAGCGCATCCTGTTCTCCGTGGTGGTGCAGTCGGGGAACGTTGTGCCCAACAACACCCACTTCGACACCACGCGGGCGAACATCGAATTCTGCGGCGCCGAGGCGCGTGATCTGGTCATTCCCGAGGGGCGGATCCCGGCGGCCAAACACCCGTTCAAGGGAAACATGGACGTCGCGGCGCTCGAAGCCACGATCAACGAGGTGGGGCGCGAGCGAATTCCGCTCGTCATGGTGACCGTGACCAACAACTCGGGGGGCGGGCAACCCGTGAGCCTCGCGAACTTGCGGGCGGTGCGGGCGGTGTGCGACCGCTACGGCATCCCGCTCTACCTGGACGCGTGCCGGTTCGCGGAGAATGCGTACTTCATCAAACTGCGCGAGGAGGGGTACGCCAACGCGACGCCGCGCGAGATCGCGCGGCAGATGTTCGCGCTCGCCGACGGCTGCACCATGTCCGCCAAGAAGGACGGCCTCGCGAACATCGGCGGGTTTCTCGCCATGAACGATCCCACCGTGGCGCGCGACTGCCGCAACCTGCTCATCCTCACGGAGGGATTCCCCACCTACGGGGGGTTGGCGGGCTACGATCTCGAAGCGGTGGCGACCGGGCTGGACGAGGTGCTGGACGAGGACTACCTCAAGTACCGCTTGCGTTCCACGGCGTACCTGGCGGAGAAGGCGGAGCAGGCGGGCGTTCCGGTGGTCCAGCCGCCGGGGGGGCACGCCGTGTACCTCGACGCGAAGGCTCTGCTGCCGCACATCGCGCCGGCACTGTATCCCGCTCAGGCGTTGGCGGTGGAACTGTATCGGGTTGGCGGCGTGCGGGGAGTGGAGATCGGCTCGGTGATGTTCGGCAAACCGCAGCCGGGCGGGGGCGAGGCGCCCGCGCCGATGGAGCTGGTGCGGCTCGCCGTGCCGCGGCGCACCTACACGCAGAGCCACATCGATTACGTGGCCGAGGTGATCGCCGAGGTCGCCCGCCGGAAGGAGCGGCTGCGGGGCTATCGCATCGTGGAGCAGGCGCCGTGGCTACGGCATTTCACGGCGCGGTTCGCGCCTATTTCGCCCGCTGCTCGAGCTTCGCAATGAGTTTCTCGATCTCGAGCCGCAGCCGCTTCAACGCAGGGAGCAGCTTCGGCTCGAGCTCGCGTTCGAGCTCTTTGCCTTCTTTGAGGAAGTCTTTCACCAGGTCACGGAACCGGTCGGCGAGCTCTCGCCATGTGGGGATGGTGTTGATCTCGGGATCGCCGGGCTCGCGCTGCTTCGGCAGGGTGTTCATGGTCGATGCCTCCTCGGTTTGAACGATAGCGGGGCGCACCTGAAGCCCACGTGAACTGCGGCCCAGGGCGGCTTTAGATGATACGTGCCTGGGGGGCTTCGGGGTTCCAGCGGCGTTCCGCCTGATGAGGTTTCGTCCGCCGGGTGGGGCCGTATTAAGTTGTTGGCCGGGGATAGGTGGCCGAGCGGCTGAAGGCACACGCCTGGAGAGCGTGTAAACGGGTAACCGTTTCGTGGGTTCGAATCCCACCCTATCCGTGGACAGGTGCGTGAGCGGTTGAAACGGCCGGTCTCGAAAACCGGTGTGCCTGCAAGGGTACCGTGGGTTCGAATCCCACCCTGTCCGTCGTGTTTCCCGGGACAGCGCCCCCCCCGTGCCCGTCGCCTTCACCTGGAGGCAAAGATGCGCTGGACGAACGCGTGGTTCGCCGCTGCGGTCGCTCTGTCCGCTTTTGGATGCGGGAAATCGGCCGCCAAGAAGGCCGCCGAGGTGCGTGAGTGCAGCAGCATCACGATGGACGCGAAGGGCGCGGCGCAGTGCCTCGTGCTGCAATACAAGTGGAAGCAGCCGGTGGCGCTGGCCGCAGCGACCAGATACCAGCAGGAGCAGGATTCGATCGCGCAAGCGCACGCCGACTCCGCGTGGCGCGCCGACGCCGGGCGGCACCAGAAGGAGCTCGTGCAGTGCGCCAAGGACCCCTCGGGGGAAGTGGCGCGCTGCCTCGTGGGGTACGGCTGGGCCGACGCGCGTGCCAACGCGACCGCCGATTCGCTGTGGCGGCACGACGCGTCCAGGCACCGCCAGGAGCTCGCGAAGTGCGCCCGCAACCGCCAGATCCAGGTGGGCTCGTGCCTCCAGCTCTACTACAAGTGGAGCCCCGAGCGGGCCCTGGCGGTGGATGACTCCATCCGCCGGGCGCAGATGAGGAGGTAGTGGGTCACCCCGTTCTCATTGCTGCCGAGCTCGAGCCGCTCCTCACGTCCGACCAGCTGGTGGGCTTGGACGTCAGCTGGCTCCCGACGGACCAGCCGACGCCGCCGGGCGAATACGTGGCGCTCGTCCCGCTCTTGTCGCGCTGGGTGGGTGGCACCGAGCTCAAGCGCCTGCCGCGGTTGCAGGTCGTCGCGAATTGCGCGGTCGGTCACGACAACGTGGACGTCGTGGCCGCCGAGATGCGTGGCGTCAAAGTCACCAACACCCCCGACGTCCTCACCGACGCGACCGCCGATCTGGCGTGGGCGCTGATCCTTGCCTGCGCCCGCCGGGTGGTCGAGGGCACCGCGCTCGTGAAGGGTGGGACCTGGGCGGGGTGGCACCCCGGGCTGTTGCTCGGGATCGAGTTGCGCGGCCGCTCGCTGGGACTGTTCGGCGCGGGGCGGATCGGGCAGGCGGTAGGGCGGCGGGCGGTGCCGTTTGGGATGCGGATTCTCTACACGGCCCGGAATCCGCGTCCCGAGTTCGAGCGCGAGACCGGGGCGGTGCGCGTGGAGCTGTCCCGCCTGCTGCGGGACAGCGACGTGCTCTCCCTGCACGCCCCCTCGGTGCCGGCCACCAAGGGCGTCATCAACGCCGACACGCTCGCACAAATGAAGCCCACCGCCATCGTGATCAATACGGCGCGCGGCGACTTGATCAGGGAGGAAGCGCTCGCGAGCGCGCTCGAGCAGGATCGATTGGGCGCGGCGGGGTTGGATGTGTATCTCGAGGAGCCGGCGATTCATCCCCGGTTGCTGGCGGCGCCGCGCACGGTGCTGCTGCCGCACATCGGGAGCGCCACGCTCGAGACCAGGCGTCAGATGGCGGCAATCGCCATCGCCAACGTTCGCGCGGTGCTCGCGGGCGAGGCGCCGTTGACGCCGGTGTTCGGATGAGTCCGGTAGCCGCC
This sequence comes from Gemmatimonadota bacterium, assembly GCA_041482275.1. GTDB lineage: Bacteria > Gemmatimonadota > Gemmatimonadetes > Gemmatimonadales > GWC2-71-9 > AG41. The sequence goes on along the minus strand of JBGPDL010000001.1, from coordinate 76,402 downwards.
GTCGGCACACCGCTGGGTTGCCTGTCGTCTAATGAGGTGTTATTGGATACAGGGTCTGCTCGACGGAGCCGGCAGTGAGTAGAGACAGCGCAGCGCGGGACCTGGCAAATGCCAGCTATCAGCGCTGTTGCGAGACGCCCGGCTTCTTCGAGTCGTTCTACCGCAACTTCTTTGCCGTCTGCCCCGAAGCCGAGCCCCGCTTCGCTAAGACTGATTTCGAGCGGCAGAATAAGCTGCTGCGCCACGCGCTCGGCCTCCTGCTCATCTTTCCCAAGCAGCCCGATGGCGAGCCCACGCTGCTGACGCGCGTCGCGGAGCGCCACAGCCGCCGGGACCTGGACGTGCCGCCGTCGCTGTACCCGCCGTTCGTCGACAGCCTGATCGCCACCGTGCGCCAGTACGACCCGGCGTTCAGCCCCGAGGTGGAAGCGGCCTGGCGGGGCACGGTGCAGAAGGGCGTCCAGTACATGATCTCCAAGTACGAGGCGCGACGCGGATGACGGCGCCGAGTAGCTCGTCCTGCACCCATTGCGGCTCCGTCCTCGACCCGACGTCGCGCTTCTGCCCGCGCTGCGGCACGGGCGCAGCCGTCGCGGTGGGGGGGGCGGGACCGACCGTGGCGGCGCCGCCCCGCCGGCCGGCTGCCGCGGAGCGGAACGTGCAGGTCGACGCCTTGCGCCAGGCCACCCTGGGCGAATACGAGATCCTGACCGAGCTGGGGCGCGGCGGGATGGCGACGGTATACCTGGCGCACGACCTGCCGCTCGACCGCAAAGTGGCGATCAAAGTGCTGGCGCCGGCCCTGCTCCTCATGGGCGAGGGGATGGTGGAGCGGTTCAAACGCGAGGCGCGCACGGCCGCTGCCCTGAGCCACCCGCACATCATCCCCATCTATGCCGTCAAGGAAAGCGAGCAGGTTCTGTACTTCGTCATGAAGTACGTGCGCGGCCGGCCGCTCGACGCGGTCATTCGCGACGCGGGCCCGCTGCCCATCGCCATGGTGCAGACCATCCTCGCCCATGTGGGCGATGCGCTCGGCTACGCCCACCGTCACGGCGTCATTCATCGCGACGTCAAGTCGGCGAACATCATGCTGGACGAAGATGGCTGGGCCGTGGTCACGGACTTCGGGATCGCCAAAGTCGTGCAGGCGGAGGGCCTCACGGTGACCGGCGTGACGGTCGGCACGCCCACTTACATGAGCCCGGAGCAGTGCGCGACGCACGAGGTCACGGGGGCATCGGACCAGTATTCGCTCGGCGTCGTGGCCTACGAGATGCTGACTGGGCGGCTGCCGTTCCAGGGTGACTCGATCATGGCGGTCATGTACGCGCACTTCAACGAGCGTCCCCGGCCTGTGACCGAGCTCCGTCCCGACTGCCCACCCAACCTGGGCGCGGCGGTCATGCGGATGTTGGAGAAGGATCCCCCGCGCCGCTGGACCAGTATGGACGACGTCGTGGCCGTGTGCGGCCGGCCATCCCTGCGGCACGACGATCCGGTTCGGAGGGAAATGATCAGCCTCGCGAAAGCCGGCGACGCGTCGCGTCTGCTGGGCCGAGTCAAGACGCCGACGAGTCCGATCGCGCTGTCCAGGCCTCACAAGCGGCCGCCCGCCACGGCCGTGATCCGGCCCGCCCGCCGGCTTAGGCCGTGGTGGGGCCTCGGAGCGGTGGCCATCGTCGTGGGACTCGCGTGGCTCGCGCCGTGGCGCGCGTGGCGCCCGACGCCGCCGACCTCCCCGGTTCCCGCGGGACCCCGGGATACCATTGCCGCCGCGGCAGGCAGCGCGGTTCCGGCAGACACGGCGCCGGCGCGTCCGGCCCCGGTGCCGCCTCCGGCGCGCGTGCGTCGGGAGGCGGCGCCCGCGCGCGTCCCGGTGGTGCCGCCCGCCCCGCCGTCCGACTCGGCAGCGCAGACAGCGGTCCCGCAGCGGGACGACAGTCTGCTGCGATCGCTGCGGGCGAGCGCGCAGAGTGCCATGAGCCGAGCTCTGCAGGCTGGGGCGACGGGGGCCGAGCGGGCGCGCGGCGACACCGTGTTCGCGGCAGCGGAGACACTGGCTACCCACGGTCGGCTGCCCGGGGCGATGGTTCAATTCGCCACCGCCGCGTCGCTGTGGGGGGAGGCCGAGCGGGTGGCGCAGGCGCGCACGGCGCGCGACACGCTGCGCCAGCCGGCCGGGGCATCGGTGGCGCCCGCAGACCCGCGGGTGGAGGAGATCGCGGCGGAAATCGCCGCCTACGCACGCGCGCTCGGAACCCGCGATTTGGGGGAGGTTCGCCGCGCGTATCCCGGACTTAGGCCCAGCCAGCGGAATGCCTGGAGAGATTTCTTTCAGGGGGTGCGGAAGCTACAGACGATCCTGAGGGTCACGGCGGTCGAGTTCAAAGGCGACACAGCGGAAGCTGAGGTGAGTGGGGTCTACGACTACGTGAACAACACGACTGGACGGGCCGACCGACAGACGATCGCCTTCCGGGCGACCCTGGTGCAGGACTCCACCGGCTGGCGTCTCACCTCGATTCACTAGCCCAGCGTCAGAAGTTGTATTCGAGCCCCGCGGTCCACAGCACGTTGGGCCGCAGCCCACCGCGGTTCAAGGGCCACAGCGTGTTGGCCACGATCTTGATTCCGGACCCCGTGGCGAACTTGAATCCGAACGACGCGTTGATCTGATCATCGCGGGTGCTCGGGATGTTGGTTGGCTCGACCGTGCGTCGGAACGGCAGGTCGTAGGTTACGGTGCCCGGCAGCCGGAGCTTCGTCTCGCCCACCTGCAGCTCCGACACCAGATCGACCGCCATCGTCGCCCATGGGGCCATCAGGTGATCGAACCCGACGGTGGCGAGGACGGCGTTATTCTGGAGATTGCCGCTCCGGAACAGGAACCCGATGTTGGCGTGCGGCGAGAAGGCCCCGAATCGCGCCGACAGGATGCCGAGGCCACGGGCCGCGACGTGGCCTGATCCCAGCAGATCGTCCTCGCTTCCCGTGGGGAAGCGGACGTCCCCGAGGACCGCGAACGTGGTGCGTTCCGACTGGGTGACGTTGACCTTGACGCGCGCGGCGATGTCCCCGATGCCGGTGGCGGATCCTTCCACGAAGCGCGAAGTGGAGAGCTGGGGGTTGGCGGGCGTGCCGCCGAAGAAGTGTTGCGCCGTGGTGCCGCCGAACGGAACGATTTGCGCATCGCTCGTGCCCCGCAGCGTGGTGGACACGATGGGGAGCACCACACCGATGTCCACGCGGTCGAGCAGCCCGAAGCTCACGAAGAACGAGGTGACCGTCATGGAGATGTCGAGCGCCAGGTGCAGGGCGATCACGTCGTTCTCGTGAGTCGGGACGCCGTACGGCGCGCACGACGCGCCCACGATGCTGTCGCACTGCGGACCCGTGACGTTCTCGTGGGTGAAGGTCATCTGGATGCTGTTGAGGCTCACGCCCCGCAGTGTTTCGAAGTGCAGGCGGTTGACGTTGGCGCCCAGGAAGACGCGCCCGCGTCCGAGCGTCTGGGCGCGCTCGCCGAACACCGGGCCGGGGGAAGCCGACGTCGAGATCGGAACACCCCCTTCGAAGCGAAACGTGGACCCGCCGCTCGTGGCGCTCACCGGGAGGGTCGCGACGTTCTGGCTGATCGCCGTCCCGATAAAGGAGATGAGCGTGCCGTTGTCGTTCACGGCCGCCGGGACGAAGTGGTCGGCGTGCAGCGCGGTCGCCGAATCGGAGCCGGCGGTGCCGCCGAGGAAGAGCGGGTCCTGGCCGTCCGCGAAAATGAACAGTTGGGCGATCTTGTCCCGGAGGCCTTGCGCAGGGAGCGCGGTGGCAGCGAGCGTGAGCCCGACGAGACTCCACAGAAAGCGCTGCATAGGTCCTCCGGACCGGGATGGGAGACGTGTCGCCCGCTCGAAAAGACGGCTCACACCGGGGGGCGTCAACCCCGGCGCCGTTGACCCCGGTGGTCGGCCGGTTAACTTCTACGCTCGAGATGAGCCGGCCCCACCGCACGATCATCCTGGACGCCCGCGCCATGTCCCGGGCGCTTCAGCGGATGGCCGTGGAAGTGCTCGAGCTCGCCCACGGCACCGACGACCTCGTGCTCATCGGCATTCAGCGGCGCGGCGTGGAGCTGGCCGACCGCATCGCCAAGCTGATCGAAAAAGACGAGGGCGTCCTCCTCCCCCGCGGCGCCCTCGACATCACCCTGTACCGCGACGACCTCGAGACGGTGGGCCCCAAGCCCGTGATCGGCGAGACCCGCATCCCGGGCGACGTCGCCGGCAAGCACGTCGTGATCGTGGACGACGTGCTCTACACGGGGCGCACGGTCCGCGCCGCGCTGGATGAGCTCGCCGACTTCGGGCGCCCCAAGCGCATCTCACTCTGCGTGCTGGTGGATCGCGGCGGGCGGGAGCTGCCCATCCAACCCGACATCGTAGGAACGCAAGTCAAGGTGAACAGCGGCGAGCGTGTGGACGTGCTGGTCGAGGAGCTCGACGGCCGCGACGAAGTCGACCTCGTGCAGCCCGGAGCGGCGGCATGACCACCGTGCTCGGGAAGGACTTGGTCGGGCTCGAGCACCTCTCGACGGACCAGATCCGGCTCATCCTCGACACCGCCGAGCCCTTCAAGGAAGTGTCCGAGCGGCCGATCAAGAAAGTCCCCGCGCTGCGCGGCAAGACGATCGTCAACCTGTTCTTCGAAGCCTCCACTCGCACCCGCATCTCGTTCGAATTCGCGGAGAAGCGCCTCTCCGCGGACACCGTGAACGTTGCGGCGAGCGGCAGCTCCGTGCAGAAGGGCGAGACGCTGGTCGACACCGCCCGAAACTTGGAAGCGATGCGGATCGACATGGTGGTCATCCGCCATCCGTCTTCGGGTGCCGCCGAATTCCTGGGCAACCGCATCCGCTCCAACGTCGTCAATGCCGGCGATGGCAAGCACGAGCATCCCACGCAAGGGCTGCTCGACCTGCTCACCATCCGGGACAAGCACGGCAAGATCGAGGGTTTGAAAGTCTGCCTCGTGGGCGACGTGCTCCACTCGCGCGTCGCCCGCTCGAACATCTGGGGTCTCTTGAAGCTCCGTGCCGAGGTGGGCGTGTGCGGTCCCGACACGCTCATGCCGCGCGGCATCGAAGAGCTCGGTGTGTGCCGCTTCCGCCGCATCGAAGAGGCGATCGAGTGGGCCGACGTGCTGAACGTGCTGCGGCTCCAGCTCGAGCGGATGGAGATGGGCTTCATTCCCAGCGTGCGGGAGTACTATCGGGTCTTCGGCGTCACGGCGGAGCGGCTCGACAAGGTGCCGCGCGCGCTGACGATCATGCATCCGGGGCCCATGAACCGCGGCGTCGAAATCGACTCGCGCGTCGCCGACGGACCGCACAGCGTGATCCTCGACCAGGTGACGAACGGCGTGGCGGTGCGAATGGCGGTGCTTTACCTGCTCGCCGGCGGGCGCCCCGAGCTGGCCGACGCGGCGAAGGGCGCCCCCCCCGGAGGCGCGGAGTGACGCGGCCGCTGCTGCTCAGGGGTGGTCGGGTGATCGACCCGAGTCGGGGCCTCGACCAGATCGCGGACGTCCTGCTCGAGGATGGCAAGATCGCCGCCGTGGGCGCGGGGCTCGGCACTCCCGACGGCGCCGACGTGCGGGACGTGCGGGGCCGGGTGGTGGCTCCCGGGCTGGTAGACGTGCACGTCCACCTGCGGGAGCCTGGCAACGAGGACGTCGAGACCATCGCGACGGGCGCCCGGGCCGCCGCAGCCGGGGGGTTCAGCGCCGTGTGCGCCATGCCGAACACCGATCCGGTCACCGACAACCAGGCAGCCGTCGGTTTCATCGTGCGCCAATCGGCGCGCGCCGGGCTGACGCGCGTGTATCCCATCGGCGCGATCTCGGTGGGCCAGAGGGGGGAACGGCTGTCCGAGTTCGGCGAGATGGTGGGGGCGGGTGCGGTGGCCGTGTCGGACGACGGCAAGCCGGTCGCGTCGAGCCACCTGATGCGCACCGCGCTCGAGTATGCCCGCACCTTCGACATCCCCGTCGCCGACCATTGCGAGGACCCGATGCTCGCCGCCGGCGGGGTGATGCACGAGGGACTCGTGTCCACCCGACTGGGACTCAAGGGCATCCCCGCCGCGGCCGAGGAGATCATGGTGGGGCGCGACGTGGTGCTGGCGCAGCTCACGGGCGGCCACGTGCATCTGTGCCACATGTCCACGCGGGGCTCGGCGGAGCTCATCCGCCGTGCGAAGGAGCAGGGCATTCGCGTCACCGCCGAGGTGACGCCGCACCACCTCGCGCTCACCGACCACGCCTGCGAGCGCTACGACACCCACGCCAAGATGAACCCGCCGTTGCGCGAAGCGGCGGACGTCGCGGCGCTCCACCAGGCCCTCAAAGAGGGCGTGATCGACTGCATCGCGTCCGACCACGCCCCGCACGCCTACGATGCGAAAGAGGCCGCCTTCGATGATGCGCCCTTCGGGATCGTCGGATTGGAGACGGCGTTCGGCATCGTCTACACGGAGCTGGTGGCGTCAGGCATCCTCACGCTCCCCGAGCTCCTGCATCGCATGAGCACCGCGCCCGCCGTCGCCTTCCGGCTTGCCGGCGGCACCCTCAAACCCGGGGCGGCGGCCGACGTCGTGGTGTTGGACGTCACGGCGCGCTGGTCCGTCGATCCCGCAGCATTCTTTTCGAAGAGCCGCAATACGCCGTTCGGGGGCCGGACGCTCACCGGGCGCGCCGTGCTCACCGTCGTGGGCGGGACGGTGGCTCACGAGGCGGCGGCTCCCGCTCGATCGTGACGCCGCGCGCGGTGGCGCGTCGCATGGCGCAGTGCTGCCGGCAGCTCGCCGAGCGGGGCCTCATTGCGGGCCAGGACGGCAATCTGGCAGTGCGGCTCGGGCCCGACCGGGTGCTGGTGACACCGAGCGGCATGCTCAAGGCGCTGCTCCGCCCGGGCGACATGGTCGAGGTGGACCTGCGCGGGCGCCGCCGGCGCGGGCGCCGTAACCCAACGAGCGAATTGGACTTGCATCTACGGATCCTGACGCACCGCCCCGATGTCGGGGCGGTCGTGCACGCCCACCCACCGGTCGCCACCGGCTTCGGGGTGGCGGGGCAGGATCTGGATATACTTGTGCTGCCTGAGCTTATCTTGCAGTGCCAGGGTGGGGTACCCTTGGTTCCGTATGGGACGCCGGGTACGCCCGAGCTGGGCGACCGGATCGAGCCCCACCTGGCGGGTCACGACGCCTGGCTGCTGGCGAACCACGGGGCGGTGACGGTCGGGGACACCCTCGACGCCGCCTGGATTCGCATGGAGAGCCTCGAGCACGCGGCGCGCATCATCTGCACGGCCCGCACGCTCGGGTGGGTGAATGAGTTGAGTCCCGAGGCGGTCGCGCGCCTCCGACGGGAGCGAGATGCCTAAAGGCACGTCCAAGAGCACCGCCATCATCCAGCGTCTGCTGGAGGAACGGCGCCAGTACGAGGCCTGGATCGCCCGCCTGAACGACTCGGCGGACGCGACGCCGGGGTACGTGCGCGCGCGGGTCCGTTCCGACTACGAAGCGCGCTTGGCTGCCGTGACCGAGGAGCTCAAGGCCCATGCCGAGAGCGCCCGTCAGGCCATTGAGGAGAAGCGACACCTGCGCGGCGAGCTTCAGAGAAAGGAAACCCGCGCTTCAGAGAAGCTCACTGAAGCCGAATTGCGTCACTCGGTCGGGGAGTACGACGAAGGGCAATGGGAACAGGTGCACAAGGACATTCTCGCGGAGCTCGTGTCGGTGCGCGAGGACCTGCAATCCGTCGAGGCAGACCTCCAGAAACTCGAGGAGCTCGATGCGCTGGTGCGCAACAAGCCGGTCCCCACAATCCCGCGGGCGGCACCGCTAGCCCCGCCCCCCGCACCCAAACCACAGCCCGCGACGGCCGGCCACACCGACGAGCTCGCGTTCATCAAGTCAGTGACCGAGGACGACGCCGGTTCGGCACCATCCCCGCGGCGCGCCAGCGGTGCCCAGTTCCAGCCCGTGATCCCCGCCGAGTCTCCGCGCGTGGCCGCGCCGCCGTCGCAACGGGCCGCCAACCCCGTTCCCGCACCTGTGCTTCCCGAGCCGTCCGCGGCGGGCGGCGACGAAGAAGCCGCCAAGACGCTGCGGTGCAAGGAATGTGGCACGATGAACCTGCCGACGGAGTGGTACTGCGGGCAGTGCGGGGCCGAGCTCGCGGCGGTTTAGCCGAGCGGCCTCATCCGTATCTACTGTGCGAGTTTTTTCACCGCCGCCGCGAGGCGGGACTTGTGCCGCGCAGCGTTGTTCGGGTGGATCAACCCTTTGCGGGCCGCGCGGTCGAGCAACTGCGACGCCGCGCGGTAGGCCTCACCGGCCTGCTGGGACGTAGTCGCGGCGCGGACGCGCTTCACCGCGGTGCGCAGCGCGGAACTCTGCGCCCGGTTGCGCTGATGGCGGGTGCGGCCCTGGCGCATCGCCTTCTTGGCGGACTTGATTCTCGGCACTCTCTCGCCTCCTCGTGAGGCGCGGAAGATAGAGGGTAAGTGCAGGTCGGTCAAGGCGCTACGCCGTTGACCGGGGCCCCGCCCGCTCGTTATCTTAGGCCGTCACCGACCTCGAGCCCGAGCTATCTCCTTCGACTTCCTGGTCTGGGCCCCGGTTCTGCTGTTCTCGATAGTGGCCCACGAGTATGCCCACGCCGAAGCCGCCTATCGGCAGGGCGACGACACCGCCTACATGCTCGGGCGGCTGACGCTGAATCCTCTGAAGCACATCGATCCCATTATGACCGTGCTGCTGCCGGTGGTCCTGTGGATTTCCCATGCCGGGTTTCTGTTCGGGGCCGCGAAGCCCGTACCGGTCAACCCCAGGAAATACCGCAAGTTCGTCCGCGGGGACGTAATCGTGTCGCTCGCGGGCATCGTCGTCAATCTGGCGCTGTTCGTGGTGTTCGCGGGCTTGTTCGCCGTCGTCGGGATCGTTGCCGAGCGAGCGCCGTCGCTCACGGCAAGTCTCGAGATCCTGCAGCGTATGATGTTCTACGGGATGCGCCTCAACCTGGTGCTCGCGTTTTTCAACCTGATCCCGATCCCGCCGCTCGACGGTAGCCATGTCTTCTACCATCTGCTGCCGCCGGGCTGGGGTCTGAAATACCGCCAGTTCTACCAGCTCGGCATGCTCCCGCTCTTCCTGATATTGTGGCTTGCGCCCGCGCTCTTCACGCCCTTTCTGTGGCCGGCCGGCGCGCTCCTGCGACTGAGCTGGTCGGTCGTCGGGGCGTACGCCTTGCCGGGAGGCATGCCCGTTTCATGACGACGCTCCCGCCCATGGCCCAGGACCAGACCGGCTTCGTCGTCGAGCTGGAGCAGTTCTCCGGCCCGCTCGACCTGCTGCTGCACCTGATCCACGAGGACGAGGTCGACATCACCGACCTGCCGATCTCGAAGATCGCCGATCAGTTCCTCGCCGCCATCAGCGATCTCGGGTTGAATCAGGCGGCCGACTACCTCGAGATGGCGGCCCGCCTGCTGCGCATCAAGGCGCAGCTGCTCTTGCCGCGGCGTCTGGGGGACGACGAGTGGGAGGATCCGCGCGCGGAGCTGGTGCGGCGGCTGCTCGAATATCAGCAGATCCGGGAGTTGGTGGAGTGGCTGGGCGCGGCGGCGGGGCGGCGTGCGGAGCAGTTCGGGCGTGGTTTCTCCCCGGAACCGCCCGCCGCGCCGCCCGCGCCGCTCGTGATTGATCTGAACGATCTGCTCGCGGCCGCGGAGCGCGTGATTGCGTTGATTCCCGAGCCGGTGCTCCACCGCGTGGTCCCGCGGCCGCTCGACGTGGAGGGCGCGACGGCGCGGATTCAGACGCTGCTCGCGGAGCGCCCGGACTTCGGGTGGCTCGACATCGTGGGAGAGCGTCCCACGATCGTGGACGTGCTGTCGGCGTTCATCGCCCTGCTGGAGCTCGCCAAGCGCGGCGCGCTCACGGTCCGCCAGGCCGGGCCGTTTACCCCGATCCAGATTCGTCGTGAGTCCCCTCGCGCAGCTGGTTGAGGCGGCCCTGTTCGCGGCGGCGCGGCCGCTCGGGGTCGAGGAGCTCGTGACACTCGATCCTCAGGCGGGCGCGGCGGCGGTCGCCGCCGCGCTCGGCGAAGTCCGCCAGGCGTTCGCCGGGGGCGACCACGGGGTCGAGCTCGTCGAGATCGGCGAGGGGTGGCAATTCCTGACGCGCCGCGAGTACGCCGAAGCCATCGAGCGGGCGCAATTCACCCTGCGGCCGCGGCGTCTCAGCCCCGCGGCACTCGAAACGCTCGCCATCGTCGCGTACCGGCAGCCGGTGGGGCGGCTCGAGGTGGATGAGATCCGCGGCGTCGACTCGGGTGCCGTGATCGACAAATTGATCGAGCGCGGGCTGGTGGAGATCGTGACCCGCGGAGAAGGGCTGGGACGGCCGCTGCTTTACGGCACCACGCCGCAGTTCCTGGAGATCCTGGGGCTCAAAGACCTGGAGGAGCTGCCGCGGCTGGAGGAGCTGTCGGTGGCGCTCCGGCCGCCCGCGCCCGCCGAACCCGAATGACGCTGATGCGCCTGCAACGCGCGCTGGCGCGTGCGGGCGTGACGTCGCGCCGCAAGGCCGAGGACCTGATCCGCGCCGGCCGGGTGCGCGTGGACGGTGCCATGGCCACGCTCGGCATGAGCGTCGACCCGGCGCGCCAGCGCGTCACGGTGGACGGCCGCGCCGTACGCGCGGGGCCGGTCACGTGGCTGGCGCTCAACAAGCCGGTGGGCTACGTCGTGACCCGCGGCGATCCGGAGGGACGGCCCACCGTGTTCCACCTTCTCCCCAGCGTGCCGGGACTCACGTACGTTGGACGCCTGGACGTGATGACGTCGGGACTGCTGCTCCTCACCACCGACGGCGCGGCGGCGCACCGACTGATGCATCCGCGCTACGCGGTGCCCCGCACCTACTGGCTGCGGGCGCATGGCCACACGGCGGCCGAGGTACGCGCCGCGCTCACGCGCCCGCCGACCATCGACGGCCGGCCGGTGCGCGTGGTGGACTTCCGGGTGCGCCCCGTAGAACGGAGCGTCGAAGTGGAGCTCACTCTCGCCGAGGGACGTCAGCGCATCGTGCGGCGGCTCGCCGAAGCGCTGGGGCTGAAAGTCGAGTGGCTTCACCGGGTCGCGTACGGACCGGTGCGGCTGGGGCGGCTCGCCGAGGGCAAGTATCGGCGGCTCGCTCCGAATGAAGTCGACGCCATCGAGCGACTGCATGGAACTACGTGATCGGACCGCGATGATCCTCGGCGGCAGCGGGCTGGTGGGCCACGCGGTGGCGCGCCGCCTGTTGGGCGCGGCGCCGCGGCGCATCGTGCTCGTGGCCCTGTTCGAGGACGAGGTGAAAGCGACGGCCCGGGCGCTCGAACCGTATCGCGGGCGCGTCGCGATCGAGGTGGAATGGGGCGACGTGTTCCTGCCCGCGAGCCTCGCGCGATTGGGACGGACCGCCGTGGTGGCCGACGCTGGGCATCGCCGCGTCTTGCTCGACGATCTCCTCGGCGAGCTCACCGATGAGGTCGTGCACCGCAGCTTCCTCTACCAGCTCCTGATCAAGTACCGGCCCGAGGCTGTGGTGGACAGCATCAACACGGCGACGGCATTCGCGTACCAGGATGCATTGCAGAGCGCGCGCGACCTGCTGGCGTTGGCCGCCCGCGGGCAGGCCGATCAGGCGACCGTCGAGCGTCACGTCCTGCTGCTCACCATGCCGCAGCTCATCCGGCACGTGCAGATCCTGGTCGAGTCGCTGCGACGCGCCGAGACGAAGGCGTACGTGAAGATCGGCACGAGCGGCACCGGTGGCATGGGTTTCAACATTCCCTACACGCATTCCGAAGAGCGTCCCAGCCGTATGCTGCTCACCAAGTCGGCCGTTGCCGGCGCCCAGTCGCTACTGCTCTTCTTGCTTGGGCGCACGCCCGGCGCACCGGCGGCTATCGAGATCAAGCCAACGGCCACGATCGCCTGGCGCGAGATCGGGTTCGGCCCCATCCGCCGTAAGGGGAAGCCGATCCCGCTCGTGGACTGCCCCGTTCCGGTGACGCTCGCCCAGGCGTTCCAGCCTGACGCACACCCGTGGTGCGACCTGGGCAAGCCGCTCGAGGGCGCGTTCATCGACGTGGGAGAAAACGGGCTGTTCTCGCGCGAGGAATTCGAGACGGTCACGGCGCTTGGGCAGATGGAATTCATCACGCCCGAGGAGGTCGCCGAGTACGTGATGATGGAGCTCGAAGGACGGCCCTCGGGGCGGGACGTGGTGGCGGCGCTCGACGCGGCCACCGCGGGCCCGACCTACCGGGCCGCCATGCTGCGGGCCGCAGCGCTCGAGCGGCTGCGCGGCCTCGAGCGCGGGACCCAGAGCCGCCCTGTCGCCTACGAGATGCTGGGACCGCCCCGGCTCACCAAGCTTCTGTGGGAGTCGCACTTGTGCGGGCTGCTCCGTCCCAGTGTCCGTGCGCTGGCCCAGTCCCAGGCGAAAGCGCTGGCGGCAGAGGCGCTCGCCCGCCTGGAGCGGGACGCGGCGTTACGGAGCCATATTCTCTCGGTGGGGATCCCCATCCTCACCCCGGACGGCGAGCGGCTATACCGCGGCAGCGTCGTGGCGGTGCCGGCCGACGGTCACGATCCCCTGGACGCGGCGCCACGCGGTTGGGTGGATCTGCGGCCCGCACAGTTCGGGATATGGATCACGCGGGCGCTGGAGATGGTCGCCCAGGCCGAGCGTCGCGCCGGCCGGGCGGCCGAATCGGGGAGCGACGTGGACTGGACGGCGATCGGTGCGGATGAGCCGATCGAGCCCGCACGTTTCGCCACGTGGGTGTTCCGGTTCGAGGACCGGGGAGAGCGGATCAAGCGCTAGATCGATGGCAGCGGAGACCGCAGGAGTCGAACGCGCCCTCGGCGCCGTCGGCACGACGTTCCGGCTGACGCGGCTGTACCCGCCCACGCACCCGGCGGTGATGGAAGCGTTGCGGCAGATCGGCGAGGCGTTGCCGCCGCTCGCCGCGCTCGGCACCGTGGAATGGAAAGTCGGCGTGACGGGGCTGCACTGGCACGGCCAGCAGCTGCTCCCGCGGAACGCCCAGATCGCGGAACTCGCCGGGCTGCTGTACGCCCGTGGGATACGCGCCGTGACGCTGAATCCCGGCATGACCCCGGACCACGTGTTGGCGCTGTTCCACGTGGCGACAGGGGCGCTTGCGCACGACGACGCGACGCTCGGGCGCATCGCGTTGACGCTCGGGCGTCGCTCGTCCGCGCGCCTCGAGCGGTTCCGCACGCCGACGCCCGTGCAGGATACGCCCGTGATCCCCGAGCCGCCGGTAGCCCCCGCGCCAACGGGGCCGGCGACCGCGGCGCCGCCCGCGCCCCACTCGGCGGAGTCCCTGCTCGCGTCCAAGCGCGCCAGCGCGGCGTTTCGGCCCGATGCGCTCCCCGCCGACGTCGAGGTGAAGCGGGCGGTGGCGGCGCTCCGCCCCGCGGCGACGCCCGACGAGCAGCGGGTGGCGGTCGAAAAACTGGCGGCGCTCGCCGCCGAGCTCGTCGGCTTGCACGACCTCGTTCTGGTGGCGGACGCAATCGCCGGACTCGACCGCCTGCTTCGCACCGCTCAGGATCCGGCGCTGCTCGCTGCGATCGACCAGGCGGCACTCGCGCTCTCCGACCGCGCGCTCGTCGAGCGTCTGGTGCACCGGCTGGGCGAGCCGCGCGTGCCGCCCGAGGAGCGCGAGACGCTGGTCGGGGCGGTGGGCGCGCTGGCGTCCGTGTCGATGGGGCCCGTGGTCGATGCGTTCATCGCGGCTCCGCTCGAGCTGCGGGCGCCCTACCGCGCCGCCGTGCGCAAGGCTGCGGACCGCGCCCTCGAGCCGCTGCAGGGCAAGCTGGCGGACAAGGACTCCGAGATCGTCGCCGCGGCGGCGGAGTTCGTGGGGCTAACCGGGAGCCCCCAGGCTGTGGCCCTGCTGCTGCCGCTGCTGCGCCACGCGTCCGAGTACGTGCGGGAAGCGGCGCTGCTTGCACTTGTGGAGGCGGGAGGACGGGAGATCTCCCGCCCGGCCATGCCGGCGCTCAAGGACGACAGCGTCGCCGTGCGCGCCGCTGCGGTGCGGGCGGTCGTGGCGGGGGGCGACCCGGCCTCTTCCACCGTACTGATCCGCCGGCTGGACCAGGAGCCGGACGAAGGGGTACAGGCGGAGTTGCTGCGGGCCATCGGGCAGCTCGGCGCGAAGGAGGCGCTTGAAGTGCTCGCCCGCCACGCGGAGCCGGGGGGAATGATGAAGCGGCGGAGCCCGACGGTGCGGGCAGCGGCGGTGGACGGCCTGCGACACCTCACACGCCCCGAAGCCCGGGGCCTGTTGGAACTCTACAGTAAGGACAAGGAGCCGGCGGTGCGCAAAGCGGCGGAGGCGGCGCTGAAATGACCACCAAGGCGGCCAAGACCGGCGACGCGGTGCTCAGCCAGACGATCGCGCGCGAAGTGGCGAAACGCGTGGTGGCACAGGACGTGATGGTCGAGCGGCTGCTCGTGGGGTTGCTCACGGGCGGACACGTCCTGCTCGAGGGCGTGCCGGGACTCGCCAAGACGCTCGCCGTGCGCACGGTGGCCGAGTGCCTGCGTATCTCGTTCTCGCGGATCCAGTTCACGCCGGATCTGCTGCCCGCCGACGTGATCGGCACGATGGTGTTCGACCAGCGCACGCAGGAGTTCTATCCGAAGAAGGGACCGTTGTTCGCCAACCTGGTGCTCGCCGACGAGATCAACCGCGCGCCCGCCAAGGTGCAGTCGGCGCTGCTCGAGGCCATGCAGGAGAAGCAGGTTACCATCGGCGGCGAGACGTTCTACCTGGGCGAGCCGTTCCTCGTGCTCGCGACCCAGAACCCGATCGAGCAGGAGGGGACGTACCCGCTGCCGGAGGCGCAGCTCGACCGCTTCATGCTCAAGGTGCGCGTCGGCTATCCCACGCGCGATGCCGAGAAGGAAATCGTCGCGCGGATGGCGTCGGGCCGGCCGATCGAAGTGCAGAGCGTGGCCGACGCGGAGGACATCCTCGCCGCGCGCAGCGCCATCGCCGAGCTGTTCATGGACCAGAAGGTGGTGGATTACATCGTCGACGTGGTCCGCGCGACGCGCGAGCCGCAGGCCATCGGCCTGCCCGAGCTGAAGCAGCTCATTGCCTTCGGGGCCAGCCCGCGGGCGTCGATCTATCTCGCCCAAGCGGCCCGGGCCCACGCGTTCCTGCGCGGCCGCTCCTACGTGGTGCCGGAAGACGTGAAGGCCATGGCATTCGACGTCCTGCGGCACCGCGTGCTGCTGACCTTCGAGGCGGAGGCCGAGGACATGGACTCGGACGGCGTCATCGGCAAGATCCTGGAGGCCGTGGGCGTGCCGTGACGTATCAGGGCAAAGACCGCCGGCGTGGCGAGAGCTCTCCGCTCCGCGCGCGCCGGCGCGCTGTCACGCCGGAAGTCCTGCGCCAGGTCAAGGGGATCGAGCTCCGCACCCGCGGCCTCGTCAACTCCCTGTTCACGGGCAACTACCGGTCGGTGTTCCGCGGCCAGGGGATCGAATTCGCGGAGGTGCGCGAGTACCAGCAGGGCGACGATTTCCGAGCGATCGACTGGAACGTCTCCGCCCGGATGGGGCACCCGTTCGTGAAGACGTTCCACGAGGAGCGGGAAAACACGCTGCTGCTGGTCGTGGACCAGTCCGGCTCCTGTCAGTTCGGACGCCCCTACACGAAAGCGGGTCTCGCGGTCGAGGTCGCGGCCGTGCTCGCCCTCGCGGCGGCGCGCCACAGCGACCGCGTCGGCGCGCTCGTGTTCGCGGACACGGTCGAGGTCGTGCTCCGGCCGGCCAAGGGCCGGCCGCACGCACTGCGGGTGATCCGCGACCTGGTGGCGTTCACGCCGCGCGGACGGGGCACCAACCTGGCGGAAGCGCTGCGCTACGCGGCCAAGCTGCCGCGCCATCGTTCGATCGTCGTGATCCTCTCGGACTTCCGGGCCGAGGGCTGGGAAGAGGCGCTGGGGCAGCTGGCGTCGAAACACGACGTCGTCGCCATCACCATCGACGACCCGCGCGAGCGGAACCTTCCGGATGCCGGCTGGGTCGACATGGAAGATTCCGAGACGGGGCAGCGCGTGCTGCTGGACACGAGCCACGGGCCCACCCGCACACGGGTCACCGTCGCTGCGGAGCGGCAACTGCAGGAGCGCACCCGCAAGCTCGTTCAGGCCGGGGTGGACCGCGTGGCACTCCAGACTAGCGTCCCCTACGGCGTGCCGTTGCGTCGCGCTTTCGCCGAACGCGCCCGCCGGCTGAAACGATGACCGGTCGGTGTGCCGCCGGCATCGTGGTCGGGGTGCTGGCGTCCTGGGGTTCCGTACCGGCGCAGGGCGGAGCGTGGGTGGTCGCCCCGGCACGCCCCACGGTAGGCGACACCGTCTGGCTCGAGCGGCAGGTCGAGGTACCGGCCGGGTGGCAGATTCGCGCGAGCAAACTGGAGGCCTCCGACGGGGTGGAGCCGCTCGCCGACCCAGCGGTGCTGCGGAGCCCGGATGGCTGGGTGGTCCGGTACGCCGTGGTGGCCTGGAGACCGGGCATCGAGCGGCTGACGCTGCCGCCCATCTGGCGTCTGGCTCCCGACGGGCGCGCCGACTCGACGGCAGGGGGCGTGGCGGGATTTGCCGTGGTGAGCGTCATCCCCGATACGGTCACGGCGCCGGGCCCCCAAGGCCCGCTCGCACCGCTCCGCGCGAGCCATCGCAGCCCGGTGGCGCCGCTCGCCGCAGCGGCGATCACGCTTGCGCTCCTCGGAGCGGGCGTCACGCTACGGCGCCGGCCGCCCCGGGCGCCCGGTCCGGCACCTCGCCTTCCAGTGGAACGTGAGGTGCCCGATGCCCGCTGGCTCGCGGCCGGCGAGCCGAAAGCCGTGGCGGCGCGGGCCGTGTGGCGGCTGCGGACCGCGCTCGCCCGCGCGGTACCCGAGGCGCACCCGGCGCTCGCCGTGGGCGAGTGTCTGGCGGCGGTCGCGCGGGCCCGCCCCGACGCCCCGCTGCGAGAGCTCCGCGATTTGCTCGAGCAGCTCGATCGCGTCGCGTTCGCCTCCGCCCAGGGAACGGACATCGCGGCGCTGGCAGGGATGGCGCGCCGGCTGGCGCAGGACCTCGCTCCGTGAGCTTCGCCCGCCCGCTGCTGCTCCTCGCGCTCGGCCTCCTGCCGCTGTGGTGGTGGCTCCGTGCCAAGCGGCTCGCCGGCCTCTCCGGTACGCGCATGAGCGACGTGCGCCCGGCGGCCGGGGCCGCCGAGCGCCTCTGGATTGCCCGCCTCCCGGTCACGCTTCGCAGCGTGTGCCTCAGCGCCTGGATCATCGCCGCCGCCGGTCCGCGGGTGGGCGCCGCGCGGAGCGAGAGCCACAGCGAAGGCATCAACATCGTGCTGACCGTCGATCTGTCGAGCAGCATGCTGGCGGAGGACTTCGCGCCGGCCAACCGTATCGACGTGGCGAAGCAGACGGCGATCGAGTTCGTGCGGGCGCGCCGTTCGGACCGGATCGGTCTCGTGGCCTTCGCCGCGGAGGCGCTCACCCAGGTTCCCCTTACCACCGACTATGCCGTGCTGGAGCAGGCGCTGCGCGATCTCCGCATCGGCGTGCTGGAAGACGGGACGGCGATCGGCACGGGCATCGCGACCGCCGCGAACCGGCTGCGCCGCGCTCCCGGCAAGACCAAGGTGATCGTGCTCCTCACCGACGGCGTGAACAATCGTGGCACGGTCGATCCGCGCACGGCGGCTCAGGCGGCAGCAGCGTTCGGGATCAGGATCTACGTGATCGGTGTGGGCAAGCGCGGGGAGGCGCCGGTGCCCACGGGGCAAGGGGTGGGCGGCCTGCGCTATCAGATGATGCCCGTCGAAATCGACGAGCCGTTGATGACCGAGATCGCCTCAATGACCGGGGGCCGCTACTTCCGGGCCACGGACACCGAGTCGCTGCGACATGTGTTCCAGGAGATCAATCGCCTCGAGAAATCGACCGTGGAGCAGGTGGTGTACCGCCGCTTCGACGAGGCCTATCGCGTGCCGCTCGCCATGGGGCTCGTGGCGTTGGCGCTCGAGATCGTGCTCGCGGGAACGTTCGCCGTCCGGGTGCCTTGATGACGTTCGACGCCCCGCTCGTGCTGATACTCGCGCCGCTGGTGGGCGGCGCTGCGTGGTTCGCGGCGGCCTGGGCCCGGCGCGTCCGCCTGCGGCGGGCCGCGCTCTGGTCGCAGGAGACCGTGCGGCAGGCGCTCGCGGCTGGGCGGCTCGGCCCGACCGCGCTGTCGATCGCCGCGTTTCTCGGTATCGTGGCCCTCGCAGGCCCCCGCTGGGGCGAGGAACGCATTGTCGCGGAGACTCGCGGCCTCTCGGCCGTGATCGTGGTGGACATCTCGCGCTCCATGCTCGCGGAGGACGCGAGCCCCAACCGGTTGCGTCGCGCGCAACGCGAGGCGCGGCGGCTCGTCCAGGACCTGGACGGCGACCGGCTCGGCCTCATCGCGTTCGCCGGCTCGAGCTACATCCTGTCGCCTCTCTCGGTGGACGGCTCGGCGCTCACACTCTACCTCGACGCCCTCGACCCGGACGTGGCGTCCAAGGGCGGGACGGGCCTCGCCGGAGCGCTGCGCCAGGGCGGGGAGCTGCTGCGCGCGAGCTCCGACCTGGCCGACCGCGTGCTGGTGGTCTTCACCGACGGCGAAGCGCACGATACGCTGTCGGCGGTCGTCGCCGAGGCGCAGCGCTTGCAGGCGGCCGGGATCCGTCTGATCCTCGTCGCCGAAGGCGGTCGCAGCGCGACCCGCATCCCACTGCGCGACGACCGCGGCGCGCTGCTCGGCTACCAGAAGGACGAAGACGGCGAGATCATCGCCACCGCGCGACGGGACGACGTGCTGGGCGCCGTGGCCGACGCGGCGCAAGGGACCCTCGTCGCGGCGGACCTCCCCGATCAGGCGGGGGCGATCCGCGACCTCGTCGCCTCGTATCGGCGGGCCCGTGCCAGCGAGACCCGCACCGAGCAGAGCCGGCCGCGCGCCTGGCTGCCGCTCATGCTGGCGGTGGTGCTGCTCGTGACCCAGGCGGCCACGCGCCGTACGGCCGCGCTCCTTGCGCTGGTGCTGGGAGTGCTGCCGGCGCGCCCGGCCGCACAGCAGCCGAGCCACCCGAGGAGCCTTGCGGAAAAGGCGTGGGACCGGCACGACCTTGCACGCGCCCGGGCGGCCTACCTCGCGGAGCTCAACGCCCGGAAAGGGGACGATGCCGCCTGGTACAACGTCGGCACCGTGGCGCTCGCGGACTCGGACGCCGAGACGGCCCAGGCAAGCCTCGGCCACGCCGCCGCCTCGCTCGACCCCGACCTGCGATTCCGCGCGCTGTACAACCTCGGGCTCCTGGCGTTGCGTCAGGCCACAACCGACAGCGCGGGTCGCGACGCGCACCTGAGCGACGCCGAGCGTGCCTATCGCGAAGCTCTACTCCTCAAGCCGCACGACCGGGCGGCGAAGTGGAACCTGGAGCTCGCGGTGCGGCGCCGCGGCGGGGGGAGCAGCAGCCAGAACAACGTGCCGCCGGCGGGCGGCGGGGGAAGCGGACCCTCGGGCGGGGGAGGCGGGGGCGGTGGGTCTCCAGGCGGTGGGGGCACCCCGGGCGGGCTCAGTGAGGCCCAGGCTGAGCAGGTGCTCCGCTCCATCGGCCAGCAGGAGCTCAAGACGCGCCGCGACCGGACGGGCCAGATGCGGCACGCGGCCGAGCCGGGAGTGAAGGACTGGTGATCCCGGCTTTCTGGCTGTTCGTCGGGTTGCAGGGCGCGCCTCCACCCGATGTGACGGCGCGACTCAACCGCACCCGCGTGGTCGCGGGAGAGGAGTTGACGCTCACCGTCGAAGCGCGGACGCGCTCCGCGGAGCCGGTCGTCGTGACGCTCCCCGCGCTCTCGGGATTCACCATCGCCGGGTCGCGCGAGGTCACGGAGGTCACGGTCGAGGGCGTCGGGAGTCCGGTGCGCACCACGACTCGGCAACTGCAGTTGCGCGCCCAGCGGCCCGGCACCCTGGTGATCGGGCCGGTGCGGGTGCGGCAGGGTCGCCGGGAAGTTGCGACACCCTCCCTTACGGTAACCGTGGATACTGCGGCGGCGGGCCTCGCGACCGTTCTTTCCCCGATCGCCCGCGGCATGATCGTCGCCGCCGCGCCGCCCGCGCAGAGCGATCGCGTGGCGCTGACCGTCCTCATCCCCGGCGACACGGTGCTCGTGGGGCAACAGGTCGACGTGGTCGCCGCGGCGTGGTTCCCGCGCCCGCTGCGCGTCCGGCTACCTCGTCCGCCGGTGCTCGCGCTGCAAACGGCGGAGGGTGTGTGGTCATACCCGGGGGCCGTGCCCACGGAGGTCGCGGCGTCGCGGCTGGTGCGCGGGACATGGATGGATCTCTTCGTCGCCCATCAGGCGGCGTTCCCGCTCGCGCCGGGGCGGATCGTGCTTCCGCCGGCGACGCTCCAGTACGCCGAGGCTTCGCTGTTCGGGCGGGAAGAGCCGTTCTCACTGCGCAGCGACTCCGTGCCGGTTACGGTGGTGCCGCTCCCCGGGGGTGCGCAGGGGGCTGCTGGGCCCGGGGTGGTGGGGCAGGGTCTCACCTTGGACCTGACTGTCGAGCCGCCCAATGCCGGGGTGGGGGAGCCGATGGTCGTCACGGCGACGATCGCTGGCGCCGGCAACGTGGCCCTCTGGCCCGAGCCGGCGATTCGCTGGCCCCGGGGGTTCCGGGCCTACGCCGGGGAGACGGGGATGCGGGTGGAACCGCGGGATGGACGCATCGCGGGGACGAAGACCTTCCACTACTTGGTAGTGCCCGACTCCGCGGGGTCGTTCGTCATGCCGGAGGTTCGGTACACCTACTACGACGTCGCCGCCGGCGATTACGCGACAGCCTCGGTGGCGCCGCGCACCCTGGATGTGGCACCGGGGCTCGAGCCCCGCGCCGCACGCGCGCTTCCGCCGCTCGCGCGCAGGCGTGTGCCGGAGGGGCTGGACGAACTGGCGCGTGGGCTGGTGCCATGGGGGTGGCTCGCGCTTGTCGTGGGCCCGCCGCTCGTCGCGTGGCTGTGGCGCCGCCGCCGTCGGACCGACGCCGTCGCCGACGATGCTCCCGGTCCCGTGCCGCTCACCCGGTTGGGGCGCATGGAGCGAGAGTTTCACCTCGCGCTGGCGAGCCACGTGCCGGATCCGCGGTCCCGCGACGGCGACGGCCTGGCCCGCGCCCTGCGGGCGACCGGTGTGGAGAGCGCCGTCGCCGACCACGTCATGCGACTGCGCGACCGTCTGCGGGCGTCGCGCTACGGACCCCGCGGCCTCGGGGACGCGGCCGAGCTCGCAGCGGAGCTCGAGCAGGTGCTCCGTGTCTTGGGCGCGGAGCCCGGCGGAAAGCGGCGCGTGGCCGCAGGAGCCGCGGGGGTGGCGCTCGCGCTGCTGGCCGCGGTCGGGCGTCCCGCGGCGGCCCAGGGGCAGGCGCCGAGCGCCGAGGCGTTGTACGAAGCCGGGGCGTTGCGCGCAGCGGCGGATTCGTTCTCGGCGCGAGTGGCCGCCGAGCCGCGCGTGGCCGCGCATTGGTACAATCTCGGCGCGACGCTGTACCGCGCGGGCGCGGACGGCAAAGCGACCGCGGCCTGGGCCACGGCCGCGCGCGTCGCGCCCCGCGACCCACTGGTGCGACGCACCCGCGATCTCCTCCCCTCGCCCGACGCGGCCAGCGAAGTACTCCTCGCCGTCGGCGTCGCCACGCCGGGCGAATGGACGGTCGCGGCCGCGCTACTGTGGGTCGCAGCGTGGCTCGCGGTGGCCGGCCGGCGCCGGCGCGCGGTCGTGCTCGGGCTGACGTTGCTCACCGTTGCGGTGGCCGGGCTCGGCGTCCGGGAGAGCCTGCGCCGGGCGCGACCGCTCGCCATCGTCCTCAACCCGGCGACGTCGGTGCGGGTGGCGCCCTATGGTAGTGCGAGCGCGGCATCGACGGTCGAGGCGGGCGCCGCGCTGCTGGTCGAGCGGCGCTACGGCGCGTGGCTGCAAGTGCGCCGCGACGACGGCGTGCGCGGCTGGGTGCTCGCGGGTCAAGTGGCTCGGCTGTGACGGCGGCCATTGCCGTCCTGCCGCCACAGGTCGCAGACCAGATCGCCGCCGGCGAAGTGGTCGAGCGGCCGGCATCGGTCGTGAAGGAGCTCGTCGAGAACGCGCTCGACGCCGGCGCGCAAGCGATTCGCGTGGAGATTGCCGACGGGGGGAAAAGTTTGATCCGCGTGAGCGACGACGGGTCCGGGATGATCCGCGCGGATGCGGAGCTCGCCCTGGCGCGTCACGCCACGAGCAAGATCCGCGAAGCGGCGGACCTGATCGGCGTTGGGACCTTCGGGTTCCGCGGCGAAGCGCTGCCGGCCATCGCGGCGGTGTCGCGGTTCGAGCTCGAGACCTCTCCTGACGGCCGCGCCGGCACCCGGTTGCGCAGCACGGGTGGCAAGCGCGAGAGCGTCGACGACATCGTGCGCCAACAGGGCACCACGGTGACTGTGCGAGGGCTGTTCTTCAATACGCCCGCCCGCCGCAAGTTCCTGCGGGCCCAGGCGACGGAGACCCGGGCGGCCGTCGAGGCGATCACGCTGCTCGCGCTCGCGCGCCCCGACGTGGCGTTCACATTTACGAGCGACGACCGTTCCTTGATCGACGTGCGCCCTACGACGCGCCCCATCGACCGCGTGCACGCGCTGTGGGGCCGCGAGCTCGCGGACACCCTCGTACCGATCGCTCACCGCGAGGGACCGCTCGAGGTGCGGGGTTTCGCCCAGCGCCCCGCGCAGGCCAAGCCGGCGGGCCGCAAGGGACACGTGTTCGTCCGGGGCCGTCCCATCCGCGATCCCTTCATCCTCCGCGCCGCCGAGGCGGGCTACCGCTCGACCATCGCCCCGGGCGACCGTCCGTCGCTCCTCCTGTTCTTGGACCTGCCGGGCGACGCGGTGGACGTGAACGTCCACCCCGCGAAGCTCGAGGTGCGCTTCCGCGACAAGTTTTTCGTGGAGAAGGTCGTGGCAGGGGCCGTGCAGCGGGCGCTGGGGCCACTGGCCGCCGCCGCTCCGCTGGGAGGTGTCGCGGGGCCGCTACCAGGTGCCGGGGGCGATTGGATCGGCTTGGGCGCTGTGATGCCTGCGGGCGAGCCCGGTGAGCTGTTTCGCGCGGAGCCCTACGCACCTGGTCCCCAACACCTGGCGCCTCTCCTTCAGGTCTTCGACACCTATATCGTCTTCCAGACCGACGCGGGGATAGCGATCGTGGACCAGCACTCCGCGCACGAGCGGGTGTTGTACGAGCGGGCGCTGCGTCAGCTCACGGGCGACGGCGCCCCAGCGCAACGGCTGCTGTTGCCGCTCACGCTCGAGTTCACGGCGCCCGAGCTCGAAGCGATCGAGGCCAATCGCGAGCTGCTGCGGCGCGTGGGGTACGAAGTGGAGCCGTTCTCGGGACGTGCGGTGGTGGTCCACACGGCGCCGAATCCCCATCCCCGCTTCGATGCGGCACGCTGCCTCGGCGAGCTCGTGGCCGATCTGGCCGGCGGCCGGTTCGGCGGCTGGGCCAATCGGCTGGAGCGGTTCGCGGCGACCTATGCCTGTCGCGCCGCCATCAAGGCGGGTCAACGGCTCGACCCCGACGAGATGCGCGAGCTCGTGACGCGGCTGCTCGCCACTACGTTGCCGGCGCACGACGTCCACGGCCGGCCCACCGTGGTGCAGTTGCCCCGGGACGAGCTGGAGCGGCGGTTTGGACGGAGCTGACCCCGGGCGGTTGACGCCCGTCCTCGTCGGCCCGACGGCCGTCGGCAAGACGGCCGTCGCCGCGGCGTGGGCGTTGCACGAGTCGATCACAGTCGTGTCTGCCGATGCGCGGCAGGTATACCGCGGCCTGGACGTCGGGACCGCGAAGCCGTCCCGCGCCGTGCTCGCGGTGGTGCCCCACGTGGGGCTCGACCTGGTGGAGCCGGGTGTGCGCTACAGCGCCGGCCGGTTCGCCGCCGACGCGGCGCAGTGGCTCGAGCAGATCCGGGCCGCCGGGCGCCAGCCGGTGGTCGTGGGCGGAACCGGTCTGTACGTGCGCGCGTTGGCAGACGGGCTGTTCCGAGAGCCGCCGCTCGACGCCGGGCGGCGCGAGCGGTTGCGCGCCTGGACGGCGGCGGTGCCTGCGGCACGGCTCGCGCACTGGGCGGCGCGGCTCGACCGGCGCTACGGCGGAGGCGGGCGCCAGCGGGCCGCGCGCGCGGTGGAAGTGGCGCTCTTGACCGGACGCGGCCTCAGCTGGTGGCAGCAACACGCGCGCGAGACCGGAGCGATGCGGCCCTGGTACATTCATCTCACCCTGCCGCGGGACGTGCTGCAGCGGCGTATCGCGGAGCGCGTGGACGGGATGCTCGCCGCCGGGCTCGTGGACGAGGTACGCCGGGTGCTCGCGACCGGCGTGGCACCCGATGCGCCGGGGTTGGACGGCGTGGGATACCGGGAGGTCAGCGCGATGCTCGCGGGACGGTTGCCGGAGCGCGCGTTGCGCGACGCCATCAGCGTGGCGACCCGGCGGTATGCGAAGCGGCAGGAGACGTGGTTCAAACACCAACTACGGGGGGAGCGGGGAGCGGGGAGCGGTTCTGTTGAGGTGTGGCCGCTCGACGCCAGCGAGGAGCCGCAGGTCCTGGCGGATCGGATTGCGGCTCGCTGGCGGGGACGTACCGCTCCCCGCTCCTCGCTCACGACTGGGCGGAGCTGAGGATGCGCATCGGGATTACCTGCTACCCGACCTACGGCGGCTCCGGCGCCGTCGCCACCGAGCTAGGCCTCGAGCTCGCCCGCCGGGGGCACGAGGTGCACTTCATCTCTTACGCCAGTCCGTTTCGGCTCCGGGGGTACGCCGAGCGGGTGACGGTTCACGAGGTCACCCAGACCGAGTACCCCCTGTTCGAGCAGTCGTCGCCGTACGCGCTGGCGCTGGCGGTGAAGCAGCATGAGGTGGCGATGCGCGAGAAGCTCGACCTCATGCACGTGCATTACGCGATCCCGCACGCCGCCACGGCCTGGCTGGCGAAGCAGATGCTCAAGGAGGAGCGGGACCTGAAGCTCGTGACCACGTTGCACGGCACCGACATCACGCTCGTGGGGCAGGACCCGTCGTACTACACGCTCACCAAGTTCTCGATCGAGCAGTCGGACCGCGTGACCGCGGTGTCGCAGTTCCTGCGGGAAGAGACGTACCGCGCGTTCGGATGCGATGGGTGCGACGTCACGGTGATCCCCAACTTCATCTCGACGGCGGAATATCACCCCCCGACCGACGCGACCTGCCGCCGCTCGCTCGCCCCCGCGGACCACAAGGTGCTCGTGCACGTGTCGAACTTCCGGCCGGTGAAGCGGGTGACCGACGTCGTGCGCGTGTTCGCGGGGGTGCGGAGCGAGATTCCGGCCACGCTCGTGCTCGTTGGGGACGGCCCCGAGCGCGACGCCGCGGAGCAGGAGGTCGATCGCCTCACGCTGCAGCGCGACGTCCGCTTCCTCGGCAAAGTGGATCACGTCGGCGACATCCTGCGGGGTGCCGACCTATTCCTGCTGCCGTCCCAGACCGAGTCGTTCGGGCTCGCCGCGCTCGAGGCCATGGCGTGCGCGGTGCCGGTCGTGGCGAGCGCGGTGGGAGGCTTGCCGGAGGTCGTGACGGACGGGCAAACGGGGTTCCTCGCGCCCGTCGGAGACGTGGCCGCGATGACCGCCCACGCCGTCCGCGTGCTGCGCGACGCGACGCTGCATGCCCGGCTGCGGGAGGCGGCGGCACGCCGGGCGCTGGAGTTCGCCGCCGAGCGCGTCGTGCCGCGCTACGAGCGGCTGTACGAGGACGTGCTGCGTGCTTGACGTGCTGCGGCTAGTTCGCTTCCCCAACCTCGTCGTCGCCGCGGCGGGCGTGCTGGCCGGAGGCTGGATCGCGCTCGGGGCGCTCGCGACGCCCAGCGTGCTGGCGTTCGCCGCGCTCGCCGCCGTCGGGTTCGGCGCCGCCGGCAACGCGCTCAACGACATCTGGGATGGCGCGGCGGACCGCGTCAACCGGCCGGGCGGGGAGCGGCCCCTCGCGACAGGCCGGCTGGCGCGCGGCACGGCGGACCTTTGCGTGGCAGGCGGGACGCTGCTCGGCCTCGGCGCCGCGGCGCTCGTGAGCGGGACGGCGGTGTTCGTGGGGGGCGCGGCGCTCGCGGTCATGGCGGTGTACTCGCCCGTGCTCAAACGGTGGGGTTTCCCCGGCAACATCGCCGTCGCGCTCATCGCCGGCCTGCCGCTCATGTACGGCGCCCTTGCCGTGGGCCGCGCGGCCGCGGGCCTCGTTCCGTGGACCCTGGCGGCATGGATCCATTTGCTGCGCGAGATCGTGAAAGACTTGGACGATGAGGCAGGCGACCGGGCCCTCGGGCGCCGCACCCTGCCGATCGTGCTCGGTGCCCGGCGCGCCGCGGTGGTCGCGGCGACGCTCGCCGCGACGTTCGTGCCGCTGTCGCTCGCGCTGCCCGCCCAGGCGCATTACGGCGGCGCCTACTTTCTCGTCGCCCTGTTCGCCCAGCTCGCGGTGCTGGCGGTCGCGAGCCGGCTCTTCAGCGGACGCACGCGGGGCAACAGTGTCATCCTCAAAGGAGCGATGCTCGTGGGGATCGTGGCGCTGGTGGCGGGGCGGGTCGCGTGACGCTCTGGCAGGGAGTCGTCCTCGGACTGGTCCAAGGCCTCACGGAATTCTTGCCAGTCTCCAGCTCGGGACACCTGAGAGTGCTCGAGGTGGTGACCGGTGTGCGCACGCCGGGGGTCTTTGTGGAGGTCGTACTCCACGTGGCCACCCTGGGGTCCGTTCTGGTGATGTACGGGCCGCGTCTCTGGGCGATCGCGCGCGGCGTCGTGGCGCGGCGACCCGCGGAGCTCCGGATGGCCGGCCTCCTCGTGCTCGCCACGCTCCCGGCGGGCGTCGTCGGCGTGCTCTTCCATCGTCAAGTGGAGGCAGCTGCATCGCTGGTGGTTGTGGGGATGGGCTTCGTGCTGACGGGGTTCATGAATTGGTCCACGCGACGGCTCGCGGGCGACCTCTCTCAGCCCACGGTCGGGGCCGCCGTGGGGATCGGCTTCGCGCAGGCGCTCGCGGCCGTGTTTCGTGGAGTCTCACGCTCCGGGTCGACGGTGTGTGCGGCGTTGTGGGGCAGGCTCGGGCCGGTCCCGGCGGCGGAGTTCAGCTTCCTCCTGGCGATTCCGGTCATCGCGGGCGCCGCGCTGATCGAAGGGCGGCATATGGCGGTGAACGTTGCGGCGGTCGGCGCCGCGCCGCTCGTGGTGAGCTTCGCTCTCGCGTTCGCGAGCGGGATCTGGTCGATCCGGTTTCTCGTGGCGCTGCTCAAGCGGGGCCGCTTCTACGCGTTCGCGCCCTACAACTGGACCGTCGGGATCCTCACCATCGTGTACGCGCTGTGGCGCGGCTAGCGCTCGACGGCGTGCCCGCCGCCGACCTGGCTCGGCGCTGGGACGTCCCGCAGTGCGGGCTGTTCCGTCAGCTCGACTCCACGCTCAACGCCGTGCACGAGCTCGGCGCGCAGGGCGCACCCGCTGGCAGCGTGGTGATTGCCGAGCAGCAGACGGCGGGGCGGGGGCGCGACGGGCGCACGTGGCACTCGCCGGCGGGCGGGGCATGGCTTGGCGTGCTGCTTCGTCCGGAGCGCGCCGAGCTCTCCGCCATGGCCGTGCGGGTGGGGCTCGCCGTGGCGGACGCAGTGGACGCCCTGCTGGGCCGAGCCGAAACGCGCCTCAAGTGGCCCAACGACGTGCTGCTGGGTGATCGCAAACTCGCCGGCATCCTGTGCGAGGGCCGGTGGCACGGCGCGGCGCTGCACTGGCTGGCGGTCGGCGTGGGCGTGAATGTGTGTAACGCGATCCCCGCGGAGGTCGCGCGCGGGGCGGTGTCGCTGGTCGAGTGGCTTCCTGCGGTGCGGCGCCTCGATCTCCTGGATCGCCTCGTCCCGGCGCTTGCGCGGGAACTCGCGTCGCGCGAGCCGGCGCTCTCCGACCAGGAGTGCGCGGCCTTCGCCGCGCGCGACTGGCTCCACGGTCGCGAGCTCCGGGCGCCCGCCGTCGGACGGGCGCGCGGTCTCCGTCCCGATGGGGCGTTGCTCGTGGACCTCGGTGCTACCACCATCGCCGTGCGCGAGGGGCACGTGGAGCTCGCGTAGCGTCCTTCGGGGTGACCGTCTATCTTAGCGGCGCTATGCTCCTCGCCATCAACATCAACAACACGGAGACGAAAGTCGGGCTGTTCCGGGGCGACAGCCTCGAGTCCCACTGGCGGCTCACGACCACGCCGTCCCGCACACCGGACGAGTGGGCGGCCGCGCTCACGTCCTACCTGGCGCAGGAAGGCCGATCAACGCAGGAAGTGCGCGCCGCAGTGATCGCCTCGGTTGTACCGCCCGTCACCCAGGGGCTGTGCGAGGCGGTGGAGCGCGCCACCACCGTGCGGCCCGTGGTGGTGGACGGCCGCTCGCCGCTGCCGATCACGCTCGATGTCGAAGAGCCGCTGCAGGTGGGGGCGGATCGCATTCTCAACACACTCGCCGCCGCGGAGCTGTTCCGGCGCGATACGATCGTGGTGGATTTCGGCACCGCCACCACGTTCGACTGCATCACCGCCGACGGCCACTTCCTGGGCGGCGTGATCATGCCCGGTATCCGCACCGCCGCGGACGCGCTGATCCGCGGCACCGCCAAGCTCCCCGCCACAGACCTGATGCCCCCGGCGCGCACCATCGGACGGCGCACCGATGAGGCGATCCGCTCGGGCGTGCTGCTCGGCACGGCCGACGCGGTGGACGGGATCGTGCGCCGCATCAAGGCCGAATGGCCAAACGGCTCGACGCCTCAGGTCATCGCCACGGGGGGACTCGCGAGCCTCGTCGCGCCGCTGGTGCGCGAGATCGAATCGGTGCATCCCGACCTCACCTTGACAGGGCTTCGCATCGCCGCCACGGCGCTCGGTTTGAAATGGTAGCCGATGCGCGTGGGTTGAACGCCTGGCGCCGGTGGGGCTACCGGCTTCTGCCGGGCGATCTCTTCTCCTACGTGCTGCACATGCGCCCCGCCGAGTGGCCGATCATGGCCGCGCATACGGCGCTGGGGTACGTCCTGGCGGTGGGCATCAAGGGAGCGGCGAGCGGAGAGCGGTTGTTTCCGGCGCTGGCAGCGCTCGTGATCTGGGTCGTGTTTCTGAACGGCGGCACGCTGGCGATCAACTCGGTCTTCGACAAGGACGAGGGCGACATCGGCTACCTGAACGCGCCGCCGCCCTTGCCCCGCCATCTCCTCGGCTTCAGTGTGGCGCTCCTGGCGGGCGGCCAGATCCTCGCCTTCGCGCTTGCCCCGGCGTTTCGGGTTGCCTACGGGATTTGCTTTGTTCTGTCGGTCCTGTACTCGGTGCCGCCATTTCGCTTCAAGGCCATGGCCGGGGTCGATTGGCTGATCAACATGTGGGGATTCGGGACGCTGACGCCGTTCGCGGCGTGGGCGGCCACCGGGCGGACCCTCGATGTGGGTCACGCGCTCGTGCTGCTGGGCTTCTGCCCGCTGTTCGCGGGGCTCTATCCGCTCACCCAGCTGTATCAAATGGAGGAAGACCGCCGCCGCGGCGACCGGACGCTGGCCCTGCTCTTGGGGCTCCGCGCGAGCCTGGGCGTCGCGATTGCGTGCACGCTGGCGGCGTTCGCGTTGTTCGGCTGGGCGGTGGCGGTCCTGCAGGTACGGGCGTGGTTGCTTGTGGTGCCGCTCGTCGCCTGGCTCGCCGTGCTCGCGCCATGGTATCGGCGGCGCGCGTCGCTCTCGGCGGCAGACCAGCAACGCCGCATGTATCGGGCGCTGGCCGCATGGGCCGTCACCGATATCGCGGTGCTTCTGGTGTTTGCCCGGTGAGACGGCGCGCTTAGATTTCACATCGGGCCCCCTTTCCGGCAAGGAGACACGAGGCATGTCGGCCACCGCGGCACCCTTGGCGTCGGACCGTTCGGATTTCCGTACCGTCACCACGAGTGGCGCCAAGCTCGGCGTCGCGACCGGTGTGGCGGTTGTGCTGTTCGTCGCCGCGTCGCGGCTGATACCGGACTTGGGTGGCCTGCGGGGCGGGGTGGAGGCCCTCATCGTGTTGGCGGGGGGGGTCGCTGCCGGATTTCTTCCCGGTCTCTGGACAGCCGCGCGCGGCGTCGAGGGCATCGCGGGCGCGGCGGCCGTGGGTTTCGTGGGCACCGTGGTGTTCAGCGCGATCGATATCGCGCTGCTCCGCCCCTTCAAGGCGTACCCCTGGACGTGGGACGCGATCGGCGGCGGCAGCACGTGGTGGTATCTCCCCGTCTGGTGGATGCTGGGTACGTTCATCGCGTGGATGGGCGCGATCGTCACGGCGGGCGGCGCCGCGCGCCGTGAGGCGACGCTGGTGCGCCGGACCCTCCCGGCCGTCGTGGCTACCGTCGTGGTGGCGACGGTGGTGCGTCTCGCCGGGGCGCCGCTCGCGCTCCCGGTGGCCGTGGGCGGCGCCTTCACTCTCGTCCTCGCGGCGCTCGCCCTCGTCGCCCTGGCCCGCCGGGGCTAGCGCGCGGGGAGGGGCACCGTGCCCCGCTGGCTCGCCCACCTGCTGGTGGTCGTCGGCTGGCTGCTGACGCCGGTGCTGGCGTGGGCCGCGTCCTACATCGGGCTGTGGGCCGGCGCTCTCGTCGCGACCAGCTTCGCTCGTCCTCTCACGATGCTCGCCGTGGCGGGCGTCGCCGCCGCGCTGAGCGGGTTCACGGCGCTCGCCGTGTGGGTCCGCTTCATGCGGCGGGTGCCGCACCTCCTCTCCCATCACATGGCGCCGCGCGCGTCGGAGGAGCAGCGGGCCGTTGCGGCCGCTGACTGAGCGCTGGCGGCTCGCGCCGCTTTTCCTGCTCCCCGCGACGCTCGCGGCGCAGAGCGGGGGACGGGGACTGGAGCTCCATCTCGGACGGTGGTACAACGGCAATCGCGCCGATGTCTACGAGCTCCGCACCAGCTCGCGCCTGGGCGGACCCTTCACGCACGGGTTCGGCATGTCGCTGCTGGTGAGCGACACGCTCGGGCGGCGGCGCGCCTTCTACGGCCTCGGCTACGAAGTACAAGCCTGGCGCGGGCGCACCACCCTGGGCCCGTACGCGCTCGCTGGCCTCGCCCTCGGGCTCTCGACCGACACGACGACGCAGGAGCTGGCGGCCCAGTGGACGGTGGGCGGTGGGCTCGAGTGGCGGCCGTTGGGCTGGTTCGCCGTGGGTTCGGAGGTGCGCTATCGCCTGGAGGATCGCGGGCCGCGCGGGTTTTGGAACCCGCGGCACGACGCTCGCAAGGGCGTGAGCGTGGCGGTCGGGGTCTCGATCGGATTGGGGAAGGGGGGAAAGGGAAGGGGGAAGGGTGGGTACGGTGCCCCGCCCGAGCTGCCGCCGCCGGAGCCGCCCGCCACCATCAGTGGCAATGCCGCCGACGTTGTGCAGACGGCGCTCGAATCCCTCGGCACCCCGTACCTCTGGGGCGGCACGGCGGACAACGGCTTCGACTGCTCCGGACTGATCCAGTACGCCTACGGCCAGCATGGCATCCGCCTGCCGCGCATGAGTCGTGATCAGGCGCACGCCGGCGCGGAGGTGCCGCCCGTGGCGGATGCCCTGCGTCCGGGCGATATCCTGCTGTTCGCGGCCCGTCCGGGGGCGGGGCTGACGCATGTGGGCATGTACGTCGGCGAGCTCAAGTTCATCCACAGCTCGAGCCGGGGGGTGAAGCTGTCGCGGCTCGATCCCCAAGACCCCGAGGGCGGCTACTGGCTGGATCGCTGGGTGGGCGCGCGGCGAGTCATTCCGTGAGCGCTAGGCGTCTTGGCGTCGTGCGGCTCATGACGTTGCTCAGCGCCTGCGCTGCGCCGCCGCACTATGAAGAGCCGTCCACGCTCCGGGGATACGAAATCCTCATCACGCGCCAGGATTCCCTGGGGCGGGCGGTCGCCCAGGGGTTGCGGCGTCGCGGGTTCACGGTGCGCGGGCAGGTGCGCGGCGGCGGGCCGCCCACCGTCTATGTTCTCACGTTTCCGTTTCGGGAGACGGAGCCGCCGGGCCTCACGTCCCTCAATGTGCGCCTGGCGGATACGCGAACCGGCGCCATCGTGGCGGCGGTCTCCATTCCGCTCGACTCGCTCGGCTCAAGCGCCACGGATCGTGCCCGCATCATCGTCGACTCTCTCGCCGCTTCTGCGGCACTACGCCGGCTGATCTCGCCCCCTTGACATGCCAGCCCGACCGGGAGAAATTCCCCATGTTGATTTTAGCACTCACCATGCAAGAGTGCTAACAACTTCATCCGACAAGCACTTATGACAAGATACCGAGCTGGAGGTCGAACCCCAATGGCAACGGCAACGGCTTCGAAGACGAAACTCAAGATTTTGCCGCTCGCGGATCGCGTGGCCATCCGGCCGATGGAGGAGACGGAGACCATGAAGGGCGGTCTCTACATCCCCGACACGGCCAAGGAGAAGCCGATCCAGGGCGAGGTGATCGCGGTAGGTCCCGGGCGCCGGGAGAAGGGGGAGGCGGTCCCGATGGAGCTGAAGGTCGGGGACCGGGTGGTATACGGCAAGTACAGCGGCACCCAGGTGGAGCTCGAGGGTGAAGAGATCATCCTCATCAAGGAATCCGACGTCATCGCCAAGCTTGGCTGAGATCTTCTAGGAGGAAAACGGACATGCCTGCAAAGCAACTGGAGTTCAACGTAGAGGCCCGCGCCCGCCTGAAGCGGGGCGTGGACCAGCTGGCCGAGGCGGTGAAGGTCACCCTCGGCCCGAAGGGGCGGAACGTCGTCATCGACAAGAAGTTCGGGAACCCCACGGTCACCAAGGACGGCGTCACGGTCGCCAAGGAGATCGAGCTCGAAGATCCGATCGAGAACATGGGCGCGCAGATGGTGAAGGAAGTGGCGACGAAGACCTCGGATCTCGCGGGCGACGGCACCACGACGGCGACGGTGCTCGCCCAGGCGATCTTCCGTGAAGGCCTCAAGTCGGTCACGGCCGGCGTCAATCCGATGTCGCTGAAGCGCGGCATCGACAAGGCCGTCGAGGCGGTGGTCGAGGAGCTGAAGCGGATCTCCGTCGCCACCAAGGGCCGGAAGGAGATCGCGCAGGTCGGCACCATCTCCGCCAACGGCGACAAGGAAATTGGCGACAAGATCGCGGATGCGATGGAGAAGGTCGGCAAGGACGGCGTGATCACGGTCGAGGAGGCGAAGGGCCTCGAGACCACGCTCGAGACCGTGGACGGCATGCAGTTCGACCGCGGCTACCTCTCGCCTTACTTCATCACCGATCCCGAGAAAATGGAAGCGGTGCTCGAGGATGCCTACGTCCTCGTGCACGACAAGAAGATCTCCGCCATGAAGGATCTGCTCCCCGTGCTCGAGAAGGTGGCGCAGTCGGGCAAGCCGCTGCTCATCATCGCCGAGGACCTGGAGGGGGAGGCGCTGGCGACGCTGGTGGTCAATAAGCTGCGCGGCACGCTCAAGGTCTGCGCGGTGAAGGCCCCCGGCTTCGGCGACCGGCGCAAGGAGATGCTCACCGACATCGCGGTGCTCACGTCCGCCAAGGTGATCTCCGAGGAGCTCGGCTTCAAGCTCGACAACGCCGTGCTCGGTGATCTGGGCCAGGGCAAGCGGATTGTGGTGGATAAGGACAACACCACGATCATCGGCGGCAAGGGCAAGCACGCCGACATCCAGGGCCGCATCACCCAGATTAAGGCCGCGATCGAGAAGTCCACGTCGGATTACGACAAAGAGAAGCTGCAGGAGCGGCTCGCGAAGCTCGCGGGCGGCGTTGCGGTCATCAACGTGGGCGCGGCCACCGAGACCGAAATGAAGGAAAAGAAGGCGCGCGTGGAGGATGCGTTGCACGCCACGCGGGCGGCGGTCGAGGAAGGCATCGTCCCGGGCGGCGGCGTGGCGCTGCTGTACTGCCAGCGGACGCTCGACAAGGTGAAGGCGCCTGATGAAGACGAGAAGATCGGCGTGGATATCGTGCGGCGCGCGCTCGAAGAGCCGATCCGCATGATCGCCCAGAACGCCGGGGCCGAGGCGTCCATCGTGGTGGGCAAGGTGAAGGAGTCGGCCAAGCTGAACTACGGCTACAATGCCCAGACCGACGAGTATGAAGATCTGGTGTTGGCCGGTGTGATCGACCCGACCAAGGTCACGCGCACGGCCCTCCAGAACGCGGCGTCGATCGCCGGCCTGCTCCTGACCACGGAATGCGTCGTGGTGGAGAAGAAGGACAAGGAGAAGGCGCCGCCGATGCCTGGTGGCGGCGGTGGCATGGGCGGAATGTATTAGGAACTAGACGCACTGACGCACAGAGGTGAACGGGCTGGAGGGAGCAGGCTTCTCTGCTCCCTCTTTCCTATTCTCCCCTGTGCGTCTGTGCGTCTAGCCGTTGCTGGTCCTAGTATCTTTGGCCTCATGCCCGCTCCCTCCGGCGAGCGCGCGACTCTGTCGCGCGACCTCGCGGATTTCCTCACCGAGCTGTCGATCGCCCTCCATCGGCACGCGATGTACCCGCAGGGCCATCCGTCGCTCGGGCCCGCCGCCGCCGCGGTCGCCCGGCGGGTCGGGCAGCTCCTCGAGGCGCGTGTGGCGTTGTCGCTGGGCGTGGCCCGTCACCAGCTCGTGATTGAGGGCGTGGCGACCGATGCCAAGCACGCCGTCCTGCGCGAGCTCGCCGGACGGCTGCACCGCCATCACCTCGGTGCCGTGACGTTCCGGCCCGGCGTGGACGCCGGCGAGATTGGCGACGTGCTCAAGACCCTCGCGGTGGACCCGGAGCGCACCGGACAACCGCTCGGTCTGGGTCCGCCCGAGCGGCTTCACGCCTGGCCTCACCTGCAGCTGCACCCGCTCGCCTACGAGCGCCTGGGCCTCGTCGATGCGGGCTCGGGCGAGCCGCGGGCAGCCCAGCTCTGGGTCGGTCTTGCGCGGGCGGCTCTGGCCCTGCCGCCCGGCCAGGATGTCCCTCCCCCAGAGGCGGGGATGGTCGCGCAGGCGATCGACGCCGCCGCGCTCGGCGGCGCGGGTCAATCCGAGCAGGCGATCGGGGGCTACCTGCTGCAGATCGCCGAGGAGCTCAAGGTCACCGGGGGCGCGGAGGCACTGGCGCTGCGCCGCCGCGTCTCCGCGGTCATCCGCTCGCTCAAGCCTGAGACCTTGGGTCGGCTGGTGGAGATGGGCGGCGACCTTGCGCGGCGGCGCCAATTCCTCGCCGATGCGACGGCGGTCCTGGCCGCGGACGCGGTGCTCGAGATCCTCAAGGCGGTGGCCGAGGCATCCCAGCAGACGATCTCGCACTCGCTCGTCCGGTTGCTCACCAAGCTCGCGGCACACGCCGAAGGAGGCGCGCCCGACGTCCGGGGCGCGGCGGACGCCGCCCTGCGGACTCAGGTCCGGCGCTTGCTCGACGGTTGGACGCTCCCCGACCCCAACCCGGACGCCTACAGCGCGGCGCTGCAGCGCATGACGCGCGCCGGGCCGCGAGCTGCGGCGGCCCGCGACAGCGGCTACCCCGCGGAGCCCGAGCGGGTCGTCGCGATGGCGCTCGAGGCGGAGGTGGTCGGAACGCGGGTGCTGGCGGCGGTGGATCGCCTGCTCGAGGATGGGCGCCTACCCCAGGTCGTCGATACGCTCGAGCGGTTCCCCGCGGCGAATGGGGCGGCGGCCGCGGTGTGGGAGCGCATCGCCACGCCCGAGGTGATCCGCCGCGTGGTCGCCCGAGAGCCGGTGGACTTCAAGATGCTGGACCGGCTGGTGCCGCGGATCGGCGTGGCGGCGGCGGCCCCGCTGCTCGACGCACTCGCGGCGGCCGAGTCTCGCGGGACGCGGCGGGGGTTGCTCGGCCAGCTCGCCCGCGTGGGGGCCGGGATCGGGCCGATGGTCGTCGAGCGGCTCGATGACCCGCGATGGTACGTCACGCGAAACATGTTGGCCCTGCTCGAGGAGCTGCCCGCGATTCCGGAGGGTTTCTCGCCGGCGCGCTGGACGCAGCACGTCGATGCGCGGGTGCGCTGGCAAGCGGTGAAGCTGCAGCTCAAGCTGCCGGCCGAGCGTGATGCGGCGCTCGTGACGGCCCTGAAGGACCCGGACCCGCGGACGCTGCGGCTCGCCCTCGCGCTGGTCGTCGCGCTGCAGAGCTGTCCCGACTCGGCCGTGCCGCTGCTCGCCGGGCGTGCCACCGAACGCGGGCTCGCCACCGACCTGCGCGTGCTGGCCATCCGCGCTCTCGGCAGCACGCGAGCACCGGCCGCGCTCGCGGCGCTGCTGCAGCTCACCGCGGCGGGCCGGACGATATTCGGCCGGGACAAGTTACCCGCGAAGTCGGCGGAGCTGCTCGTGGCGCTGGCGGCGCTCGCCACCGGTTGGCGGGGCGATCCACGCGCGCGGGCGCGGCTCGCTCGCGCCGCCACGTCCCGAGATCCGGAAGTCCGCGCGGCAGCTGGCGCGACGGGCACGCGCCGATGAGCGAGCCTGCGACGTTCCTGACCGCGTTCGCACACGCGCTCGCGACGATGACCCTGTACGCCGCGGGCCATCCGGCGCGGGAGCGCGCCATCGACGCAGCCTACCATGAGCTCGAAGCCCTACAACGGGATGCTCCGCACCCGCTCTTCACCTTCCTGGGCGACGAGATCCTGTACGGCCGGCTCCCGCTGCGCGAGCTCAAGGCGTGGGACTGGACCCGCCGTCTGGCCCACGCTGGCGTCCAGCGGCTCGAATTCGAGGAGCCGGTGGGGCGGGAAGAGTTCGAAGGCTTTCTCGACGAAATCCTCGCGCGGCTGACGCTCTCCACGCTCGACACCACCGAAGTACGCCAGATGCGCCGTTCGAGCATCCGCTACGGCGCGTTGGGTGTGCGCGGCGGCACGGCGGGGCCGGCGGTGCCCGAGGCGGCGACGACGGCGGCGATCGCCTACTCGCTGAGCGAAGAGGCCGACACGGTCCGGTGGCTCCAGGACGAGGTGAAGGCGCGCGGCGTGGTTCCGCTCAGCGAGGCGGAGGCCGTCATTCAATCGCTCTCGCTCGGGATGCACGCCGGCCAACACATCGTCATCCCGCTGCTCCAGCTCAAGGAGTTCGATCAGTATACGACCACCCACTCCATGAACGTGGCCGTGCTGGCCATGGCGCTCGCCGAGTACCTGGGGCTGGCGCGCGGCGACGTGCGCGGCTTCGGGATCGCCGGTCTGCTGCACGACATCGGCAAGGTACGCATCCCCCTCGAGGTTCTGACCAAGCCGGGCAAGTTCACCGATGAGGAGCGAGCGTTGATGAACGCGCACCCGATCGAAGGGGCGCGCATCATCCTCCAGTCGGAGGAGCAGCTCGATCTCCCGGCCGTGGTGGCGTACGAGCACCACATCATGCTGAACGGCGGGGGGTACCCCACCTTTGCCTTCCCCCGCGACTGTCATCACGCCTCGAAGCTGGTGCACGTGTGT
The DNA here is from genome assembly GCA_041482275.1 of Gemmatimonadota bacterium. Classification (GTDB taxonomy): domain Bacteria; phylum Gemmatimonadota; class Gemmatimonadetes; order Gemmatimonadales; family GWC2-71-9; genus AG41. Next base: position 38,694 of record JBGPDL010000001.1, on the reverse strand, counting down.
GATGTGTACGACGCGCTCCGCACCAACCGCCCCTACCGCGAGGCCTGGTCGCAGGAGCGGACGCTCGGCTACATCGAGGGTCGCGCGGGTGCGGAGTTCGACCCGGACCTCGTCGCGGCGTTCGTCCGGATGATGCGCCAGTGGGAGCCCCAGGTGGCCGTGATGACCGACGAGCGGGCCCCGGTGCCCGCGGCGGGTGGGGCCGGGACGGCAGGGAGCTGATGGGTTCCTTCCGGGGTACATATCTTTCGCCATGTCCTTGATACGGTCGACCGCGACGCGTCGCAGCGCCGGTATGCTCGTCTTGCTGCTCGGGGTCGCCCCCGTCCTCGCCGCCCAGAACGCGGATCCGGGCCCGGCTCGCCACGCCCGTCTCGAGGGGAAATGGCAGGCCAAGACCGATGACGAGATTCGCAACATCATCGTCCGGAGCGACAGCTCCGCCCAATTCGGGGATCAGGTGGCCCGCTGGCGGGTGGTGGGCGACAGCCTGTGGCTGACGCTGGGCGATGGCGTATGGCAGGTGTACCGCTTGAAGCTCGACAGCGACAAGCTCACGCTGTCGGGAGGCGATCTCGAGAAGCCGGTGACGCTGCGCCGTGCGGGACCAGCCACCGCGCGCGCCGATTCCGTCGCCATCCCCGCGCCGCCGCCTCCCACCGAACGGGCTTGGGACTGAGGGCGGTCAGGGCGATTCGCGGATGTTCGCGACGCGCCAGCCGTTGAAAGTCCGGGTGAAGCGGATGGTCTGGTGGAGCCGCGTTTCGCGCTGGGCGCCGCCTTCCGCCGGCACGTACAGGTAGAGGGTCCGCACGGCGGCGTAGGCGGTGTCGGCGTGCGTGCTGAAGCGCACCACCGCGTAGCGCGCGGTGAGTTGCGTGTACCTGCGAAAGAAACCTTGCCACGCGGCCACATCCTTCTCCGCCATGCCGGGCATCAGCACCTGCAGGTTGCCCACCCGCTCGCTCGAGACCGCACGCTCCAGGTCCTGCAGTAGTACGCCGATCGCAGCGCGGGTGTCGGCGGGTTGCGGGGAGGGGGGCGCCACGCCCGCCGCCACGCCGACTTGCTCGGCGTCGAGCGCCGCTAGCCGGGCCACCACGTAATCCATGGTAGCGTAAAGCGATTCCGCGCGCGCGAGCGAAGTCGCCGCGCGCCCCGCTTCGGGGCGCGTGGCCAAGGCGCCCACCACCGGCGTGGCGCGGGCGATGGCTTGCCCGGCCTCCCGCTGGAGCGCCTCGCCTTCGGCCTGCGCTTTGGCGTATTGGGGGATCGCGCTGAAGTAACCGCTGGCGGCGCGGGCCGGGTCGCCGGTGCGGAGCGCGCGCTCGGCGTTCTGCACTAGGGTTTCGGCGAGGATCAGCGCCGGCACGTTGTTTTTCATGGCGCCGGCGCGCCGCGCCCGCTCGCGCGCTGCAAGCGCCGAATCGCGCTGCGCGACGAGCGCCGGGTTGAGATGGGCCGGCACGGGGAAGAGCAGCAGCTGGTCCAGTGTGACCCCGCCGAACTCGGCCGCGGACGGTGCCGCGACCGGGGAGGGCGAGCGCGAGACGTAGAGCAGCACCAGCGCCGTCACCATCAATGTCGTCAGCACCGCCGCGCGCCACTTGAGCGGCGCATGGGTGACGAGGCGCAGCACGGCGGAGGGGAGCGGCGTCCACTTCAAGCTCAGCCGCTCGGTGGTGTCGGACGCGCCGGAGAGCGCGGCTCGGATGCTGAACAGCGCGGACTGCATCTGCCGCGCCGTTTCGTAACGCTCCTCCGGGACTTTGTTCATCGCCTTCCCCACGACGCGCTCGAGCGCCGCGGGGATCGACGACGCTATGGTGCGCAGCGGCTTCGGGTCCGTGGTCAGCACCTGGTACAGCACGCCGTGCACCGTCTCCGCGACGAACGGCTTGTGGTACGTGAGCAGCTCGTACAACAGACACCCGACCGCGAATACGTCTGTGGCGGGCGTGATGGCGCCGTTCGTGATCTGCTCCGGTGCCATGTAGGTCGGCGTGCCCACGATCGCACCCGAGCCCGTGGCGTCGGCCGACTGCAGCCGGGCGATGCCAAAATCCATGAGCTTGATCGACCCGTCGGATGCGATGCGGACGTTGGAGGGCTTGATATCGCGGTGGATCACGCCGCGCTCGTGCGCGTAGGACAGCCCCTGCAGCACCTCGATCACGATGTCGAGCTTGCGCTCGAGGGCCAGGGGCTCGCCGAGGGCGATCAGCGCGCTCAGGTCGCGCCCATCGACCAGCTCCAACGCGATGAACAGCTGGCCGTCGGACTCCCCCAGGTCGTAGATCGTGATGATGTTGGGGTGCTGCAGGGCACCGGCGGCCCGCGCTTCGCGCAGGAAGCGCTCCCGCGCGTCGGCGGTACGGCCGGCGCGCGACAGCAGCTTGAGCGCGACGTAGCGGCGAATGACGGAATCGTACGCCCGCCACACGGTCCCCATCGCGCCTTCGCCGATGAGCTCGTGGAGCTCGAACTTACCGACTCGCCGGTATTGCTCGTCTTGGGGCATGGTGCGTGTGTCCCGCAGAGCGTCGGAATGTGCGCACTCCGCTTTCGGGGAGCAACGGGCGGAGCACGGCGGTCAGCGCACGGCCCAGTCGTACAGGCGCCCGAGCAGGGCCCGCGTGGCAGCGTCCACCGCCACGTCGCGCCGCGGGAGCACCCGCTCGGCGATCGTCAGAAAGCCCTCCCTGCTCATGCGCGCGTCTCCGGCGCCGCCCCAGGCGAACGGCGGAACGTACTTGGGCGATCGAACCCCGTCGAACACGCTGGCACCGGTCCCGATCACTGTGCCGGTGGAGAGCAGCGTGCCGATCGCTGTCTTGGCGTGATCGCCGATCAGGCTGCCGAGAAACTGCAGCCCGGTCTCGAGCGGCGTCCCGGCGACGTCGAGCCGTACCCGGCCGTAGGTGTTCTTCAGGTTCGACGTGATGGTCCCGGCGCCGAGGTTCACCCATCGGCCGATCACCGAGTGGCCCACGAACCCGTCGTGGGCCTTGTTCGCGTACCCCAGGAACACGCAGGTCGACAACTCGCCGCGTGCGTTCACGCGCGGGCCGATCGCCGATGCGCGCACCGGACCGCCGAGCACGCGCGCGTTCGCGCCGATCCAGAGCGGCCCCTCGAGCCGCGTCCCGGAGCGGACCTCCGCGCCGCTCTCGAGGACCACCGGACCAGTGCGGACATCGAACACGACGCCGGGTTCCACGACGGCGTCGTGCAGGGCGATGGCCCGAGGATCGCCGAGCACCACACTGCCCGCCGGCAGCGGGTCGGTGTCGACGAGCAGGGCGCGCACATCGTCGGGCAGGAGGCGCTCGAGCGCCGGCACGAGATCGTACACGCCGCGCAGCACCATCCCCGGGACCTCGAGGGCCGCCGCGTGGGGCTGCGGGCCGTCCCACGTGGCTCCCGGTCCGATGCCCCAGCCCACGGTGATGCCGGCGCTCGTGAGGCGGAACGCGCCGGGCGGCAGCGCCGGCGCCAGCCCGCGGGGCGCGAACGTGGCCGAGCCGATCACCGCCGGCCCCGTCACGGGGCGCCGCGCGCTGACGGGCGGCACTCCCGGCTCGGCGAACCCCGCGAGATGCGGGAGCGCGAAGATCCCGGCGGCTTCCGTGCCGACGAACGTCTCCCAGCGTTCGCGGATCAGGTGCGCGCCGGCCCGCAGCTCACACAGGGGGCGCGCACCGGCGAACGGCGCCCAGGCTGGCGCGGGCTCCGGGTCGAGGAGGTAGAGAGCGTGCGTCACAGCCGCTGCACGAGCTCCTTCAGGCGCTCAGCGCGACCCGTGGGCATCACGAGCGTGTGACCGTTCGCCCGCACCACGACCATGTCTTCGAGGCCCACGACCGCGATGTGCTCGCTCTCGGACCAGATGACCGAGCGGCGCACGTCATCCGCCACCGTGGCGTTGCCGACGACCACGTTGCCATGCGCGTCCGGCGTGCGGATGCGCAGCAGCGCGTCCCACGACCCGATGTCGTCCCAGCGGAAGGTTCCGGTCACCACGGCGAGGCGCTTGGAGCGTTCGAGCACCGCCACGTCGACCGCTACCGGGCGCACGCTCGCGAAAAAACCGGCGACATCGCCTGCGGCGAGCGCCGGCCAGCCGGGCTTCAACTCGCGGGCGTAGGCGCCCGCTTCGCCCAGGAAGCGCGCGACGCCCCAGGCGAACAGCCCCGTATTCCACAGCGCTCCCTGGCGGCGCAGCAGCGCGGCGCGCGCGGCTGACGGCTTCTCGACGAATCGCCGGACCGCGCGCGCTCCGCCGAGCGGCTTCGCCGGCACGATGTAACCGTAGCTGGTCTCGTTGCGCGACGGCGTGACCCCCACGGTGACCAGCATGTCGTACTCCGTCGCCACGCCGAGCGCCTGCCGGGCGGCCGCGCGGAAGGCGCGATCGTCGCTCACGGCCCAGTCGGCGTGCAGCGACAGCATCTGCGCTCCGGGATCGCGCTGCGAGATCCACTGCGCCGCCCACGCGAGCGCCGGCGCGGTGGAGGCGGCTCGCGGCTCCGCGAACACCTGCGCCCGCGGGATCTGCGGCACGACCCGTGCCACCTGGTCCACGAGGAACGGGCCGGTGAGAATGAGAATGCGTTCGGGCGGGACGAGACCGTCGAGCCGTTCCACGGCCTGCACGAGGAGGGGACGATCTCCGGCGAGCGGCAGCAACTGCTTGGGCCGCTCGGGCGTCGAGAGCGGCCAGAAGCGGGTCCCCGACCCGCCCGCGAGGATCGCGGCCCAGACGCTCACCGCGCGTCCGGCGAAACGGTGGGGGCGTCGCCCAGCAGGGCGGCGATGCGCGCGGTGAGCTTCGTGGGGCTGAATGGCTTGGTCAACAGCCCGGCCCCGAGCTCTTCGGCTTCGCTGAGGATGCGCTCCTCGCCCTCCGCCGTGAGGACGATGACGGGAAACGCGCGCGTCGCCGGCCGGGCGCGGAGGTCGCGCAGCAGGTCGAGGCCGGAGCCGTCGGGCAGATGCAGGTCCAGCAGCATGGCGTCGAGCGGAGCCGCGGAATCGTCCAGAACGCCGCGCGCTTCCGCGAGGGTGCGCGCCAGGCTCACCGCGTAGCCGAGGCGCTCGAGGTGCGGGCGCAACAGCAATCCGATGTGCGGCTCGTCGTCGACCACGAGAAGGTGCCGCCGCGCGGGCGCCAAGAGGGGCGGCTCCCGGTTACAGCAGGCCGGCGATCGCCGAGCGGTGTCGGCGCAGGTCGTAGAGCAGGCCGCCCACGTTGGTGGACGGAGCGACCAGCACCACGAGCAGCGCATCGGCGCTGAGCACGGAAACCACCGCGAGGCCGGAGCCGAACTCGAGGACGCCGGTCCCGAAGTCTCCCCGTCCCGCCGCCTGGCCCAACTGCGTCATGCCGCCGATCACGGAGGGCAGGAGCGCGGCCACGCTGTCGCCGTCGACGCCGTCGGCGGTGCGCGAGTCGATGGGCAAGCCGTCGCGGCCGACGACCAGAACGGCATCCACGCCGCTGCGGCGGCTCAACGCCTCGACCACTTCACGGATCGTTGCCATACGGCGGCCAAGCTAGGAATGGGAACTAGTGAAGTCAAGCAGCCATCGTGGGTTGACCCACTTGGACGCCGCGCGGTATCTTCCCGGCACCGCATGCCTTCCCGTCGCTCGTCTGTCGTGCTCGCCGCCGCCGCTATCGCGGTTGCATCCCTGGCCCTCGCGTGTGGCAATACCACGGGGCTGCCGGCCGCCAGCATCACGAATGTGGTCGACACCGTATCCCTGTACGCCCTGCGCGGCACCGACATCGCCCTGCCGTCCGCGTACACGCTGGAGGGCGCGTTGGCCGTGCGCACCGATCAGACGACCCTGTTCGACTTCGCGTTCGATTTCGATTCGATCGGCGAGCCCGCCCTGTTCCCGACGGAACCGCTCCACCTAGGCACCGCGTCGGGGTTGCAACGAGTCACCACGCTGTTCGATGCGATCACGCTCGCGCCGACCGGGCCCTACGTGTTCGACAAGCCGCTCGCGCTGGATAGGGGGACCATCGTGCTGGTGCGCTCCCGGCCCACGACCTGCGTGTTCGGTCCCACTGTGTCGCTCTACGCCAAGCTGCGCGTGCTGGCTGTGGACTCGACCGCGCGGCGGCTGGACTTCGAGATTCTGGTCGACCAGAACTGCGGCTACCGCGGCCTCGCGCCCGGTCTTCCGAAGCAGTAGCTCCGTGATCGATCTCAAACTGTTGCGCGCCTCGCCTCAGCAGGTGCGCTCGGCGCTCGCCCGGCGAGGTGACCCGACGATCACGCGGCTGCTCGACGAACTCGAGGCCCTGGACATGCGGCGCCGCGCGCTCACCGGTCAGCTCGACCAGCTCAAGGCGGAGCGCAATGAAGTCGCCAAGGCCGACGCCCGTCTGATGAAGGACCGGGGGGAGCTCCCCGCGGACGTGCGGGAGTCGCGGCGCGTGCTCGGCCAGCGGATCGACGCCCTCGAGGCGGAGCTCGCGGGCATCGAGACCCAGCTCGAGCGCAAGGCGCTGTTCGTGCCGAACCTGCCGCTGGCGGAGCTCCCCGACGGGGACGGCTCGCACAACCGGATCGTGCGGCAGTGGGGCGAGCCCGCGGCAGCCGGCGGCCGGCCGCACTGGGAGTTGGCCGAGCGTCTCGGGATCGTCGATTTCGCGCGGGGCGCCAAGCTCGCAGGCTCCGGCTTTCCGGTGTTCGTGGGGGCGGGGGCGCGGCTCGCGCGGGCGCTCATCAACTTCATGGTCGATCTCCACAGTCGCGAGCACGGCTACCTGGAGATCGAGCCGCCGCTCGTGGTGCGGCGGGAGATCATGGAGGGTACCGGGCAGCTGCCCAAGTTCGAGGAGGATGCATATCGCACCGAGCCCGACGACCTCTTTTTGATTCCCACGGCGGAGGTGCCCGTCACCAATCTGCTGCGCGACGAAATCACGGACGGGGCCACCCTGCCGCGCGCCTACGTGGCCTACACGCCGTGCTTTCGGCGCGAGGCCGGAGCGGCGGGGAAGGACACCCGCGGCCTGCTGCGCGTCCACCAGTTCGACAAGGTCGAGCTGGTGCGCTTCTGCCGCCCCGCCGATTCGCCCGCCCAGCACGAGGCGCTGACGGGGCACGCCGAGGAAGTGCTGCGGAGGCTCGAGCTCCCCTATCGGGTGGTGTTGTTGGCCGCGGGGGATGTGGGCTTCGCGAGCGCCAAGACGTATGATCTCGAGGTCTGGGCGCCGGGGGTGGGGCAGTGGCTCGAGGTGTCGAGCTCGAGCACCTTCACCGACTTTCAGGCACGGCGGGCCAACGTGCGATTCCGCGCCGGTCCGGGCGCCAAACCGGAGTTCGTCCACACTCTCAACGCTTCGGGCGTCGCGCTACCGCGCACCATCGCGGCGCTGCTCGAGACGCACCAGCAGGCCGACGGCTCCGTGACCGTCCCGCGGGCGCTCGTCCCCTATCTCGGGATGGAGCGCCTCGCCCCGCCTCCCTCCGGTGCCGCGTAACGCCGCGCTCCGCCGCGCGGGTCCTCCCGCCGTGGTGGGCCTGGCGCTGCTGCTCGGCGGGATTACGGTTGGCTACGCCTGGGTGGTGGCGCGCCACCTGCGCGACGACGCGCGCCAGACCAGCATGCTGCTCGGCCGCGTGTTCGCGGGGCTGAACGATCCCGGTCCCGACGCCGCCACCGACGCGCTGCTCGACCTTGCCCGCCAGGTCCGCTCGCTCAGGGTCGCCATCGTGGTGACGGACACGGCGGGGCACATCACGGCGCTCGACAACGCGCCGCCCACCGTGGGCACCGACACGGCGCGGCTGCGTGCCTGGATCGCACAGCTGGACGTCCAGAACGCCCCGCTGGTGCAGCCGGGCGTGGGGACAATCCACTACGGCGCCGGCCCCGCGGCGCGGCGCTTTGCCGGGATCGCCGCGCTCGAAGGCGCGGTGCTCCTGTGCCTGGCGCTCCTCGCCGGATGGGCCTATCGCTCGCAGGTCGCCGCGGCGCGCGACCGCCTGTGGGTGGCCATGGCGCGGGAGTCGGCGCATCAGCTCGGGACCCCGCTCATGAGCCTCACGGGATGGATTGCCTACCTGCGGGAGAATCCGGGTACCACGGGGACGGAGCTGGCCGACCATCTTCAGGCTGATGCGGAGCGCCTGGAGCGGGTGGCCAAGCGGTTCGAGCGGATCGGCCGGCCGGCGCGGCGGGAGCCGGTGGGGCTGGGGGCGCTGGCCGAGCGCGTGGTGAGCTACTTCCGCCCGCGGCTCCCGACGCTCGCGAGCCCGGTGACGCTGGTGCTCCGCGCCACGGGCCCGGGCCCCACCGCGCAGGGCGATCCGGTGCTGCTCGAATGGGCCCTCGAGGCCGTGATCAAGAATGCGATCGATGCGCTCTCCGGTCGCGGCGGGCGCATCGACGTGACGGTGGAGGCGATATCGCGTGCCGCGCGCGTGAGCGTCCGCGACGACGGGCCGGGCGTGCCCCTCGACGTCCGGCCCCAGCTGTTCGAACCCGGCGTCTCGACCAAGCCGGGGGGCTGGGGGATCGGACTGGCGTTGGCGCGCCGCATCGTCGAGCAGCAGCACGGCGGCCGGCTCACGTACCGGCCGGCTCCGAGCGGCGTGGGGACGGAGGGGGCCGAGTTCGTGCTGGAGTTTCCACTCGTGAGCGTGTCGTGACCCTGCCGCTCAATCCCGGGCAGGAGGCCGCCGTCCGCCATCCCGCGGGACCGCTGCTCGTGCTGGCGGGTGCGGGCGCGGGCAAGACGCGGGTGCTCACGGCGCGCATCGCGCATCTGATCCAGGAGCGCGGCGTTGCGCCGTCCCGCGTCTTCGCCGTCACCTTCACGAACAAGGCCGCGGGGGAGATGCGCACCCGGGTGGCCGCGCTGCTCGGGGCCGACCCCCGCGGCCTGTGGATCGGGACATTCCACTCCCTGTCGGCGCGCCTGTTGCGGCGTGAGGCGGCCCACCTCGGATTCGGCCCGAACTTCACCATCTACGATCAAGACGATTCCGAGTCGTTCATCAAGCGCCTGCTGGAACAGCGCGGCTACTCCCCCAAGGCGAATCCCCCGCGCGCGATCCACGCGATCATCTCCGGCGCCAAGAACCGGATGCTCCTCCCGGAGGAGCTTGGGGCGAGCGCCGAGAGCCCGCTCGAGCGCGTCGCGGCGGAGATCTACGCCGCGCTCGGCCCGGCGCTGCGGCAGGCCAACGCGATGGACTTCGACGACCTGCTGCTGTTTCCGCTCACCTTGTTCGCCGAGCGTCCGGAACGCCTGGCGTACTGGCAACGCCGGTTTGATCACGTCCTGGTGGACGAATTCCAGGACACCAACGCCGCCCAATACCGGCTCGTGAAGCGGCTGGCCGCGGAGCACAGGAATCTCTGCGTCGTGGGCGACGACGATCAGGCGATCTACGGCTGGCGCGGGGCGGACGTGCGGCACATGCTGTCGTTCCAGCAGGACTTCCCCGGGGCCACGCTCATCAAGCTCGAGCAGAACTACCGCTCGACTCAGGTGATCCTCGATGCGGCCAACGGCGTCATCGTGGAAAACGCCCGCCGGCTCGGCAAGACGCTGTTCACGGAGCGGCGGGGCGGCGAGCCCGTGACCCTGCTCACGGCCGCCGACGAGCGCGACGAGGCGGAGTGGCTCGTCGGCGAGATCGCCCGCCGGGCGGCCGAGGGTGACACCCCCTACGAGGCGATGGCGATCCTGTACCGCACCAACGCGCAGTCGCGCCCGCTCGAGGAAGCCTTTCGATTCCGCGGGATCCCGTACCGGCTGGTGGGCGCGGTCAGCTTCTACGAGCGCCGCGAGGTCAAGGACGTGCTCGCCTACCTGCGGCTGATCGCCAACCCGGCGGACGACGAAGCGTTCGCGCGCATCGTCAACGTGCCGCGGCGGGGGATTGGCGATGCCTCGTTCACGCAGCTGGTGCGATCGGCGACGCAATGGGGCAAGCCGCTGCTCGAGGCGGCGCGCGCGGCCGAGCGGATTCCCGAGCTCCGCCCCAACGTGCGGGACGCGTTCGCAGGGCTGGTCCGGGCGATCGACGCGCTGCGGGCGCGGCATGGCCGGGCGGACCCCGCGACGGCACTCGAGCAGGCGATTGCAGCGGTCGGATACGCACAGTACCTGGCCGAGGAGGGCCCCGAGGGTATCGAGCGCCTGGACAACGTGCAGGAGCTCATCGCCGGGGCGGCGGGATGGGCGGAGACGGCGGAGGACGAGGAGACGGGGGATGATGAGGGAGGGGGGACGGGAGCGAGCCTGATCGAGCGCTACCTCACCCAGGCGGCTCTGGTGACGTCCGCCGACCAAGGCACCGGGGACCCGACCGGCGTGACGCTCATGACGGTGCACATGGCGAAGGGACTCGAGTGGCCGGTCGTGACACTCGCGGGGCTCGAGGATGGACTGTTCCCCCTGGCGCGGGCGGCGGGCGAGCCGGGGGGGCTCGAGGAGGAACGCCGATTGTGTTACGTGGGCCTCACGCGCGCCCGCGAAAAACTGTATCTCTCATGGGCGCGGACCCGGTACCGCAACGGGCGGCTCGAACTGTCGGAGCCGTCACGGTTTCTCGAAGCGGTTCCGGCCAGCGTGGTGGAAGAGCGGGCCACGACGCCGCACTGGGGCCGCGCGGCGCGCGGCGGCGCGGGCGGCACGGGTGGGCGGTCGCGGCGGGGGGGGGGAGCGGGTCCGGTGGAGCTCGACTGGGAGGTCGAGGCCTCGCAGGACACGCCGCGGTACGTGACCGGTGAGCGGGTGCGGCACCGCAAGTTCGGGAGCGGTGTGGTGCGCGCCGTCGCCGGGTCGGGCCGCGAGCTCAAGGTGACGGTGGAATTCGACGATCACGAGATCGGAACCAAGCAGCTGCTCGCAGCCTACGCGGCGCTCGAGCGCGAGTGGGAGAGTGCATGAGCGTCACCCATGACGACGTCCGGAAGATCGCGCGGCTCGCGGAGCTCGACGTGAGCGACGAGGCGCTGCCCCTCCTGGCGGAGCAGATGTCGCGCATCCTCGAGTACGTGGCGCAAATCAACGCCGTGCCGGCGAGCGAGGGCGTGAGGCCGTTCGTGCCGGGCCCCGACGCGGTGCGGTTCCGCCCCGACGAGGTGAAGCCGGCGCCGCTCGCATTCGGACCGGCGCAGCTCGCCCCCGTCTTCAAGGACGGATTTTTCCTGGTGCCGAAGCTCGGGGCGTTCGAGGAGGGCGAGGCCGAATCGTGAGCGAGCCGAGCGAAGCGCTCGCGAGCGCCAAGGCGGCGGCCGACCGCATCGTCAAAGCGAAGCGGCTGAACGCCTGCCTCACGCCGCCCAAAGACCTCCGCAAGTCGCTGCTCGCGCAGGCGCAGTCCGCCTATCCCTCGGGCGTCCTGTACGGGATGCCCGTGGCGGTGAAGGACAACATCTGCACCCTGGACTTCACCACCAGCTGCGGCTCGAAGATCCTGGAAGGGTACCGCTCGCCGTACGAAGCGACGGCTGTGATGAAGCTCAAGGCGGCGGGCGCCTTGATCGCCGGCAAGACCAACTGCGACGAATTCGGGATGGGCTCGTCGACGGAGCACTCGGCGTACGGCCGCTCGCTCCATCCCTTCGACCGCACTCGCGTCCCCGGCGGCTCGTCGGGAGGCTCGGCGGCGCTGGTCGCCGCCGGCACGGTGCCGGCGGCCCTGGGATCCGAGACCGGCGGCTCGGTGCGGCAGCCGGCGTCGCTGTGCGGTGTGGTGGGGATCAAGCCCACGTACGGGCGCGTCAGCCGTTACGGTCTCGTGGCGTTCGGCTCCTCGCTCGATCAGATCGGCGTCCTGGGCCGGAGCGTGCACGACGCGGCGCGGGTGCTCTCGGTGATCAGCGGGCGGGATCCCAAGGACTCGACCTGCGAGGATCGCGACTCGCTGCGGCTCCCCACGGTTCCCGAGTCGCTCCAGGGCTTCGTGATCGGGATCCCGAAGGAGTATTTTCCGGCGGACCTGGACCCCGCCGTGCGGCGCGCCTGCGAGCGCGCGATCCGGCTGTTCCGGGAGCAGGGCGCGGCAGTGCGCGACGTCTCGCTGCCGCACACCTCGTACGCCGTCGCGACCTACTACATCCTCGCGCCCGCCGAGGCGTCATCCAACCTGGCGCGGTACGACGGCGCGCGTTATGGTCCGCGCTTCGACGGATCCGCGGATGTGCGGGCATTGTACCGCACCACCCGGGGGGAGGGCTTCGGCGCCGAGGTGCGGCGGCGCGTGCTGGTCGGAACGTACGTGCTGTCGTCCGGCTATTACGATGCGTACTATCGGAAAGCCCAGCAGATGCGCGCGCTGATCGCCCAGGACTTCCGCAACGCCTTCGATCGGGGCGTGGACCTGTTGTTCACCCCGACCACGCCCAGCCCGGCCTTCAAGGCCGGAGAGAAGCTCAACGACCCGGTCGCGATGTATCTATCGGACATCTTCACGGTGACGGCGAATCTCGCGGGACTGCCCGCGATCTCGCTCCCCCTCGGGCGGATCAAGGGCCTGCCCATCGGCGGGCAGTTCATCGGTCAGGCGTTTCTCGAGGACGAGATGCTCGAGGCGGCCTACGCGCTCGAGCGGGTCGTCCCGGCCGCCGAGGAAGCGTGATGGCGGGGGCCTGGGAGACGGTCATCGGGCTCGAGACGCACGTCCAGCTGCAGACCGCGTCGAAGATGTTCTGTGGCTGCTCGGCGGCGTTCGGCGATCCGCCCAACACCAACGTCTGCCCGGTGTGCCTCGGCCTCCCGGGCGCGCTGCCCGCGCCCAACGCGCAGGCGCTGAAGCTCGCGGTGCGCGCGGCGCTCGCGCTCGGCTGCACGGTGCATCCCCGCAGCGTCTTCGCGCGCAAGAACTACTTCTACCCCGATCTGCCGAAGGGCTACCAGATCTCCCAGTTCGAGCAGCCGCTCGCGACCGAGGGCGCTCTCTCCTACCTGTCACCGGACCGGGGCATCGCTACCACCACGATCCAGCGCTTGCATGTCGAGGAGGACGCGGGGAAGTCGCTCCACGACCGCTTCCCCAAGCAGACGGCCATCGACCTGAATCGCTGCGGCGTGCCGCTGATCGAGATCGTGACCGGGCCCGACTTCCGCTCGCCGCAGGAGGCCCGCGCGTACCTGCAGACGCTCAAGCAGGTGCTTGAGTACGCCGGGATCTCCGACTGCGACATGGAGAAGGGGAGCCTGCGGGTGGACGCGAATGTCTCAGTGCGGCGCGTCGGAGAGGCCGCACTCGGCACCAAGACCGAGGTGAAGAACATCAACTCGTTCGCCTACGTCGAGAAGGCGCTCACGGTGGAGCGGGACCGGCAGATCGTGCTGCTCGAGGGCGGGGGGACGGTCGTGCAGCAGACGATGCTGTACGACTCGAAGACGAACGGCGTGCGGCCGCAGCGTAGCAAGGAGGAAAGCCACGACTACCGCTACTTCCCGGATCCCGACCTGCCGCCGCTCGTCCTCACCGAAGAGTTCATCGTGGAGCAGCAGACGCTCCTGCCCGAGCTACCGGCGAAGAAGCGGGAGCGTTTCGCGACCCGGTACGCGCTCGGCGTGACCGACGCCGCCGTGCTCACGGCCGATCGCAACGTGGCCGAGTATTACGAGGCGGTGGTGCACGCGGGGGCCGACGCCAAGGCGGCGGCGAACTGGGTGATGACCGAGGTGCTCGCGGACGCAAAGGATCACGCCGCCGCCCTGCGCGTGCCGGCGGGGGCGCTCGCGAATCTGATTGGGCTCGTGCGGGGTGGGACGTTGAGCCACCAGGCCGCGAAGCGCGTGTTCGCCGAGGTCGCGGAGCGTGGCGGCGAGCCGCGCAACGTGGCCGAGGCGCTCGGGCTCGTGCAGGTCGCGGACACGGGCGTGCTGGCGGGGTGGGTGAGCGAAGTGCTCGCGGCTCACCCGGCCGAGGTCGCGCGGTACAAGAACGGCGAAACGAAGCTGCAGCCGTTCTTCGTCGGGCAGGTCATGAAGGCGTCCCGCGGCAAGGCGGACCCCAAGCTGGTGCAGCGGGTGCTCGAAGAGAAGCTGGCGTCCTAGACGCCCCGCTCGCGGTCCCGCCACGGCCGCTGCGCCTGGGACTGCCGCCAGTAGGCGAGCGCCGGCGCCGGGAGCCCGAAATGCTGTTCCGCCGCCTCGAGCATGCGCCCCGGATCTTCGCGGCCGCCTTCGTGCAGCGCCTCGCGCCGCATGCGCTTGGCGAGGCCCAGCGCCTGATGACCGGCGGGATCAAGCCGCCGGGCCGCCGCGTCCCGCTCTCCCAGCATTTCCATCAAGTACTCGAACGCCACCGCCATGTGCCGCTCCACGTCTTCGTCGGGCAGGTCCCAGCGGGTGTTCTCGAGAATCATCTGAAACGCCCAGCGCCAGCTCTCGCTCTCCGTGAGATGCACCATGCCGCGGAACAGCCGCCGGCTGGTGCCCACGCTGAACAGCGTGGGGGAAATGATCGAATCGAGGTGCGTGTCGCTCGGAGTGTGGTCCTGCAGGATCAGCTCCTTCGCGGTGCCGGCGTAGGCGGGCCCAAGGTGGGTCTCGAACCGGCTCTCCCAGTAGCTGTGCCCCAACGCGGTCGTGCTGGACGTGAGCACCAGCTGGCGCGGCACGAAGAAGTTGTGCGCCACCGAGTCGGCCGCGAGGTGCGAGAGGTAGCCCAGCCCGAAAGCGCGGAGCGGATCGGTATGCGCCAGGTCGAAGATCTCCTGGCCCACGTGCCACGCGTGACAGTGCCGGCCCACCGGCGCGTACTTCTTGGCGATCGAGGTGTCGGCGGCGATGTTGCCGTACAGGAAGTCGTAGGGAAACGCGCGCAGCAGGTCGGCCACAGCGCTGGGGAGCTGATGCAGGTTCGCGAGCACCGATTCGCCGAGGTAGACGTGGGTGCCCGGCGTCCAGGCGTGCGCCACTGAGGGGAATAGCATCACCCCCGTGAAACCCGCCGCCGCGGCCGCCAGGAGCCGCTTCGCTCTCCCGGTCAGCGCTTCTTTCTCCGCTTGAACGCCCGGCGACCCCATTCGAGCAGGGAAACGCCGCGCCGCACCGTGCGCACCGTCGCCGCCACATCGAGCACCGTGGTCTCCACCTCTTCCTGCAGCACCTCGAATAGCGCATCGAGGTCGGCGAGGCGTGCCTGGGCCGCATCCGCCGCCGCGACGATCCGCCCGCGGAGCTCGCGCGACGTCTCCATCAGGCCCTCCGCTTCCGCGCGGATCGTCCCCACGAGCTGTCGCACGTCGCCGAGGGCGGGTCCCACCAGATCGTGCAACCCACCTAGGAACGCGCGCATCGCGAGCGTGGACGCCGCAGTCGCGAGCGCGATCACAATGGCCGCGACAGCCATAATCGCGAGGGAAATCGCTGTCACCACCGCCAGCCAGGTTGGAATCATCGTGTCAGCTCCGCGGGAGCGTTGACACTAACCTCGGGTGCGGCCCCCGCCCTAGTCAACGGCTCGGGCACGGCGGGCGCGGCGGGCCCCGCCGGTGTGGCCCCGAGCGCACGCTTCATGAGCGCGGGCGCGGCGATCTGCGCCGTCGCGACGCTCAACACGATGGTGGTCAGCACCCCGGCGCCCCGACCGCCGAACACCATGAGGAAGCTGAGACCCAGTGCCACGGCGGCGACGCCCTGCGCCATCGTCCCGAGCCCGATGTGGGGCGGGAATTGGGCGACTCCCTCCACCGGCAGGCGACGCCCGGCGCGGATCGCGGCCCACGCGGCACCCGCGCGCAGGGCCATGAGCAGCGGCACGGCGACGAGAATCCACGGCGTGGGGACCGCGAGCAGCGCGCCGGCGACGATTAACAGGATCGCGGCGACGGGACGCTCCCACTGCCAGAGCACCTGCCGGACGACGTGACGTTGCGGCGATCCGTGGACGATGAGCGCCGTCGCCAGGGCACCCACAATGAAGGGCGAGACCCCGGCCGCGTAGGCGATGCCGGCGCCGAACAGCAGGGAGGCGAGCAGCGCGAAACCGGTACCGGTCTGCTCCGGGCTCAGCCGGGTGAGCGAAAGAAACACCAACCCGGTGAGGGCGCCGCCCCCGATGCCCCACACCGTCCAGGAGAGCAGGGGATCAGGGTGGTACAGCGCGAGCGGAATGCTCGCGGCCAGCGCGCCATACGCGGTTTGCAGCGTCGCGGTGCGCGCCAAGAGCCGGACCATGCGGTGGCGGACGCCCACGACGCGGGCTACGAGCGCGACTGCCCCCGGGCCCGACGCGGCAGCGACCGCCGCCAGAGTCAGGATGGCCGGCAGCCGGGGCGTCCACGCGCCGGACAGGGCGGGGACGGCGCGCGCGAGGAGCCAGGCCCCGAGCAGCACGGCCGCGAAGGCCGCGGTGGCCGAGAGCCCGGCCAGGAGCCACGTGGCGCGTGGGATGCGCTGCACGTGGCGCCACTCGAACCGCGCGCCGAGCGCGGCGCCGATCCAGCCGATCGCGAGCGCCGTGACGGGGGCGAGCGCGTCCAACACCGGTCGCGTGAGGACGTCGATGCCGGGACCGAGGACGAGACCCGCGAGCACGAGCGGCGCGCCGGCGGCGAGCACCAGTTCGAGACTCGGCGTGTGGGGCCACTGGAGCCGCGGCAACCGCGTCGCGAGCAGGCCGATCGTCCCGAGTCCCGCGAGCGCGAGCAGCGGACTGAAGTTCACGTGGCGAACGTTCGCGAACGCTTGACGCCGGCGCAAGCCGCCGCATAGCTTGCCTCACCCATGCCTCCGTCCTTTGCGGTCACGGGCGGCCGCCCGTTGAAAGGCACCATCCGTCCGGCCGGCAACAAGAACGCGGCACTCCCCATCCTCGCGGCCACGCTGCTCGCCGACGGACCCTGCCGGATCGACAACGTCCCCCACATCCGCGACGTCGAAACGATGCTCGCCCTGCTGGCGCACCTGGGCGCGGCGGTGGAGTGGACGGGCTCGAACAGCGTGACGGTGGACCCGCGGCCCGCCGAGCCGCGCGAGCTCGACCCCGCGCTGTGCGCGCGCATCCGCGCTTCGATCCTGCTCGCCGGCCCGATGCTGGCGCGCTTCGGCCGCGTGAGCCTGCCGCCGCCCGGCGGCGACGTGATCGGACGGCGGCGCGTGGACACGCACTTTCTGGCCCTCGAACAGCTCGGTGCGGAGGTCTCGGTCGGCGCTGCCTACCAGCTCGAGACCAAGGGGCTCGCCGGGAGCGACATCTTCCTGGACGAGCCGAGCGTGACCGCCACCGAGAACGCCCTGATGGCGGCGGTCGCGGCCCGCGGGACCACCACGCTCCGCAACGCCGCCTGCGAACCGCACGTCCAGGATCTGGCGCGGTTCCTGGGGGACCTGGGGGCGAACGTCCGCGGCATCGGTACCAACACGCTCACCGTCGAGGGCGGCGGGCGGCTCGGCGCGGCGGCGTGCACCGTGGGCCCGGACCACATCGAGGTCGGCTCGTTCATTGGGCTCGCCGCGGTCACGAACGGGGCCGTCACGATCGAAGGCGTGCGGGCCGAGGATCTGCGCGCCATCCTGCTCGGGTTCGAGCGGCTCGGCGTGCGCCCGCGGCTGGATGGCGGGCGGTTGATCGTGGACGCTGGTCAGGAGCGGCGCATCCGCCCGGACCTGGGCGGGCACGTTCCCAAGCTCGAGGACGGCCCGTGGCCCGCATTCCCTGCCGATTTGATGTCCATCGCCATCGTCGCCGCGTCGCAGTGCGAGGGCATGCTGCTGGTATTCGAGAAACTGTTCGAATCGCGGCTCTTCTTCGTGGACAAGCTGATCGGCATGGGTGCGCGCATCGTGCTGTGCGACCCGCACCGGGCGGTGATCGCGGGGCCCTCGGCGCTCCACGCGGGCGTGGTCGAAAGCCCTGATATCCGCGCCGGCATGGCGATGTTGCTCGCCGCCCTCGCGGCCCAGGGCGATTCGGTGATCCACAACATCGGGCAGATCGAGCGGGGCTACGAGCGGATCGACGAGCGACTGCGCGCTTTGGGGGCGCAGATCGAGCGGCGGGACGATGGGCGCTGAGACGGTCGCTCACCCACCCACACTCCGGGAGTCCGCCATCGGCGACTCCGCCGTCCCCCGCATGGAGCTCGCCGAATGGAGCGAGCGCTACGGGATCGTCGCCGGGATTACGACCCGCGGACGCGGCTTCTCCCTCGGCCTGTGGAGTGAGGAGAGCGTCGGCCAGGTGATGTCGCGCTGGCGCGCGGTCGGGGTGGCCGTCCGGGCGCGCTTCCCGGGCGTGCTCCTGGCCCACCAGGTGCATGGTACGTCCGTGCAATGGCATCCCCAGGCCATACCTGGCTGGCTGATTCTCGACGGCGTGGACGGCCACGCGACCGGAGCGCGGGGGCTGCTGCTCACCGTCACGGTCGCCGACTGCATTCCGGTGTACCTCGCGGTGCCCGAGAAGCGGGTCGTCGCGCTGCTCCATGCCGGCTGGCGGGGCGTGGCGGGGGGCATTCTCGAACGCGGCGTCGAGGTGGTGAAGCGGGCGGCGTTCGCACGTGGCGTGGATATCGTAATGCACTGTGGCGTAGGCATTTGTGGCACGTGCTATGAAGTAGGTTCTGAAGTGCTGAGCCAGTTCACGGGTAAGGCGGAGACGGGCCCGGGGCACGTGGACCTGCGCAGCATGCTGGCGCAGCAGGGGCAAGCGCTCGGGCTTGGGCACATCACTCTCTCCCCGTGGTGCAGCGCCCACGATCGGGCGCAGTTTTTCTCGCACCGGGCGTCGGGCGGGCGCGACGGCCGCATGATCGCCTATGCGGGGCTGCCGCTCGCTTGACACTCGCCCTCCGGGGCGTAGATTCCGGCCGGTCAGCGGGCGAAGTTCGGCCCGCGCTTTTTTTTATGCTCTCCGACACCCTCGTCGAGTCATTTCGGGCCCGCCTCGCGGTGTTGGGTCTGGATCTGGCCGACCTCAAGATCGGCGGCACGCAAGCTCGGCCGCTCGTTCAAGTGCGCATCGAGTGGCCCCCCGAGCCGGGTG
Source organism: Gemmatimonadota bacterium (assembly GCA_041482275.1). GTDB lineage: Bacteria > Gemmatimonadota > Gemmatimonadetes > Gemmatimonadales > GWC2-71-9 > AG41. The sequence goes on along the minus strand of JBGPDL010000001.1, from coordinate 19,708 downwards.
CGGCGCCACGCCGGGTGAGCGTGGAGGACTGCGCCACCGCGAGCCGGGCGCTCGAGTTGTGGCTCGATGCCGAGGGGCCGCTCGGCCGCCGCTACATCCTCGAGGTCTCGAGTCCCGGACTCGAGCGGCCGCTCCGCTGGCCCAGGCATTGGGTGCGTTTCGTGGGCCAGGAAGTGCAGGCGACGGTCGCGGGGCTCGGGCGCGTGCGGGCGCGCATCGTCGCCGTGCCGGACGAGGCCACGGTGGTGCTCCAGCCGGAGGGGGCGGAGCCGCGGCCGGTGCCGCTCGCCCGCATCCGCGACGCTCGGCTGGCGGTGGACTGGTAACGGACCGAAGGACACAGACGACAGACAACGGATGGTTATGGCGAACGCAACCGACGTAGTCTCGGCAATCCGCGAGCTGACGACCACCAAACAGCTCGAGCGCACCGAGCTCCTGGACCTCTTGAAGGACGGTCTGCACGCCGCCCTCGTGAAGCGGTACGGGCCCAACGTGCGTGCCGAGATCGGCATCGACGAGCTCAAGGGCACGATCCGCATTGCGGTGCTGCGGACGGTGGTGGAAGCCGTGGAAGACCCGGCCACCCAGGTGACGCTCGAGGAGGCGCGCTTCGAGGACCCCGACTTCCAGGTTGGCGACGTGCTGGAGGAGGAAGTGCCGTTCGAGGCGTTCGGCCGCACGGCGGTGCAGGCCGCGAAGCAGCGCATCATCCAGCGGGTCCGCGAGGGCGAGCGCGCGCGCATTCGCGAGGAATTCGCGGACAAGGTGGGCGACCTGTTGTCGGGTGAGGTGCAGCAGATCGAGCGCGGCAAGATCGTGGTGATGCTCGCCAAGTTCCGCGAGGCCGAGGCGATCATCCCCTATCGTGAGCAGAACCACCGCGAGCACTTCCACCAGGGCGACACGATCCGGGCCGTGCTCAAGCGCATCGAGGAAACGCCCAAGGGGCCGCGGCTGATCTTGTCGCGCGCCGACCCGCTGTTCGTCAAGGCGTTGTTCCAGCTCGAGGTGCCGGAGATCCAGCAACAAATCGTGGAGATCCGCGCGACGGCGCGGGAAGCGGGGAGCCGCACCAAGATCGCCGTGTCGTCGCGGGACGACTCGATCGATCCGGTGGGGGCGTGTGTCGGGCTCAAGGGCTCGCGCGTTCAGGCGGTGGTGAACGAGCTGGGCGGTGAGCGTATCGACATCGTGCCGTGGTCGCCCGATCCCGAGCGGTTCGCCAAGCTCGCGCTGGCCCCGGCGCGGGTCGCGAAGGTGTTCTCCGATCCCGAGACCAAGACGATCCAGGCGATCGTGGACGAGGACCAGCTGTCCCTCGCCATCGGCCGCAACGGCCAGAACGTGCGCCTCGCCTCCGAGCTGACCGGCTGGAAGATCGACCTGTACTCGAGCCGCGAGTGGCTGGAGCGCGGCGGCGAAGGGCCGCTGTTCGCACCGCTGCCGCCGGTCGAGGAGGAGGCCGCCACCAAGGTCGCGCTGCGTGAGCTCAAGGGCCTCCCGGTCGAGCTGGTGGACGTGCTGGAGCAGGCGGGCCACAAGACGCTGCAGGACATCCTGGATCTCGAGCGCGAGGACGTGGAGAAGATCGCGGGCATGACGCCGGATCTCACGGACAAGCTCATGGCCTTCCTGAATGAGATGACGGAGGACGGCGGGGATGAGGAGGCGGCGCCGGGCAGCGACGCAGCGCCGGCGCCAGCGGCGTGACCGAGCGGCTGCTGCGGCTGCTGGGGCTCGGGGTGCGGGGCGGAGGCGGTCGGGTGGTGATCGGCGTCGCGGGGGTGCGAGCCCGATTGCAGCGCGACGCGCTGGCGTGCGTGGTGCTCGCGGCGGATGCCTCCGCGCGCACGCGTGAGAAGGTGGAGCGCCTGGCCCGGGCTCGCCGCGTACCGGTGCTGGTGGGGCCGGCGGCCGAGCGGCTGGGAGCGGGATTGGGGCGGGCGTCCGTGCAGGCGGTCGGCGTGGCGGATGCCGCGCTGGCGCACGGGCTGGTCGGGTCTTTGGAGGAGTGAGTGACGACGACGCGGATTCACGATCTCGCGGCTGAGTTCGGCATTTCCTCGGAGCAGCTCCTGGGCATGCTCAAGGAGCTGGACATCTTCGTGCGCAGCCACCTCTCGCCGCTCAAGCCGGACCAGGTGGCGCTGATGCGCGCGCGGTGGGAGCGGGAGAAGCGCAAGCAGAAAGAGGCGCCCGCGCCGCCGAAACGGCGCCGCGCCGTGAAGGCGGCGGAGCCGGCCCCGGTCGTTCCCGAGGAGCGGCCCAAGTGGCGCCGCCGCACGGCAGCCGAGATGGCCGCGGTAGAGGCGGAGGCCCAGGCGGAAGCGGCGGTGGAGGCGGAGCGCGAGCTGAAGGCGCGCGAGGCGCTCGAAGCGGCGAAGGCGGTCGACGAGGAGGAAAAACCGTCGCTCGAGGAGCGCGCCGCCGCACTGTTCAAGGACCTGCCTGCGGTCGAGGAACCCGGCGTCGAGCCGCTGCTCGCGGCGACGCCGGCGGCCTCGGCGGCGCCACCGTCGCCCGCGACCGCGTACCTGCCGCCGCGCTCCGTGATCCCCACGCCGGTGCGCCCCAAGCCGGTGGCGAGCGCCACGCCCGGCGGCGCCGTGCCACCGCGCCCCGGCGGCGCCGTGCCGCCGCGCCCCGTCGCCTCCGCCGCGCCCGGCGCGATCCCGATGGAGGAGCGGCGGCGCGAGAAGGGCAAGAAGCGCAAGAAGGGCAAGAAATCCCTCGTGGACCAGGAGGCGGTGGCGCAGAACATCTCGCGCACCCTCGCGTCGATCAAAGGGCCGGTGGCCCGCAAGGGCGTGCACCGCCGCGAAGAGGGCCCGAGCATGCGCGAGCAGCTCGAGGAGAAGCGGCGCGAAGAAAAGGAGCGCGAGAAGACGCTGGTACGCGTCACGGAGTTCATCACCGTCTCCGAGCTCGCGAACATCCTCAAGGTGCCGGCCAAGGAGATCGTCGCGTTCGCCTTCAAAGAGCTCGGGCAGATGGTGACGATCAACCAGCGGCTCGATTTCGACATGATCGAGCTGATCGCGTCGGCTTTCGGCTTCCAGGCGCAGCGCGAGGAGGGGTACGCCCTCGCGGCGCCGGAGGAGACCGTAACGGAAGAGGCCAGCGACCTCCTGCCGCGCTCGCCGGTGGTCACCGTGATGGGCCACGTCGATCACGGAAAAACCTCGCTGCTCGACTACGTCCGCAAGGCGAACGTCGTGGCGGGCGAGGCGGGCGGGATCACCCAGCACATCGGCGCCTATCAGGTCAAGCTCAAGGAGGGACGCTCGATCACCTTCCTCGACACCCCGGGCCACGAGGCCTTCACCGCGATGCGCGCCCGCGGCGCCCAGGTGACGGACATCGTGGTCCTGGTGGTGGCGGCCGACGACGCAATCATGCCGCAGACCATCGAGGCCATCTCCCATGCCAAGAACGCCGGCGTGCCGATCGTGGTGGCGATCAACAAGACCGACCTGCCCACCGCCAACGTGCAGAAGGTGAGGCAGGACCTGCTGGCCCACGGCGTGGTGCTGGAGGAGTTCGGCGGCACGACGCTCGCCACGGCGATCTCCGCCAAGACCGGCAACAACGTTCAGGAGTTGCTCGATCAGATCCTGCTCCAGGCCGAGCTGCTCGATCTCAAGGCGAATCCGGCCCGCCGGGCGCACGGCACCGTGCTCGAAGCGACGCTCGATCCCGGCAAGGGGCCGCTGGCGACGATCCTCGTCCAGAACGGCACCCTGCGGGGGGGGGACGACTTCATCTGCGGGCAGTACTACGGGCGGGTGCGCGCCATGTACGACGAGCGCGGTCAGACCGTGGAGGCCGCCGGCCCGTCCACGCCGGTGCAGGTGCTCGGCTTCGAGGGCGTGCCCGAAGCGGGCGACACGTTCCAGGTCATGGAGGATGCGGCGGCTGCGCGCGACATCGCCCAAAAACGCCAGCGCCTCGAGCGGGAGGCGCAGCACCGTCGCACGGGCCGCGTGAAGACGCTGGAAGACTTCATGGCCGAGCGGGTGGACGGCGGCGCCGCCACGCTGCGTATCATCATCAAGGCGGATCAGGGCGGTCCGGCGGAGGCGCTGGCGGACGCCCTCGCCCAGCTCTCCACTCCCGAGGTCAAGGTCGAGGTCGTGCATCGCGGCGTCGGCGCCATCACCGACTCCGACGTGCTGCTCGCCAAGGCCTCGAACGCCATCATCATCGGCTTCCATGTGCGGCCCGACTCCAACGCGCGCGCCTCGGCGGAGCGCGAGAAGGTCGAGATCCGTACCTATCGCATCATCTACGAAGCCGTGGAAGAGGTGAAGGCGGCCATGGAGGGCCTGCTCGCCCCCGAAAAGAGAGAAGTGGTGCTGGGCGAGGCCGAGGTTCGGCAGCTGTTCAAGATCGCGAAGGTGGGCACCATCGCCGGGAGCTTCGTCCGCTCGGGGGTCATTCCGCGGACCGCGCGCGTGCGTCTGATCCGCGACGGCGTCGAGGTGTACGACGGAACGCTCGCGTCGCTCAAACGCTTCAAGGAGGACGTGCGCGAGGTGCGTGAGGGCTTCGAATGCGGCATCGGGGTCGAGAACTTCAACGACGTGAAGGCCGGCGACCTGATCGAAGCCTACCGCGTCGAGGAAGTGGCCCGCTCGCTCAGCGCCGGGAGTGCGGCGAAGGGCGGCTGAGCCATGGTCGTGGGGGTGATGACGTGGGAGCTGCACCTCGCGGCGTGCCACTCCCTCAAGGACAAGCGGCGTGTTCTGAAGAGCCTCAAGGACCGCCTCCACAACCAGTTTAACGTCTCCGCGGCGGAGACGGCGCACCACGATCTGTGGCAGCGAGCCGAGGTGACCGTATGCGTGGTAGCCACCGACCGCGGGCACGCCGAGAGCGTGCTGCGGCAAGCGGATCGCTTGATCGAGGGGGCCGACGGCGCCCGGATCGTGGACACGAGCACGAGCTTCCTCTGACATGATGCGACGACCGCGCCACCGCCCCGAGCGGGTGGCCGAGGCCATTCGCCAGACCGTGGCGGGGTTCCTCACGGGCAGCGTGCGGGATCCGCGCGTCGGCTTTGTGACCGTCACCGCGGTGGAGGTGTCGGCGGACCTGGGGCACGCGCGCGTGCGGGTGAGCGTGATGGGGAGCGAGGAAGACAAAGTGAAGTCGCTTGAGGGCCTGACGAGCGCCGCCCGCTTCCTGCGCGCCCAGATCGCCAGGGAGGTGCCGTTGCGAGTGACGCCGGAGCTGCGCTTCGAGCTCGACCGCGGACTCGAGCACGCCCAGCGGATCGACCGCGTGCTGCGCGACCTCGAGGAGGACGCGGGCTGATCTCCGGCGTCGCGCTGGTCGCGAAACCGGGGGGGCCCACCTCGCACGACGTCGTCGAGCTGGTGCGCCGGGCCCTCGGCACCGAGCGGGTGGGTCACTTGGGTACGCTCGATCCGTTCGCTGCGGGGCTGCTCGTGATCGTGGTGGGGCGGGCCACGCGGCTGGCGCCGTTCGCGGCGGGCTGGGACAAGGCGTATGACGGCGTGATCCGGTTGGGTGTGGCGACGACGACCGACGACGCGACGGGTGCGCCGTTGGCGACGTCGGCTGGATGGCGCACCCTGGACCGGGCGCGGGTGGAGCAAGCCGTGGCGGCGTTCCGCGGCGCGTACGACCAGCGGCCGCCCGCCTATTCGGCGGTGAAGGTGGCCGGAGAGCGCGCCTACCGTCGAGCGCGCCGGGGCGAACCGGTCGCACCGCCCCCGCGGCGCGTGGAAGTGAGCGAGCTCGAGCTGGTGCGTTGGGAGCCGCCCGACCTCGGGTTCCGCGCCACGGTGAGCGGCGGCACGTACCTGCGCGGCCTGGCGCGGGACCTGGGTGAGGCGTTGGGTTGCGGAGCGCATCTCGCCCAGCTGACGCGCACGCGGGTCGGACCGTACCGGCTTGCCGACGCGGTGCCGCCCGAGGCCGTGACAACCGGCGTGCTGCGCGATCCCGCCGAGCTCGTCCGGGAGCTGCCGCGCTGGGATCTCGATGCGGCCGGGCGCGATGCCGTGATGCACGGACGGCCGCTATCCGCGGGACAGGGAGAAGGTGGAAGGGTGGCCCTGTTCGCGGGAGGCGAGCTCGTCGCGGTGGCCGAGCGCGTGGGCGACGTGCTCAAGCCCCGGGTCGTGGTGGCCGAGCCGTGAGCGGCGCGGTCGCCACCGTCGGGACGTTCGACGGGATCCACCGGGGGCACCAGGCGGTGTTGAGCGAGGTGGTGCGGCGCGGGCGTGTGGCCGGGCGTCCCAGCTTGCTCGTGACGTTCGATCCGCACCCGCTCGAAGTGGTGAACCCGAGCGCGGCACCACGGCTCCTGACGTTGCCGGAGGAGAAACGCGCCCTGGCGGCGGCGCTCGGCGTGGAGCGGGTCGAAGTGGTCGCGTTCACGCCCGAGCTGGCGCGGCTCGGCCCCGAAGAGTTCGTGCGCGCGGTGCTGCGGGCGCGCTTCGGGATGGAGGAGCTGGTGCTGGGCTACGACCACGGGTTCGGGCGGGGCCGGTCGGGCGACGTGGAGTTGGTCCGGCGGCTTGCACGTGAGGACGGATTCGCGGTGCAAGTCGTGGAAGCCGTGAAGGACGATGGCCAGCCGATCTCCTCGTCGCTGATCCGCACGGCGGTGGCCCACGGCGACCTGGAGTCGGCCGGGCGCGGGCTCGGGCGGGCGTACAGCCTGCGGGGTGTGGTGGAGCGGGGGGCCGGGCGCGGCCGGACGATCGGCGTGCCGACCATCAATCTTACGTCCCCCGATCCCCGGAAGCTGTTGCCGCCCGACGGGGTGTACGCGGTCTGGGTACAAATACCGGGGAAGGAAGCGGGGGGAGGGGTGGGGCGGTACGGTGGGATGATGAATCAGGGCGCGCGGCCCACGTTCGGCGAGAGTGCGCGCGGGCTCGAAATCCATCTGTTCGACTTCACCGGCGATCTGTACGGCCAGACCGTGACGGTGGAGTGGGTGCGCCGCTTGCGCGACGTCCAGACGTTCCCGTCTCGCGAGGCGTTGGTCGACCAGATCGGGCGCGACGCGATGGCGGCGCGCGCGATCGTCAACGGGTAGGGCACGCGATGTTTCATACGATTCGTTCACGCCTGATCGCGATCGGCGTTCTCCTGGCCCTGAGCGTCTGGGCGCTGGTCCCGACCGACACCACGCAACGCGTCCGCGACGCCGTGACGGGCCGGATGAAAGACACGACCATCCGACGCGTCCCGATCAACCTCGGGCTCGACCTGCAGGGCGGCATTCACCTCGCGCTCGAGGTGGACCAGTCGAAGGGTCCCGTGCCCGATTGCGCCGACGCCATCCAGCGGGCGCAGCGGGTGGTGCGCACCAGGATCGACGAGTTCGGCACCACCGAGCCGGTCGTCCAGCTCCAGGGACGCTGCCGGCTGATCGTCGAGCTGGCCGGTGAGAAGGACCCCGCGCGCGCCAAGAGCATCATCCAGCGCACGGCGTTCCTCGAGTTCCGCATCACCGACATGAAGAACCTGTTCCGCGATGCGCTCCCCGAAATCGACAAGACGCTGCGGCAGGCCGGCGTCAAGACGGCGGATCAGGGCGCGGCGGCTGCGAGCGTGACTCAGCTGTTCGGCACCGACACCGGCAAGGGGAAGGGGAAGCCGGCGAAGGGCAAGCCCGCGGCGAAGGACACGAGCGATGCGAACGCGCCCGGCGCGCTGTCGTCTCTCCTGTTTCAAGGGCAGCTCCCCGGCGAGTACCTGGTTCCCGAGGAGCAGGTGCCCGTCGCCGAGAGCCTGCTCGCGCGGCCCGACGTGCAGCGCCTCATCCCGCGGGGGGTCGAGCTGCGGTGGGGGACGGAGGTGTTCTCGCGGGCCGCGCGCAGCTACCGGGCCCTGTACGCCGTCGAGGACCGCCCGATCATCACGGGGGAGGAGTTGCAGGAGGCCAAGGCCACGCGTGACCCGCTCACCAACCAGTCGGTGGTGAACTTCGTGCTGTCGCGCCGGGGCGGGCGGACCTTCGAGCGGGAGACGGGCCGCCACGTCAACGATTACATGGCGATCATCCTCGACGGCCGGGTGCAGGGCCAGCCGCCCGTGATCAAGAGTCAGATCGGCCAGCGGGGGCAGATCGAGCTGGGCGCCAAGCCGCTGCAGGACGCCCAGGACCTGGCGTTGGTGCTCAAAGCGGGCGCGTTGCCAGCACCGCTCACGATCATCGAAGAGCGGACCATCGGGCCCTCGCTCGGCAAGGATTCCGTGCACGACGGCATCCGGGCGGGGATCGTGGGCGTCGTGCTGGTCGTCTTGATCATGGTGATTTATTACCGGCTGTCCGGCATGCTCGCGATCGCCGCGCTCGGCTTGTACGTGGTCTTCACCCTGGCCGGGCTCGCCGGGTTCGGATTCACGTTGACCCTGCCTGGACTCGCCGGCCTGGTGCTGTCGGTGGGCATCGCGGTGGACGCGAATGTGCTGATCTTCGAGCGCATCCGTGAGGAGCTGCAGCACGGCAAACTGGTGCGCACGGCCGTGGACGAGGGCTTCAAACACGCGATGAACGCGATCATCGACTCGAACGTCAGCACCATGCTCACGGCCCTCATCCTGTATCTCGTCGGCACGGGCCCGGTGCAGGGCTTCGCCATCACACTGATCATCGGCATCGCGGCATCGATGATCACCGCGGTGTTCGTGGTTCGGACCTTCTACATGATCTGGCTCGAGCGCCGGCCGGACATGGCCACTTTGAGCGTGTGAGATGATTCGACTCTTCGCCAACGCCAGTTACGACTTCATCCGGTGGCGCCGCTGGGCCTACGGCCTCACGGCGGCGATCATCGTTCCCGGATTCGCCCTGTTCCTCGTCCGCGGGCTAAACTACTCGATCGAGTTCACCGGCGGGACGCTGATCCAGGTCCACACCACCGACCCCGTGGGAACGGGGAAGCTGCGGGAGGCGCTCGACGCGGCCGGCATCCGCGACGCCGAGATTCAGCAGTTCGGCGATCCCACCGAGTACGTGATCCGGGCGCGCATCGCTAAGGCGGGTGTCGCCGAGGGATCGACTGAGGCGACCGCCGCCGCGGTGGACTCGGCCCTGGCGCGGGGTCTGGGATCCGCTCCCGAGCATTACACCATCCTCCGCACTGAGGCGGTCGGGCCCAAGGTCGGCCGCGAGCTCCAGGGGAAGGCGTTCCTCGCGATCTTCTTCTCCTTTATTGTGACGCTGATCTATCTCGCGATCCGGTTCGAGTGGCGCTTCGGGCTGGCGGCGGTGCTGGCAACGTTCCACGACATTCTGACCACCATCGCGTTCATCCGGTACCTGGACCTCGAGGTGAGCCTGGTGGTCGTCGGCGCGGTGCTGACGATGGTGGGTTACTCGCTCAACGACACGATCATCATCTTCGACCGCGTACGGGAGAACCTGCACAAGTTCCGGCGCCAGAACCTGTACGAGATCCTGAACCTCTCGATCAACGAGACGCTGCCGCGCTCCGTGCTGACCCACGGCACCACGATGGCGACGACGGTCGCGCTGGTGCTGCTGGCGGGCGAGGTGCTGCGCCCGTTCGCGCTGGTGATGACCTTCGCGATCTTCACGGGGACCTTCTCGTCCATCTACATCGCGGCGCCGCTCCTGATGTACATCGAGAAGCGCTGGCCGGGCGAGGACGCCCGCGGCGCCCGGGCCTTGCGCCCGACGGGCTCGGTCGCGCCCGAGTCCCGCCCCCCGCAGCCGCAACCCACGCGCTAGCCGGCGCGCAGCATGCTGCGCCCCTCGCTCGTGGACGCCCACTGCCATCTCGGGGACGAGGCGTTCGACGCGGACCTCGATGCGGTGCTCGCCCGCGCCCGTGCCACCGGGGTGGCGCACGTGGTGGTGGTGGGCGGGTCGCTGGCGGAGAGCGAGCGCGCGGCGACGCTGGCGCGCACCCGCGCCGGACTCTCCGCCACGGCGGGCATCCACCCGCACGAGGCGCGGCACTGGTCGGCCGACACGGCCGCCCGCCTGAGAGACCTGCTCGCCCTACCCGAAGTGGTGGCTGTGGGCGAGACGGGTCTGGATTACCATTACGACCACTCGCCGCGGGAGGCGCAGCGCCGGGCGTTCGAGGCGCAGCTGGCGCTCGGCGCGGAGCTCGGCAGGCCGGTGGTGGTGCATGCGCGCGAAGCGGACGAGGACGTCGCCGCGATGCTTGCCGGCGCGCGTACCGGCGTGGTCCTGCACTCATTCAGCTCGGGGCCGGGCGTGTTCGCAGCGGGCCTCGCGATCGGGGCGTACTTTTCATTCAGCGGGATGATCACCTTCAAGAGCTGGACCCTGACCGACCGCCTCATCGCCTGTCCGCCCGACCGTCTGCTGGTCGAGACGGACGCGCCATACCTCGCGCCTGTGCCCCATCGCGGGCAGCGCAACGAGCCGGCCTTCGTGCACGCGGTGGCGGAAGCCCTGGCCCGGTCCCGCGGCGAGTCGGTGGACGGCATCGCACAGCGCACAACCGACAACGCGTGTCGCCTCTTCGGAGCGCGGCTCGGAACGCCCCTCTAGCTCGAGAGGACCTGTGACCACCACGGCCAAGGTGCCCACCGACATCGCCATCGCGCAGGCGGCGAAGCTCCGCCCGGTGGCCGACATCGCCGCCGAGCTGGGGCTCGACGACGACGAGATCGAGCTGTACGGCAAGTACAAAGCGAAGGTGCGGCTCGCCGCGCTGGCGGCCCGCAAGCCGAAGGGTCGGCTGGTGCTCGTCACGGGGATCAACCCCACGCCCGCGGGAGAGGGCAAGTCTACGGTCACCGTCGGCGTGACCCAGGCGCTGCGGAAGCTCGGGAAGCAGGCTGCGCTGTGCATCCGGGAGCCCTCGCTTGGGCCGGTGTTCGGCGTGAAGGGCGGCGCGGCGGGCGGCGGCTATGCGCAGGTCGTCCCGATGGAGGACATCAACCTCCATTTCACTGGCGACTTCCATGCCATCGCGAGCGCGCACAACCTGCTGTCGGCCATGCTCGATGCGCACCTGCATCACGGCAACGCGCTCGGTTTCGACACGCGCCGCATCACCTGGCCCCGCACCATCGACATGAACGACCGCGCGCTGCGCAACATCATCGTGGGCCTGGGCGGCTTGAACGCCGGCCCCACGCGCGAGGAGCGATTCGTCATCATCCCGGGGTCCGAGATCATGGCGATCATGGCGCTCGCCACCGGGGTCGGCGACCTGGAGCAGCGCCTCGCGCGCATCATCGTCGGGCTCACGGCCGGGAAGAAGGCCGTCCGCGCGAGCGACCTGAAGGCGCAAGGCGCCATGACCCTGCTGCTCAAGGACGCCCTCAATCCCAACCTGGTGCAGACGCTCGAAGGGGGGCCCGCTTTCATTCACTGCGGGCCGTTCGGGAACATCGCCCACGGCTGCAATTCGGTGGTGGCGACCAGGCTCGCCCTCACGCTGTGCGACGTCGTGCTCACGGAGGCGGGGTTCGGCGCGGACCTCGGGGCGGAGAAGTTCTTCGACATCAAGTGCCGCATGGCGGGCTTGAATCCCGAAGCGGCAATCATCGTCGCCACGGTGCGCGCGCTCAAGATGCACGGCGGCGTGAAGAAAGACGCGCTCAGCACCGTCGACGTCGAGGCCGTGAAGCGCGGCGCGGCGAACGTGCGGCGCCACATCACAAACGTGAAGAAATTCGGCGTCCCGGTGGTCGTGGCGCTCAATCGGTTCATCACCGACACCGAGGCAGAGCTCGACGCCGTGCGCGCCGAGTGTGCGGCGGAGGGCGTCGGGGTCGAGCTGTGCGAGGTGTGGGAGAAGGGGGGCGAGGGCGGCGTCGCGGTAGCCGAGGCGGTGCTCCGGCTGCTGGACGGCCGCACGGCGCAGTTCAAGCCGCTGTACGACGAGAAGCGCCCCATTCGCGAGAAGATCGAGACCATCGCCAAGGAGATCTACGGCGCCGGCGGCGTGGCGTTCGCGCCCGCGGCGGAGCGGGCGCTCGAGCAGCTCGCCGCGCTCGGGCTGGGGGAGACGCCGGTGTGCATGGCCAAGACGCAGTACTCGTTCTCGGATGATGCGGCGAAGCTCGGAGCGCCCAGCGGGTTCACATTGCAGGTGCGGGACATTCTACCCTCCGCGGGAGCCGGATTCGTCGTGGCCCTGGCGGGAGACATCATGACCATGCCGGGGCTCTCGAAGACGCCCGCGGCGGAAAAGATCCGGGTGCACCCGGACGGCACCATTGAAGGACTCTTCTAATGCACTCGAAAGGACTGGGAATCGTGACGGCCGACGGCGCGCCCAAGGCGATCGGGCCCTACAGTCAGGCCGTGGTCGTGGACGGGATGGTGTACACGGCGGGTCAGATCCCGCTCGACCCCGAGACCGGCGCGATCGTCGGCAAGACCACGGCCGAGCAGGTGGAGCAGGTGCTCCGGAATCTCGCGGCGATTCTCAGGTCTGCGGGCTCCGGGCTGCATCTGGTCGTGAAGACCACCGTGTACCTGGTGGACATGGCCGACTTCCCCGCGATGAACGAGGTGTACGCGAAGCACTTCGCGACCCACAAGCCGGCGCGCTCGACGGTGCAGGCGGCCGCGCTGCCCAAGGCGGTGCGCGTGGAGATCGACGCGATCGCGAGGGTCGGATGAGGCCGTGGGCGGTGGCGCTGGGGGTCGCCCTCGTCGCGGCGTTGCCGTCCCGCGGGCCCGGTCAATCCGGATTGTCCGCTGCCGACCGCCGGCTCGCACGCGGCATCTTCCGCGAGCTGATCGAGATCAACACCACCGACTCGCTCGGCAACACGCCGCGCGCCGCGCGGGCCATGGCGCGGCGGCTCCTGGCCGCGGGATTCCCCGCGGCCGACGTGCGGGTGCTGATCGGTCCCGATGCGCGGCACGGCAACCTCGTGGCTCGCTATCGCGGCACGGGGGTGGGCGGCCGTCCCGTTGTCACGCTGGCGCATCTGGACGTGGTGCCTGCCCGCCGGTCCGATTGGTCGGTCGATCCCTTCACGTTCCTCGAGCGCGACGGGTACTTCTACGGCCGCGGCACGACCGACGACAAAGTCGGAGACGCGATCCTCGTCGCCGATTTCATCCGGCTCAAGCGGACGGGGTTCAAGCCCGCGCGCGACTTGATCCTGGTGCTCACGGGCGACGAGGAGACGGCGGGGAGCTGCGTCCAGTGGCTGGTGACGAAGCACCGTGATCTGGTGGACGGCGAGTTCGCGCTGAACACCGATGCGGGCGGGGGCGTGCTGCGCGACGGGCGCCGCGTGCTGTTCGCGGTTCAGGCGAGCGAGAAGGTATACGCGACCTACGTGCTCGAAGCCACCGACAAGGGCGGGCACAGCTCGCTGCCACGGCCTGCCGACAACCCCATCTACCGCCTCGCGCCCGTGCTCGAGCGCCTCGCGGCGTACCGCTTTCCCCTCAAGCTGAACGAAGTGTCCCGCGCCTTCTTCGAGCAGTCAGCCGCCCTCGACACGGGGCAGCTAGCGGATGACATGCGAGGCGTCCTCCGGGATCCGCCGGACTCGGCCGCTGTGGCGCGGCTGTCGGCCGTGCCCTACTACAACTCCAAGCTCCGTACCACGTGCGTTGCGACCATGATCGAGGCGGGCCACGCCGAGAACGCGCTGCCGCAGGCCGCCCGAGCCACGGTCAACTGCCGCATCCTCCCGGGCGAGCCGGCGGCGGACGTGGAGGCCATCCTGCGGCGCCTCGCCGCCGACGACCAAATCACGATCCGTACCACGTACGCGGCGATCCCCAGCCCACCGTCCCCCCTCACCCCAGCGATCATGGCACCGATCGAGCGGCTGGTGGCGGAGCAGTTCCCCGGCGTGCCGATCGTGCCGGTGATGGAGGCGGGTGCGACCGACGGCCTGTTCCTGCGCAACGCCGGCATTCCCACGTACGGCGTTTCGGCCGTGTTCGAAGAGCAGAACGACGTCCGGGCGCACGGCCGCGACGAGCGGCTCCGCGTGGAGAGCTTCTACGAGGCGCTCGAGTTCTGGTACCGGATGCTCAAGGCCCTGGCCGGCCCGGAGAGCCCTTCGTAGACCATCGGGCGGGCGGTTGACGCGCTGCCCGAAGCGGAGTATCTCAACGTGGGTTCACTTGGCCGTCGGGTAGCCGTATGTGGAAGCGAGTGATGGACGGAGTCCAGGGCAGGGTGACGCGGTTCCGCGCGCCCGGCGGGGCACCCGACTCCGGGAGCTCCGACGAGCCGGACGAGCCGGGCTACCGCGACCGGCCGATGCCGGTGGCGGTCGCCATCCTCTGGAAGCCGGTCTCCGCTGCCGGGCAGGGCCTCCCCACCATCCCGATCTTCATCATGCAGCGCGCGCTCGCCGCCGTGCACGATCACCGCGCGGCGACGTCTGAGACGTGCTTCGGCTTCTTGACCGGAGACCTGTTCCGCCCCGAGACGGGCGCTCCCTACGTCGTCGTGGAATCGACGATCCGGCTTCCGGGCGAGTCGGGCAACGACGCCAAGAGCGCGTTGGTGCAAGGATGGGTGGTGGCGCAGGACGTGCTGCGGAAGACCGGCGATCAGTTGGTCGGGTGGTACCGCACGGGTGATGCTCCCGAGCCCGGACTGTCGGGCGCGGAGGTTGAGGCCCACGCCGCGTTGTTCCTCCAGCCATGGCAGATTGTGGTGACCGTGGGGTCGGGGCCCGCTCCCGTCGGCGGCGTGTTTCGCCCGTCGGCGGGAAACGGCTCGGGCCTCGAGCGCCTCCCCTTTTACGAAGTGCTCGATCACGCGGCCGTCCCACCGGACGGCACCAAACACACCAGCTTGCACTGGACGAACTATCGCAGCGAGGAGCCCACGTTGCTCCCCGCGGGACCGGTCCCGGCGGTCGCCGCTCCCGTCGCCGCACCGCCCGTTCCGGCGCCACCGGCGGCGCGCCCGTCTCGCCCCGCACCGATGGCATCGGCCTCGCGGTTGCCGCCGCTGGTTTTTCTGCCCGATCAAGTCGGCGCCGGGCGTGTCCCCAAGCAGACCGCCGGGGCTGTGCTCCGCCGTTTGTCAGAGCGGCCTTTGGTGCGGGTCGCGACATACGCAGCGGTCGGGCTCGCCGTAATCGTCGGCTCGGTCCGTCTGTTCCGGGCGTCGCCGGCTGCGCAGGAACCGCCTCCCGGAACACCCGCCGTTGCCGCACCGCCGCTGCAGCGGCTAGACCGGGCGGCCGATACGCTCGCGCTCGCGCTCGCCGCGTTTGACCTGCGCGCGCGCTTGTTCGCGAGCCGGCAGATGCGGTGCCCCGAGCTGGCGCGCGGGCTGGTGCTGGTCGAGGAGCGCTGGACGTCATACAACGCCGTTCGTAAGGACAGCGGCGTCGCGCTCGACTCCGCGCGGACCGCACGTGACCGGGCGCTGTACGCCGATGCGGACGCGGTCGAGCGCCGGTTCGAATCCTCCCTCTGCCCGCGCCCGTGACCGCGCGGGCGGCCCTGCTGTTCGCCGTGTTGGCGGGCGCGCTCCCGTCGCTTGGCGCCACGCAGGGCTCGCAGCCGCTCAGGAAGACGGACGTGATCCGCCTGCTGTCGAATCCGCTGATTTCCAAGCGCGAAGTCGCGGATCTGATCCGTCGCAACTGCATCGCGTTTCGCCCCACGCCGCGTGATTGGGCAGACTTGCGCGACTTCGGGGCGAACGCGGAAGTGCTGAGCAGCATCGGCGGCTGTGCCCCCGCGTCCGGGACGGCCCGCCCCCAAGTCCAGCCGCCGCTGACGGCCGTGTTGCTCACCGAGCGCGTGAGCGTCCCGACCGGCGGCGCCGTCGTCGCGCGTGTCCAGGTCAAACGCGGCGCCGTTCCTCAGGCGGGAATCCCGCTCGTCCTCCGCGGCAGCGCACGCATTCCGGGTGGACCAGCGCAGGACGCGCAGGCGACCACCGCGGCGGGCGGGGTCGCCCTGTTCCAGTTCCCGGTGGGTCGGGTACCTGGTGCCTATCAGCTCGACGTGACGACCGGCTCGGGGTTCGCGTTTCCCGGGACGCCGCCGCTTGAGATCGTCGTGGCGGCCGCGCCCCCTGCCGCCGCCGACGCGCAGCCGGCCCGCGTCGAGCTGCGGACAGGCGAGCGCGGTCCGGTCTCGCTGGCGGTCGCGGTGCGGGACTCGCTCGGCACTGCGGTGGCCGGAGAGCCGGTCACCATCCAAGCGGACGGCCCCGACATGGGGGTGCAGGTGGACAGCCGGGCCACGGACTCGTTGGGCCGGGCGGTGTTCGTCGTCGAGCGGTCCGCCGTTCGCCGCACCGGCACGCTGACGTTTCGAGTGCGTGGACGGATGCTCGCGTCCGTGGACGTGATCCGTGCGGACGTGGTGACGACCGCGGTGACGGGCTTCGTCGCGGGCGCCGGCCAGCGGAGCATCGCGCGCACCCGGCTGAACGAGCCGCTCGTATTCCAGGTGCGCAGCGCCGCGGGCGCGCCGCTCGCCGGCAAGGTGGTGACGTTCCGCGCCGTCAACGCCGAGGTCGCTCCCGACAGCGCCGTCACGGACTCGGCTGGTCTCGTCCGCGCGGAGGTCACGCTCGGCAAGCAGGCGGGGCCGGCACTCGTGACCGCGACCGTGGACTCGATCCAGAAGCAGGCGGCGCTCGTGGTGGAGCCGGCGGCGCCGGCCGGCGTCGTCATCGAGCGCGACGGCGTGCGGGTGGACGGCGGGACGACGGCGCTCGCGGCGGGCAGCGCGTTTCGGATCCGAGTGTCGGCGCAGGACGCGTACGGCAATGCGGTGCCGACCCCGGATCTGGCGCGCCTGATTCAGCAGATGCGCAGCCGTTTCAACGTGCGGTCGCAGCTCTTGAAGATGACCGCCGTGGAATCGGACGGCGGGGCCGCCCTGGTGACGTTCACGGCGATGGGCGTGGGTCAGGCCGAACTGTCGATCGCGGGCGCGACCGTCTCCGTGCAAGTCGTCCCGGCGCGCTAGCGCCCGCTGCCTAGCCCGCCGAGGCGGTGCGCTCGGCGGCGCGCGCTACCGAGTCCAACCAGTCCGCCACTTGGCGGAAGGTGAACGGCTTGCGGAGCACGGTGCAGGGGTTGCGCCGCACCCAGGCACGCACGTCCGCGGCATCGGCATCCCCGGTCATCAAGGCGATCCGGCCCCCGAGCTGCGGCCAGCGGTGGGTGATGGCGAGGGAGAGCGCGAGCCCGGACATGGTCGGCAGGCGCACGTCGAGCAGCACCGCCGTAACGGACTCCACAGCCAGCAGCGCGTAGGCGGTGTCGGGATCGGCCGCGCTCAGGACCCGGTACCGGGGCGACGCCAGGACGCTCTCGAGGGAGCGGCGGAGCGACGCGTCGTCGTCCACGATCAGGACGGTGTGCACTTTGCTCATCGCCGTTCTAACAATAATACACGGGCTGCCGCTGATCGAGCCTAGCCTGTTAAGTTCAAGCCGCACAGCTGGGGGCGGATCGGGCCTGGTGGTCCGACTGGTCTTCAAAACAGGGAGGCTCATGCGGAGGCTCCCCTTTTGTTGCCTAGGTTGTGCTCAAAAGGGGGGTGTTTGGGGTTACTGACGCTTGCGGCGGTAACACAATCCGTAACACAATCCCTTGTCGCATTTTCACCCGTCCGCGCCGCAAAAACGCCCTAACGCGCCGGACTCCCTTGCTGCACTTTCACAGTGTTCTGAGGTCAACCAGCGGAATTAGGCTGCGAGGCTCGCAGTCTAATACCTAGTTAGGCGCCGCGCACACACTGGGACCGCATGCGACCGTCCGTTCTGATCCTCCTCCCAATTCTTCTGCACCCGTCGGCGGGGGCCTCGCAAGGGCATCGACCGGCTCCAGTACCTGACCAGGTGGTGGCGGAGATTCGCGCGGGCTACGACAGCGGATTCGCGAGCTTGATCGCGGCGCTCCCTCCGTCGGCTAGCGATCCCTCGACCGCTCTCTGGCCCCTCTGGGCACTTGGGCGCTTTCGCACTCAAGCGGTCGCGTGGGCCACGATGAGCGGCGACACCTATCGGGCATTGGTGCCAGGACCGCGGATGCCTGCTTGGCTCGTGGTCGTGCCGCCAGGCAGTAACGCCCTGCGACGCATGAAGGGATCGCTTCAGCTGGATCCGACAGCCACCATCTTGGTTGCGCTAATCGCGCCCGAGCGAGTGACGCCAACTTGGGCCGGAGTGTTTCTGGTACACCAGTTGTCCCTCTTGGCTGACTACGTCCACGACTCCACATCGACATCGCCTTCCCCCGCCCAGTACAATCGCACAGAGCTACAGGCCTACGACCTTGAGTTGATGGCCGCCGACTTTTTATCACAGGGGCGGCTGCGCCATATGATAGACAGCGTCCTCGCGCATTGGACACTGGCGTCTGCGGAAGACGCTGCCGATCGGATCGCGGCTGCCGATCCGTCGCTTCTCTCGACACTGCAGGCGACTGTGACAGCCGAACGACCGCGCTCGACGGTCGAGGCAGAGCTTAGAGGTGGGGTCGCTGCGACATCAATGGTCATTCGCTATTGCGAGGTGCACGCTCTGTCTGCTGACGCCTGCGGAGCCGTCGTCCGGCGTTTCACACACGCGGTCGCGCCTTAAGGGCGCGGCGCCTAACATGCGCTTGAAGCTGCCGGGCGCTCACAAGTAGGGAGGACTTGCGTTGCCTCGCCGCCCCGCTGCCCCCTCCGCTCCACCGCCTTGCGCCCGCGGGCGTTGCGCCCGCAGCTTAAGCGCGATCCGTTAGGCGGCGCGATGAACCAACGTCAGCTGGCAAGCGTGCTGTTCGCGGTCCTTGGCGCCTTCATCGCCATTAGTTGGCTTCCACAGATCGTCGTCGCGACTGGCCTCTGGGCGCAACCAATAGATACGAGCAACAGCGCAGGTGATCAGGCCGCTTCCGTCTCTTACGCCATCAGCCTCCTCATCGGCACGCTCATCGCAGTTCTGCTCGGGATCTTGCTCATTCTGGGCCGCGACCGTCTGGCTGAGCGCCTCTTTCCAGCTAATACGGGACCGCTCGCGGTGCGGGAGACGCAGGCGGTAGCGCTGTCCGTACTGGGTTGTTACTTCGTTATCGGGGCGATCTCTCGCCTAGTAGGGCTGTGGCTGCATCGCATTGACTGGTCAGCCGTTGCCCAACTTGTTTTGGGTGTCGGATTGTTCTTGGGAGCACGAGGGGTTGCGCGCTTCTGGGCCGCTGTGCGATCAGGAGGTTCCTCCACTTCCAATGATCGCGCCGCCTAACTAGCGGTTGAAGCTGCCGCCGCCCGGTCTTGGCAGAATTCCAATTGTGCGCCTAACATTGATCATGCTCATCTGTGATCGTCGTCCCGCCGACCGAAGCAGGCGGCGCAGCTTAACCGCGGTGCGTTAGGCGGCAGCCGGGTGTCACATGAGAACTCTCTATCTCCTTGTGCTTCTCTTCTTCGCGCCGTCTCCTCGGTACGTCTACGGGCAGTACCCACCCCGTCCCCAAGATTCAGTTCAGACGAGTGTGCCATCAATCGATTCCATTATGACGATCCTCGATGCTTACGCCGATAAACGCATCAGCGCGGACTCAGCGGCCAAGGTTATCGTGGACTATCTGCTTGGGACTAAGGAGTCCTTAAACGTTCAAATGGACGCGGAGCTACGCGACGCCGTGAACCGGGAACTAAGGGCGCGTAAAGGATCCCGGTGATCTCGTTCGGGGCTGCTGCCTAACATGCGCTTGAAGCTGGCGGGCCTCGCCAGTAGGGAACTATTGCGTTGCCTCGCCG